>JAAYLR010000152.1 GCA_012521815.1 Acidobacteriota bacterium
GCGAAGGAGCCGGTTTTCGGCGGAGCAGGTCATGGCCAACCCCCTCAGAGCCGATCTACCTGCTTGAAAACGCACATCCATGAGGGCCCTACGCCTCCTGCTTGCTCTCGTCTTCACGCCGTTCGCCACGGTCGCAGCGCTCACCGCTCGTACCGCGTTCTCGAATCCCGCTCTCCGCGCGACTCCGAGTTGGATCCTGCGTGATTCCGTCGAGGGTTTCTCTGCCGTCGAAGCGATCGCGTTGCTCGCTGTTGGCATGATCGCGCGTGCCGTCGGTGGCCGGGGGGCAACGAGTTTCAGGTCGGTCAATGGCCTCGTGCCCACGATGGCCTTCGCGACGCTCGCCGCCCTTTCCCTCATCGACGCCTCGCTAGGTGGCGACCACAACCTGATCGGGCTGGAGTGGATCATCTACGGTTTCTTCAGCGGGATCGTCTGGCTCGGAGTCCGGCTTGCGAGCCTCATGGCGGCGAAACTGTGACGAGGGTCTCAGCGCCCCAGGGTTTCTTTGGACATCCGACCGGGGAAAGAATGGCTCGGGGAGGAACAGATGCCGAAGAATGAGCCGGGAGCCGTTACGGGCTCTCCGAAGTGAGCCCGCAGGGCGAGCTGTCAACAGGCGCGAGATCTGACCCTCTATCAGGCGTCGAGAATCGATCCCCAGCTTTGGGACGAGTAGGTGTGGGTGCGGGTCTGACCTCTCCCTGACCCCGGAGGTCCCTGTTCCGATCCGTGCGTTCGAGGATCTTCAGCCGCCGCTCGGCGGGACGAGGATGCGGGGGGGGTGGAGCACTTCGCCCCGGGCTTCGCGCAGGCGGACGGTGAGGCGGACCTCGCCGGCGAGACCGGGCGGGGGGACGACGGTCAGGCGGTAGTGCGCGGCGACGGTCGCGGTGGCGGCGGCCATGGTGCCTTCGGGCTGGTGGAAGGTGCGGAAATAGCGGCCGCCGGTGTCGTGGGCGATCTCGTGGAGCAGCAGCTCGAGGGTGTGGAAATCGGCCTGGGTCACGTCGAGGGCGATGAACGCCGTCTTGCCGCGGACGAAGGCGGCCTGCGCGCGGCGCAGATCGGGGCCGGATCGCACGGTGCCGGCCCAGTGGTCGCCGAGGCCCCAGCCGAAGAAGAGGAGCGATTTCGCGCCGGGCAGCGGCTCGAGCAGGTGCGCGAGGATCTCGATCGCCCGCTCGACGGTGCGGATGCCGTTCGCCGTCCGCGGCGGCAGCCGCACGCTCACCGGGGGCGGCTGCGAGTCGCTCAGGTCGACGGGGCGGAACGGGTTGATCGAATCGAGAGCCGCGAGCAGGCGCTCGTGGTCCGTAGTGAAATCGGTATGGAGATGAAGGCGGCTGTCGAACGAGAGCACCGCGGCGTAGTCGTCCGGACCGAGCTCGGCGACGAGTGCCCGCGCTTCGTGGATCATCCGCTGGAGGCCGCGAGCACGGCTCGGGAGGTGATGGCGCTGGAAGAAGAGGACGATCAGGCGGCCGATCGGCACCGGGAGGGGAACGAGGGTCGCGTCGGGTGAACCGTCCTGCAGGTACGGAAGCTCTTCCCCGGGACGATCGATCGCTTCCACCAGGACCGGCTCGCCGTCGAACGTCACCACGAAATCGTCCGGGCCGAGGCCCGGCAGCGGCTCCCCCCGCCGGTCGAGGACTCGCACCTCGAGCAGCAGGCGCCGGACCTCGACGCGGTCGGCGAAGGTCGCCTCCTGGGCGCCACCGGCCGCGACCGCCAGGACGGCCAGGAGCGCGAACGCCAGGAGGCGGCGGCCGTTGCGGGGGTTGCCGGCGGAGGCCCGGGGCATGGCCCGGAGTGTAGCCGCGATCGGCCGGGTTCGTGCTATCGTGTCGCCTCTTTCTGGGGGGAGAGGACGATGAGCGACAACCGAAAGAACCTGGGTCTGTTCCTGCTCCGGCTGGCGGGACTCCATCTCGCGCTCGGCCACGGGCTCGGCAAGGTGATCGCGTTCACCTCGGGCAACACCGGATTCATCGACTTCGTCGGGAAGCTCGGCTTCCCCGCGCCCGCCTTCTTCGGCTGGGCGGCCGCGCTCTCCGAGCTCGTGGGCGGCCTGCTCGTGCTCGTCGGTCTCTTCACCGTCTGGGGGGCGCTCTTCGGCGCGGCGACGATGTTCACCGCCGCCTTCATCAACCACCACGCGCTCAGCCAGTGGCTCGGCAAGCTGGGGATCGGCTCGGCCACCGCGGAGACGATCAAGGGGTGGGGGAGCCCGGAGCTCGCGATCATCTACCTGCTCATCCTCCTCGCGATCGCCCTGCTCGGCCCCGGGGGCTGGTCGCTCGACGCGAAGCTGCGCGGCAAGCGGCGCTGAGCCTCGGCCCGGTCCACCGCAGCGACTCTCTGCACCGCGTCGCGCTGCCGCGCCGCGTCAACGCGCCCACCGGTTTCCTGCCGGTGGGCGTTTTTCGCAGGGCGAAGGCCCAACTCCCGTTCTGACGGGCCTTATCGAACCGCGGCCGTTTCCGGCCGGCGGTAGCGAACCTCGTGTGCACGCCTCCTGCTGCATCGCGGCGTTACGTTGCCGGGAGACACTTGACGTTAACGTAAAGCAACGGTAGATTTGCTCCGAGGTGCTCCAAGACTCGTCACCGATGGCCGGCCTCCACGACCCCGAACGGCTCCTGAGCATCACCGAGCTCGCCGAAGAGTTCGGGGTGACGGCGCGGGCGATCCGTTTCTACGAGAGCAAGGGGCTGCTCGAGCCCCAGCGGGCGGGAGCGATGCGGGTCTACAACCATCGCGATCGCGCCCGGCTGCTGATCATCCTGCGCGGCAAGCGGCTCGGTTTCTCACTCAAGCTGATCAAGAAGTATCTCGATCTCTACGATGCCGATCCCGGTCATCGCGGCCAGCTCGTGGCGCTCCTCACGGGAGCCCGCCAGCGGATCGAGGAGCTCGAGAGCCAGCGCCGCGACATCGACCTGACGATCGAGGAGCTGCACGAGATCGAAGAGCAGTGTCTCGAAGCGATGCACCGGGCCGGAATCGTTCCGCCCGTGACGGACCAGGAGACCTGACCGCCGCGTCGCTGCGCGGTCATCGACACCCGACGGAGGGAAAGACCGCCATGAGGAACGTCGTCATCGCCGGTTACGCCCGGTCGCCGTTCACCCCAGCGAAGAGAGGGGAGCTCGCCAAGGTGCGCCCCGACGATCTGGCCGCCCAGACCGTGCGCGGCCTCGTGGAGCGCACCGGCGTCGACGTGGCCGACATCGAGGATCTGAAGCTCGGCTGCGCCTTCCCCGAAGGCGAGCAGGGGTTCAACCTCGCCCGCGTCGTCGTCTTCCTCGCCGGTTTCCCGATCGGGATGACCGGCGTGACGATCAACCGTTTCTGCGGCTCCTCGATGGAGGCGATCCACGCCGCGGCGGGCGCCATCCAGCTCGGCGCCGGCGAGGCGTTCCTCTGCGCCGGTGTCGAGTCGATGACCCGGGTGCCGATGCTCGGCTTCAACCCGCTCCCGAACCCGGCGCTGATGAAGAGCTTCCCGCAGGCGTACGTGAGCATGGGAGAGACCGCCGAGAACCTCGCCCGGCAGTTCGGCATCTCCCGCGCCCGGCAGGAGGAGTTCGCGCTCGCGTCGCAACAGAAGGCCGCGGCGGCGCAGGCCGAAGGCCGGCTCGCCGGCGAGATCGTGCCGATCACCTGGAAGGGCGGCACGGTGAGCCAGGACGGCTGCATCCGGGCCGACACCTCGCTCGCGGGGCTCGCCGGGCTCAAGCTCGCCTTCGATCAGAACGGGACGGTGACCGCCGGTACCTCCTCGCCGCTGACCGACGGCGCGAGCGCCACGCTCGTCTGCTCGGAGGAGTTCGCGGCGAAGAAGGGGCTCGAGCCGCTCGCGCGGATCGTCTCGATCGCCACCTCGGGCTGCGGGCCGGAGGTGATGGGCCTGGGGCCGGTGGAGTCGACGCGCAAGGCGCTCGCCCGCGCCGGCCTGAAGATCGCCGACCTCGACATCATCGAGCTGAACGAGGCGTTCGCCTCGCAGTCGCTCGCCTGCATCGACCAGCTCGGCCTCGACCCGGCGAAGATCAACCTCGATGGCGGCGCGATCGCCATCGGGCACCCGCTCGGCGCCACCGGGGCCCGCATCACCGGCAAGGTGGCGCAGCTGCTGCGGCGTGAAGGGAAGCGCTACGGGCTCGCCACGCAGTGCATCGGCGGCGGGCAGGGGATCGCCACCATCCTCGAGGCGGTCTGATCATGGCCGGCATCGCAAAGGTCGGAGTCATCGGCGCGGGCGTGATGGGCGCGGGCATCGCCGCCCATTTCGCCAACGCCGGCCTGCCCGTCGTGCTCCTCGACATCGTCCCGGAGGGAGCCACCGATCGCAACGTGATCGCCGCCGGGGCGATCGAGAAGATGAAGAAGACCAAGCCGGCGCCGTTCATGTCGGCGGCGCGGGCGCGGCTCGTCACCCCCGGCAACCTCGAGGATCACCTCGAGCTGCTCGCCGACTGCGACTGGATCGTGGAGGCCGTCGTCGAACGGCTCGACGTCAAGCAGAGCGTCTACCGGCGGCTCGACGCGGTGCGCCGGCCGGGGACGATCGTCTCCTCGAACACCTCGACGATCCCGATCTCGCACCTCGTCGAGGGACTGCCGGAGACGTTCGCCCGGGACTTCCTCGTCACCCACTTCTTCAACCCGCCGCGCTACATGCGGCTGCTCGAGATCGTCGCCGGGAAGGCGACGCGGCCGGAGGTGGTGGCGGCGGTCACCGCCTTCGCCGACGAGCGGCTCGGCAAGAGCGTCGTCGCCTGCAAGGACACCCCCGGCTTCATCGCCAACCGGATCGGCACCTTCTGGCTCGAAGCGGCCACCAAGGCGGCGATCGAGGGTGGGCTCACGGTCGAAGAAGCCGACTCGGTCGCCGGCCGGCCGATGGGCTTCCCGAAGACCGGCATTTTCGGGCTGCTCGATCTCGTCGGCCTCGACCTGGGGCCCCACATCGCCGCCTCGCTGCTCGCCACCCTGCCCGCCGACGACCCGTACCGCGAGATCTACGAAGACCGCCCGCTGCTGCGGCGGATGATCGCGGAGGGGTACACCGGCCGGAAGGGGAAGGGCGGCTTCTACCGGCTCGACCGGGAGGGGGAGAAGAAGACGAAGCTGGCGATCGACCTCGCGACCGGCGAGTACCGGCCGCAGACGCGGCCGCGTCTCGCGAGCGTCACCGCGGGGGCGAAGGATCTGCGCAAGCTCGTCGAGCACCCCGACAAGGGCGGCCGGTTCGCCTGGCAGCTCCTCTCCCGCACCCTCGCCTACGCCGCGTCGCTGGTGCCGGCGATCGCCGACGACCTCACCGCCGTCGACGAGGCGATGCGGACCGGGTACGCCTGGAAGTGGGGGCCGTTCGAGCTGATCGATCGCCTCGGGCCCGCCTGGTTCGCGGAACGGCTCGCGGCCGAGGGACGGCCGGTGCCGCCGCTGCTCGCGGCGGTCGGCGACGGGACCTTCTACCGCGTGGAAGCGGGCCGGATGCAGTATTTCGGCACCGACGGGGCGTACCACGACGTGGTCCGTCCGGCCGGCGTGCTGCTCCTCTCCGACGTCAAGCTGGCCGGGCCGCCGGTGGCGAAGAACGCCTCGGCGAGCCTCTGGGATCTCGGCGACGGGGTGCTCTGCCTCGAGTTCACGAGCAAGTCGAACTCCCTCGACGAGGCGATCCTCCGGCAGCTCCAGAAGGCGATGAAGCTGATCGAAAACGGGAGGTTCCGGGCGCTCGTCGTCCACAACGAGGGGACGAACTTCTCGGTGGGCGCCAACCTCGGACTCGCCCTCTTCGCTGCCAACATCGCCCTCTGGCCGGCCATCGAGGCACTGATCGCCGAAGGGCAGCGGGTCTACAAGGCGCTCAAGTACGCCCCGTTCCCGGTCGTCGGCGCTCCCTCCGGCATGGCGCTCGGCGGCGGCTGCGAGATCCTGCTCCACTGCGACGCGATCCAGGCGCACGCCGAGTCGTACATCGGCCTCGTGGAGGTCGGTGTGGGCGTGGTCCCGGGCTGGGGCGGCTGCAAGGAGATGCTCGCCCGCTGGATCACGAACCCGAAGCGCCCGGGCGGCCCGATGCCGCCGGTGGCGAAGGTCTTCGAGATGATCAGCACCGCGCAGGTCAGCACCTCGGCCGAGGAGGCGCGCGAGATGCTCATCCTCCGCGAGGGGGACGGCATCACGATGAACCGCGACCGCCTGCTGGCCGACGCCAAGGCGAAGGCGCTCGCGCTCCTCGAGGCGGGCTACGAACCGCCGGCCGAGCCGGTCTTCCAGCTCCCCGGACCGTCGGCGAAGGCGGCGCTCGACCTCGCGGTCGCCGGCTTCCGCGCGAGCGGCGCGGCCACGCCGCACGACGAGGTGGTGGCGGGCAAGCTCGCCTACATCCTCAGCGGCGGCGACACCGACATCACCGACACCGTTTCCGAAGACGAGCTCTACCGCTTCGAGCGCGAGGCGTTCCTCGAGCTCGTCCGTCACCCGGCCACCCTCGCCCGGATCGAGCACATGCTCGCCACCGGCAAGCCGCTGAGGAACTAGCGCATGCCCACCTACAAAGCGCCGCTGCGCGACCTGCGTTTCGTCTACTACGAGCTGTTCGACGCCGAGTCGCTGACCGCTCTGCCGGGGATGGAGGATGCCGGCGAGGATCTGGTGATGACGGCGATGGAGGAGCTCGCCCGGATCTGCGAGGAGGTCATCCAGCCGCTCAACGCCCCGGGTGACGAGGAGGGCTGCCGCTTCGACCAGGGGAAGGTGATCAGCCCGAAAGGGTTCAAGGAGGCGTACGACCTCCTCGCCCAGGGCGGCTGGACCTCGCTCATCTGTCACCCCGACTACGGCGGCCAGGGGCTGCCGCACCACGTGGACATCATGGCGGGGGAGATGCTCTGCTCCTCGAACCTCTCCTTCGCCATGTACCAGACGCTCACGAGCGGCGCCTACCTCGCGATCGACCATCACGCGAGCCAGGAGCTGAAGGATTACTACCTGCCGAAGCTCACCTCCGGCGAATGGGCGGGCACGATGTGCCTCACCGAGCCGCAGGCCGGCAGCGACCTCGGCCTGGTGCGGATGAAGGCCGAGCCCCGGGAGGATGGCAGCTACCTGCTCACCGGGACGAAGATCTTCATCTCGGCCGGCGAGCACGACATGACCGAGAACATCGTCCATCTCGTGCTCGCCCGGCTGCCCGATGCGCCCGCCGGCACCCGTGGCATCAGCCTCTTCATCGTGCCGAAGCGGCGCGAGGAGGGGGGCAAGCTGGTGCCCAACGGCGTCACCTGCGGCGCCATCGAGCACAAGATGGGGATCAAGGCCTCGGCGACCTGCGTCATGAACTTCGACGGCGCGGTCGGTCATCTCGTCGGCGAGCCGCACAAGGGGATGCGGGCGATGTTCACCTTCATGAACGCCGCCCGGCTCCATGTCGGCATCCACGGCCTCGCCCTCGCCGAGGCGGCGCGCCAGGGGGCAGTCCAGTTCGCGCGCGAGCGCCTGCAGGGCCGTTCGCTCACCGGCGCGAAGTACCCCGAGCTCGAGGCCGACCCGATCCTCGTCCATCCCGACGTGCGCCGCATGCTCCTCGCCTGCCGCGCCTTCACCGAGGGGGCGCGGGCGCTGACCGCCTGGACCACCCTCGGCATCATCGACGCCGAGCACCATCCCGACCCCGAGCGCCGGCAGGCGGGCGACGACCTCGCCTCGCTGCTCACCCCGGTGGTCAAGGCGTTCCAGACCGACCTCGGCTTCGAGACCACGAACACCGCGCTCCAAGTCTGCGGCGGCTACGGCTTCACCCGCGACTACGGCATGGAGCAGTTCGTCCGCGACTGCCGGATCACCCAGATCTACGAAGGCACCAACGGCATCCAGGGGCTCGATCTGGTGGGGCGGAAGATGCCGGCCAACTTCGGCCGGTCGCTGCGCCGTTTCTTCCACCCGGTCTCGGAGTTCATCGCGGCGGAGGCGGGCAACGAGCGGATGAAGGAGTTCGTCGAGCCGCTCGCCAAGGCGTTCGAGCGTCTGCAGCGGGCCACCGGCTGGCTCGCGGAACAGAGCCTGAAGAGCCGTGACGAGGCCGGCGCGGCGGCCACCGACTACCTCCACCTCTTCGGCTGGGTGGCGTTCGCCTACCTCTGGGCGCGGATGGCGAAGGTGGCGATGGAGAAGGAGGGGCAGGAGGACGCCCTCTTCTACCAGGCGAAGATCGCGACCGCCCGCTTCTTCGTGCAGCGGATGCTCCCCCGGCACTCGGCCCACTTCGCGGCGCTGCTCGCCGGCGCCGCCTCGATGATGGAGTTCCCGGACGAGGCGTTCTAGCGCTCTGGTCCGATCGCCGTTCCTTCGCGGGGGTGCGCCACGGCGCACCCCCGTTCTCTTCGTGGGCTCCTGACAGGTTCTGGCAGGGGCGCGACGGATAATCTCGAGTGCGGCGCGATCCGTCACCGCGCCCGGGAGGCGACATGACCCGTACCCTGACCCTGCCCGCCGACGCCACCATCTCCTGCCCCCGCTGCCGGGCGGCCTTTCCTCTCGCCGAGGGGATCGCCGGGAACGTGATCGAGAGCTACGCCGAGGCCGCGGAAACGGAGCGCCGCCGGCTCGCCGAAGAGCTGCGGGAGGAGGCGGCCGTCGAAGCGCGGCGCCAGCTCGCGCGGGAGCACGACCGCGCCGTCGCGGCGCTGCGCGAGGAGCTCGACCTGGCCCGGGCCGAGGCCGGAGAGCGGGAGCGCCGGGCCGCCGAGGCGGCGCAGGAGCGGACCGAGCGCCTCGCTGCGGACCTCGCCGCGCGCGACGCGCAGGTCGCCGAGCTGCGCGCCCGGGAGACCGATCTCCACCGCCAGCAGCGGGAGCTCGCGGATCGGGCGCAGGCGCTCGAGCTCGAAACCGAGCGCCGTCTCGCCGCCGAGCGCAGCCAGATCGCCGAGCGCGCCGAGGCGCAGGCCGCCGAACGCCACCTGCTCCGCCTGCGGGAGCTCGAGAAGAAGCTCGAGGACGCCCAGCGCGCGAACGAAGACCTCGCCCGCAAGCTCCAGCAGGGCTCCTCCCAGCTCCACGGCGAGGCGCTCGAGCTCGAGCTCGAACGGCAGCTGGCCGAGGCGTTCCCCCACGACCGGATCGAGGGGGTGAAGAAGGGGCAACGCGGCGCCGACGTGCTCCAGGAGGTGCGGCTTGTCTCCGGTACCTCCTGCGGACGGATCGTCTGGGAGGCGAAGAACGCCGCCAACTGGTCGAAGGGGTGGATCGACAAGCTCAAGGAGGATCAGCAGGCGAACCAGGCGGAGCTTGCCGTCCTCGTGGCGACCGCGCGGCCCGCCGAGCTCGGCGAGAGCTTCGGGCTCCATCAGGGGGTCTGGGTGGTGCCCCCGGCGCTGGCGTTGCCGCTCGCGCAGGCGCTGCGCCAGACGCTGCTCGAGGCGCAGAAGCACCGGGCGGTCGCGGCCGGGCGGGACGACCATGCCGCGGCGCTGCTCGACTACCTCACGAGCCCCCAGTTCGCCAACCGGCTGCGCGGCGTCGCCGAGGCGTACCAGACCCTGCAGGGCGACCTGCTGCGGGAGCGGACCGCGATGGAGAGGATCTGGAAGCGCCGCGAGGCCCAGCTCGACCGGGTCGTGAAGAACCTGATGGGGATGGGTGGCGAGATCGAGGCGATCACCCGCCACGAGCTCCCCGGCCTCGCGCCGCTCGCGCTGCCGGAAGGGGAGGAGCCGGACGAGGGGGAGGAGCCGGCCCCCTGACCGGGCGGGGTTCCGGAGACGGGAGTAGACTCCGCCGCGAAAGGAGACCCCATGGTCCGCTACCTCGCCCTCGGAATCTGCTGTTTCGCTCTCCTCGCCGCCTTCGCTCCGGCTCGCGCCGCGGCGCCGAAGACCGAGGAGGAGAAGACCGTCTACGCCCTCGGCCTGCTCGTCCACCGCAACCTCGCGCCGTTCGATCTCTCGGCAGACGAGATCGCCCTGGTGCAGCAGGCACTCGCCGACGCCCAGGCGGGCAAGCCGGCGGTCGACCTCGACACCTACGCGGCGAAGACCCAGGAGCTCGCCCAGGCCCGCGCCGCCCGCCGGGCCGAGGCGGAGAAGAAGAAGGGCCGGGAGTACCAGGAGCTGGCTGCGAAGGAACCCGGCGCCGTGAAGACCGCCTCCGGGCTGATCTACGCCGAGGTCGCCGCGGGCGGGGGCGCCTCCCCGAAGGCGAACGACAAGGTGCGCGTCCACTATCGTGGGACGCTCGTCGACGGCACCGAGTTCGACAGCTCGCTCAAGCGCGGCCAGCCGGCCGAGTTCCCGCTTGGCGGCGTCATCCCCTGCTGGACCGAAGGGCTGCAGAAGATGAAGGTCGGCGGCAAGGCCCGGCTCGTCTGCCCTTCCGACATCGCCTACGGCGACCAGGGCCGGCCGTCGATCCCGCCGGGCGCCACCCTGATCTTCGAAGTCGAGCTGCTCGCGATCGTCAAGTAGGAGGATGCGCCAGCGCGTTCGGGACGGTCGCGCCAGGCCACCGTCCCGAACGCCGCCGCCTCCACTCTCGTTCCCGGTGCGCCGGTAGAGTCCACGGAGCGAACCCCTCCATGCGCCTCGTCCCGTCTGGTCGCCAGCCGTCAAACCGCCTCGCCACCTCGCCGGGCGCCGGCGTCGGCGGCAGGAGGCGGCGATGAGTCAGGTCCTCGCGATGGCCATGGCCGTGATCGGCGGCCTGGGCATCTTCATGCTCGGCATGAAGTTCATGTCCGAGGGGATGCAGACGATCGCCGGCAACTCGCTACGCCGGATGATCAGCCTGGTGACCGGCAACCGTCTGCTGGCGACCGCCACCGGCACGGCGGTCACCCTGCTCGTGCAGTCGTCGTCGGTGACCACGGTGATCGTGGTCGGCCTCGTCAACGCCGGGCTGATGCAGCTGCGGCAGGCGATCGGGGTCATCTTCGGGGCGAACATCGGCACCACGATCACGGGCTGGATCCTGGTTCTCGAGCTCGGCGCCTGGGGCCTGCCGCTGCTGGGGGTCGCGGCGCTCGTCTACGTCTTCGCGCGGCGCGACCGGTCTCGTTTCGTGGCGATGGCGGTGATGGGGCTGGGGATGATCTTCTTCGGTCTCGAGCTGATGAAGAACGGCTTCGAGCCGATGCGCGAGCTGCCCACCTTCGTCGCGGCGTTCTCCTGGTTCTCGGCCGCGACCTACGCCGGGATCCTCAAGTGCGTGCTCGCCGGTTGCGTGGTGACCCTGATCGTGCAGTCGAGCAGCGCCACGCTCGGCATCACGATCGGCCTCGCCGCGACCGGGGTGATCCCGTTCGAGACCGCGGCGGCGCTGGTGCTCGGAGAGAACATCGGCACCACGATCACGGTGGTGATCGCCGCCCTCGGCGCCACGACGGCCGCCCGGCGCGCCGCCTACGCGCACGTCCTCTTCAACGTGATCGGGGTGGCCTGGATCACCGGTCTCTTTCACCCCTACCTCTGGCTCGTGGGGCGGACGGTGGGCCTGATCGAAGGGGTGGATCCGAGCGGCCTGACGCTGGCGGCGGCGGGGAGTGCCGGGAAGTTCGCGGTCGTCGTCACCACCGGCATCGCCCTCGTCCACACCGGCTTCAACGTGCTCAACACCCTCGTCTTCCTGCCGTTCGTACGCCCTTTCGCGCGGCTGCTCGAGCGCCTGATCCCGGAGCGCGAGAGCGACGAAATCCCCCACCTGCGCCATCTCGACTCGCGTTCCGTCGACTCGCCGGTGCTCGGGATCGAGCAGAGCCGCGGCGAGGTGCTGCGGATGGCCGAGGGGACCGCGAAGATGCTCGGCTGGATCCGCGACCTCGCGTTCGGCGACCTCCGGGACGAGGAGCTGAGCCGGCGGGTCTTCCGGCGCGAGGAGGTGCTCGACAACATCCAGCGCGAGATCATCACCTTCCTCACGGAGATCCTCGACGCCAACGTGCCCCACGCGATCGCGGAGGAGGGGCGCCAGCAGCTGCGGATCGCGCACGAGCTGGAGTCGGTGGGCGACCGCCTCGCGAGCATCCTGCGCTGTTATCTCGAGCTGCGCGACCGGGAGCTCGAGATCCCGGAAGCCCAGCTCGCGGGGTTGCTCGCGCTCCACGACGGGGTGACCGGTTTCCACCAGCAGATCCGGGAGGCGTACTCGAAGCGCCAGCGGCTCGCCGACGCCCCGGTCCGCGCGCTCAGCGACGAGCTCACCGGCCGGGTGCACCGGCTGCGCGACGAGCAGCTGCAGCGGATGACCGCGAGCGCCGTCGATCCGAGCTTCAGCATCATCTACACGAGTCTCCTCACCGACTACCTGCGGGTGCGCGGACACATCCTCAACATCCACGACGCCGGGGCCCCCGCGGGCGGCGCCTGAAGCGGAGGCCGCCGGCGTCGTCGCCGGCGCTCAGGAGAGCGGTTCGGGCAGCGGGGTCGTCAGTTCGCCCGCGTCCTGACCGGTGAGGCCGAGCCGGGCCGCCAGCCGGATCACCGGGCGGAGCGTCTCGAGCAGCCCGACGAGCACCGGGGACGTGGTCGCCTGCTCCCCCCGCAGCTGCTCCATGACCGCCTGGAACGGCGTCCGCGGCTCGGGGTAGAGCTTCAGCTCGACCGCCGCGTCCGGGGCGAGCCCCGCCGCCTCGCGCGCGAGACGGAGCGCCGTCGTCATGCCGCCGAGCTCGTCGACGAGGCCGAGGCGGAGCGCGTCGGCGCCGCTCCAGATCCGGCCCTTGGCGATGGCGTGGATCTCCTCCTGCGTCTTGCCACGCCCCTCGGCGGCCTTGGTGGTGAAGTCGAGATAGACCCGGTCGAGCCCGGCCTCGTAGCGGGCCCACTGCTCCGGCTCGTAGTCGGAGAGCCCGCTCCACATCGTGGCCTTGGTGCCGCGATGCACCTCGTCCCAGGTCACGCCGAGCTTCGCCCAGAGCTCGCGGGTGAGCAGCTTGCCGCCGAGGACGCCGATCGAGCCGGTGATGGTGCCCGGCTGCGCCACGATCTTGTCGGCGGCCATCGCCACGAAGTAGCCGCCCGAGCCGGCGACGTCGCCCATCGAGACGACGACCGGCTTGCCCGCCTCCCGGGCCCGCACCGTTTCGTGCCAGATCGTGTCCGAGGCGACGTAGGAGCCGCCGGGGCTGTCGACCCGGAAGAGGATCGCCTTCACCTTCTCGTCGTCGATCGCCTGGCGCAGGGCCTTGGCCACCGTATCCGAACCCATCGAGGCGCTGCCGGAGAGCGGGTCGAAACCGCTCTTGCCCCGGACCACGCTGCCCACGCCGTAGACGAGGGCGATCCGGGCTCCCTTCGCGTGCGGCCGCCCGGCGACGGCGAGGTACCGGGCGAGGGGCCGGCGGACGGGTTCGCCCGCGGCCAGCTCCTCGGCGCGGTCGTAGACCGCGTCGCGGTAGGAGAGCGCGTCGACGAGCCCGGCATCGACCGCCTCGACGCCGAGGTACGGGCCGCCATCGATCAGCGCCCGCACCTCCTCCGGGCTCTTGCCCCGTCCGGTCGCGATTCCCTGGACGAGCTGCTCGTACCAGGAGTCGACGATCGCCTCCATCGCCTCGGCGTGCGCCGGCGTGAACGCCTTTTCGGTGAAGGTGTTCATCGCGTTCTTGTACTCGTACCGCTGCCCCATGCGGGGTTCGACGCCGAGCTTCTCGAGGGTGCCGGCGAGGAACGGGGACTCCATGACGAGGCCGGTGAGACCGACGTCGCCGGAGGGCTGGAGGTGGATCTCGTCGAAGGCGGTGGCGAGGTAGTAGGAGGTGTTGCCAGGCCCGGTCTCCCCGAACGTCTCGGCCCAGGCGATCGCCTTCTTGCCGCGGGCGCGGAAGGCGAGGATCGCGTCGCGCAACTCCTGCGCGGTGGCCATCGCCATCGGCGCGGCGCCGAGCCGGGCGACGAGCAGCTGCACCCGCTGGTCCTCGGCGGCCCGCTCGAGCCCTTCCACGACGTCCCGCAGGTCCATGCTGTTGCCCATCATCGCGGCCGCGAACGGGTCGTCGGGCTTCTGGGCGATCACCGGCTGCTCGAAGTCGACCTCGATCAGGAGCTCTTTCGGCAGCCGGGGCTTCGCGGCGGCCCCGACGAGAGCGAAGACGAAGCCGACCAGGAGGATCAGCGTCGCCAGGACCCCGATCACGGCGAAGAGACGAACGAAGAAACGCTTCATGGCGTACCTCCCCGGCCGATGATACGGAATCCGTCCGCGCCGGGTTGCCGGCCGACCCTTCGGGGCCGGCGGCAGGCGTCATCCCGGTGCTCTTCGCACCGTCGGAAGGGCCGAGTGGCGACCTGCCGCCACCGGAGCGTGGAGGCCGGCTTCGCCGCGTTTGCGTTCACGAAGGGGAGGGGGCGGCGCCGGCGCCGCCGCGCTTGACCGCTCGCTCCCGCCTCCCCCGGATCGGCAGGATGTGAAAGAATCAGCGGGTAGCGTGCGTGAGGAGGGGCGGAGCGCAGCAGGGCACGAACCGCCCGGGAGGCCAGGATCATCAGCCGGGCCGATCCGGGATAGACTTCGCCCGTCCGATGAACGAACCTCGGGGAGCGCAACGGCCCCGGTAAAGGGAAGGAGAAGGATCCATGAGAGCCATCTACGGCATGGTGGCGGTGCTCGCCGTGATCGGGTTCGCCGCCGCGGGTTGCGGCGGGAAGGCCCCCTCCAAGGGCACCGGTGGCGCCCCGATCACACCCGGTCCGCAGGCGATCGCGGAGGCGAAGGAGATCTACACGACCCGCTGCTTCACCTGTCACGGCATGCAGGGCAAGGGAGACGGTCCCGGTTCGGCGGGTCTCACGCCGCAGCCCCGTGATCTCACGCTGGAGTCCTGGCAGGCGTCGGTGACCGACGAGCACATCGAGAAGATCATCAAGTTCGGTGGCAGCGCCGTGGGCAAGAGCCCGATGATGCCCCCCAATCCCGACCTCGTGGCGAAGCCGGAGGTCGTTGCCGCATTGCGCGTGCAAGTTCGCGAGTTCGCCGGCAAGTGAGCGCTCGCGAGATTCCAACCGCATCCGGAGGGGAGAGAGACAGATGAAACGTTTCCTGCTTGCCGCTTCACCCCTGCTCGTCCTGGCGCTGCTGCTGGTCGTGGGGCAGGGTTGCGGGGGGCGCGACGGCGCCATCGCCGGCGCTTCGGCCGACATCCAGAAGCTGATGAAGGACCGCAATCTGAACGAGGAGAACGTCGTCGCGGCGCTCAAGACCTACACGCCGACCGGCGTCCATGACGAGTACTACATCTTCGCCTCGGGCGGTCACAGCGGTCAGGTCATCGTCATCGGGGTGCCGAGCATGCGCATCCTCAAGTACATCGCCGTCTTCACGCCCGAGCCCTGGCAGGGCTACGGTTACGGCGATCAGACGACCGCGCTGCTGCGTTCCGGCGACCGGGACGGCCGCGAGCTCAACTGGGCCGACACCCATCATCCGGCGCTCTCGGAGACGGACGGCACCTACGACGGCCAGTACCTCTTCATCAACGACAAGGCCAACGCCCGCGTCGCGGTGATCAGCCTGGAGGACTTCACCGCCAAGCAGATCGTCTTCAGCGAGCTGCTGCGCAGCGACCACGGCGCCGCCTTCGTCACCCCGAACACCGAGTACGTGATCGAGAGCGGGCAGTACCCGGTGCCGCTCGGCGGCGAGTTCGTGCCGATCGAGCAGTACCAGGAGAAGTACCGCAGCGCCGTCCTCTTCTGGAAGTTCGACCGCGAGAAGGGGCGCATCGACACCGCGAAGTCGTTCGCCATCGAGCTGCCGCCGTACATGCAGGACCTCGCCGATTCCGGCAAGCTCGCGAGCGACGGCTGGATGTTCATCAACAGCCTCAACACCGAGATGGCCTTCGGCGGCAACCTGGAGGGCCGGCCGCCGCTCGAGTCGGGCGCGTCGCAGAACGACATGGACTACCTCCACGTCATCAACTGGCGCAAGGCCGAGGAGGTCGTCAATGCGGGCAAGTTCGAGACCGTCGCCGGCACGCGGCTGATTCGCCTCCCGACCGCGATCGAGGAGGGCCTGCTCCACTTCGTCGGCGAGCCGAAGAGCCCCCATGGCGTCGACGTCACCCCCGACGGGCGCGAGATCGTCGTCTCCGGCAAGCTCGACACCCACACCACCGTCTACAGCTTCGAGAAGATCAAGGGGCTGATCGAGCAGCAGAAGTACGCGGGCAAGGATCCGTTCGGGATCCCGATCCTGCCGTTCGAGGAGGCGATCCGCGGTCAGGCCGAGATCGGGCTCGGACCGCTCCATACCCAGTTCGACGGCAACGGCTACGCCTACACCTCGCTCTTCATCGAGTCGGCGGCGGCGAAGTGGTCGCTCGCGGACCTCAAGGTCGTCGAGAAGATCCCGGTCCACTACAACATCGGCCACATCCTCGTCGCCGGTGGCGACACCGTCAAACCCGACGGCCGCTACCTCGTGGCGATGAACAAGTGGGCGCTCGACCGGTTCGGCGGCGTCGGGCCGCTGCTGCCGCAGAACTTCCAGCTCATCGACATCGCGGGCGAGAAGATGCAGCTGCTCGCCGACCTGCCGATCCCGCTCGGCGAACCGCACTACGCGCAGATGATCAAGGCCGACAAGATCAAGTCGGTCAACGCCTACACCCCGATCGGCATCGACCCGGTCACCGATCAGGTCGACCCGTACCGGGTCGTCAGCGGCGAGGAGGGGATCGAGCGCAAGGCCGACGGCGTCCATGTCCGGATGACGGCGGTGCGCAGCCACTTCACGCCCGATACCATCCGGGTGAAGAAGGGCGACATCGTCCATCTCCACCTCACCAACGTGGAGCAGGCACACGACGCGACCCACGGCTTCTCGATCGCCGAGTACAACATCAACTCGAGCCTCGAGCCGGGCGAGCACGTCAACATCACCTTCAAGGCCGATCGCGCCGGCGTCTTCCCGTTCTACTGCACGGAGTTCTGCTCGGCCCTCCATCTCGAGATGGCGGGCTATCTGCTCGTCGAGCCTTGACCTCCACGCTGTCCGGTCGCGTGACGCCGGGCGGGGAACGCATTCCCGCCCGGCGGCCGCGGCGCCGCAGCGCCGCGCGGCCGGGGCGTTCGGTTCTCCCGAGAGCGAGCGCGCTCGTCGCGCTCGCTCTTTTCGTCGGTGGCTGCTCGGGAGGGGTCCCACCTCTGCCGTCGGTGCCCGCCTCGTGGTCATTGCCACCGCCGCCACCTCGCCCGGACTCCTGCGTGGAGGTGGCGGCCGGCGACGATCTGGCCGCCCGGCTCGCAGCGGCGGCGCCGGGTGATGCCTTCTGCCTCGCTCCCGGCCGGTATCAGGGGCCGTTCCAGATCGGCGCGGGGGTGACGCTCTGGGGGCCGCGCGAGGCAAGCCTCGTGAGCACCGGCACCGGCAACACGGTCGTGCTCACCGGCGACGGACCTCGCCTCCTGGGGCTCACCGTGGACGGCAGCGGCAGCCGTTACGATCTCCAGGATGCTGCCGTCCACGTGAACGCCGCTGCTGGCGCCCTCGTCAGC
>JAAYLR010000012.1 GCA_012521815.1 Acidobacteriota bacterium
CTCGTCGTCCTCTCGACCTCGAACACCCTGACGATGGCGGTGCTCGAGCGGGTGCGCGAGCTCGGCACGCTGCGCGCCATCGGCGCCTCGGCGGGGCAGCTCGCCCGGCTCGTGCTCGCCGAGGCGCTCTGGCTGGCGCTGCTCGGCGCGCTCCTCGGCGGCGGCGTGGCGGCGCTGCTCATCGCGCTGCTCAACGCCCTCCACCTGCAGATGCCGCCGCCTCCCGGCGCCGTCAACCCGATCGACCTCCGGCTCGCCTGGGTCCCCGAGGCGTTCGCGGGCGCGGTCCTCCTCATGCTCGCCGTCCTCTCGCTCGCCGCGATCCCGCCACTCGTCCGGGTGGCCCGGCTGCGGATCGTCGAGGCCCTGACGCATACATGAGCCCACCCGGACCGATGGTGGCGCGTGGCCCGATCCGTGAGGCGCTCCTGGCGCTCGTGCTGAGCGCCGTCGCCACTGGCGCCATCGCCGCCGACCCCACGCCCGCCGACCGTGCCCTGCTCGCCGCGAGCAACCTCTTCGCCGCTGCGCCCGAGCAGTTCCGCGCCCGGCTGGCGGCCGGGACGACCGGCGGCGCGCGCACCGAGCTCGAGATCTGGCGCGGCGGCCGCGACTGCCTCCTCGTCCGCCCCCTCGCGGCTCGCCAGCGGGGGAAGCTGATCCTCCAGCGGGGCTCCGAGCGGTGGCTGTTTGCGCCCGGAGCGCGGGAGCCGGTCCGGCTCGGCCCGGGCCTCCGCCTCGCCGGCACGCTCTCCCTCGAAGAGCTCTTCGGGATCGACATCGAGCGCGGCCACCGCCTGCTCGGCGTGGAGAGCGCCGGGCGGATCGTGACTTTCCATCTCGAAGCCGACGAGACGACCGCCGCCGCGACCGGTGCCGCGGCGGTCCGCTGGGTCGTCGACCGCGAAACGCGGCGACCGCTGCGCGCCGACCTCCTCCTCGCCGGCGGACGGGTGGCGCGGATCGTGGAGTTCCAGGGGTTCCACCCGGGGCGGCGGCCGCTGCCCGCGCGGCTGGTGCTCAAGGACGTGTTGCGCGGCACCCCGCCGCTCGAGGTCGAGATCCTCGAAGTGGAGGAACGGCCGGTTCCGGCGGCGCTCTTCGACCTGACCGATAGCAGCGTCCGGGCGCGCCTCCTCGCCGGCGATCCGGAGCTCTGAGACGTTCGTGGCCTGAGTGCGGCCTCACGGCCCGGGCCGGGGGGTGATCTCCACCTCGCCGGCCAGGAGCGGTCCGCCGCCGGTGTCCCCGAACCAGGCGAGATCCTCCCGCACCAGGTCGACCTCCAGCCGGTAGCGGCCCGGCTCCTGGGGCCAGCCGATCGCCAGCTCCTGGGTCAGCTCCTCGCCTGGAACGATCTCACGCGGCAACCGCGCCCGCCCCTCGCCCGCGAGGACACCATCGGCGTCGTAGAGGCGGTACCCCCAGAGGACGGGAAGCGGCGCCCCGCTCGACCAGGGAGCGGTGCCCGTGTTCTCCACCGTGAGGGTGAGCCACGTCTCCCCTCCGGCCCGTCCCCCCGTCGGCAGCGAGCCCGTGAGGAGCTGCGCGGAGACGAGCTCCGCGAGCGCGTCTCCCCTGCCGAGGTAGCGCACCCTCGCCTCCCCCTCGCCGGTGGGAGTACGCAGTCGGAAGGTGAGCGCCCGCACCCGGTAGCTGGGTGAATCCGGTGTCCACCAGAAGCTGTGCCATCGCCAGGGCCGGGAGGGTTCGAGGGTGAGAAGGCGGCGGGCCATCGGCTCGCCGGGCCCGGTCAGCGCGAAACGCCAGCGCCCGGCCCAGTCCCGTACCTCGAGCACCGCTCCCGCTCCCTCCGCGGCCACGAGGAGGCGCAACGGCGTCCCCGGCCAGTAGGTGGCGAGGATCACCTCGGCGGGCGGCGCCCCGGCCTGCAACCGGAAGCTTCCGGAGGCGACCTCGGCGAACGGGTCGGTGAAGCGGAGGAAATCGTCCGACCAGTACCGGTCGCGCCGTCCGGCGATCGTCCTCGCGGTGCTCTCGTACGGCAGCAGGCGAAAGAGCCCGGCGTGGGCGTGACTCTGGCTCCCGGGGTCGATCGCCGTGTAGCGCGCCACCGAGAGCGCCGCGGAGCCGCCCGCGATCAGGGCGAGGATCCAGGAGCTGACGATCGCGAGCCGTCCCGGCGCCCCGGTGGGGGCGAACAGGAAGAGCGCGAGCGCCGGCAGGAAGTAGCGGTTCCCCACGAACGACTCGCCGCCGAAATAGTTGCCCGGCATCCAGACGAGGTAGAAGACGGCGCTCGCCGCCGCCCCGGCGAGCAGGACGAACGTGAGCCGGTCGGGCCGCCGCAGCGCCGCCGGCACGAGCGCGACGAGGAACGGGAAGTAGACGAGGAGCCCGGTGTGCCGCCCCACGAGGAAGGTGAGCGTGGCCACCGCGCTGCGCTCGGGCTCGAAACGGGGGCGCACCTGCAGCGTCTGCGTCGCTCGGTGCTCCTCGAACTGCGCCATGACCGCCGCCGCTCCCGGCCCGGCGGGGTAACCGCTCGCTGCATCGAAGCTCGCCCGCACCGCCCGGTACGGATTGCGGCTCCCCTCCAGCATCGCGGTGGCGGCCAGCACGAGCGCCACCGTCGCCAGCATGAGCGTGAGCGCCACGAACGCCCGGCGCCACGAACGGGCGAGGAGCCAGTAGCCAGCGGGCAGGAGGGCGAGCAGCAGGTTCGGTTCGCGCAGCGAGGTGAGCAGGCCGAGGAGCACCGCGCCGGCGGGCAGCGCCCACGGCCGGTCGAGCCGCGTGGCCCACCAGCCGGGCGACGCCGTGGTGACGGGCCGGGCCGCGCCGAGCGCAAGGGAGAGACCCGCGAGCGCGAGGCCGATCTGGAGCGGCTCGGTCATCCACCAGGCGAGCTGCGGCACGAGCGCCCCGGCGCCGGCGAAGGTGACGAGGAGGAGCGCGGCGCGCCCCGCGGCGCAGCGCCGGCGCAGCCAGGCCCAGGCCGCGAGGAGCCCGAACAGGAGCGCCACGCCGTTGGCGGCCCCCATCCCGATCTCGCCCAGCAGGAAGACGAACGGCGCCGCCCAGAGCGCGTAGGCGACCGGCTTCGAGTAGGCGACCCCCTCGGCACCCTGCTGCAGGATCAGGTTCACCGGCCCGGCCGGATGGGCTTCGGCCCAGGCGCGGTCCGCCTCGGTGAACCGCAGATCGCCGTCCCGGACGAGGCTCGTGGCCATCGCGAGGTAGGTGCCCTCGTCACCGTCCAGCGTGGCGAGCGGCGCGCGGATCGCTCCCAGGGCGAGGAAGAAAAGGCCCGCGGCGAGCGCGAGCACGAGCGCCCACCAGATCTCGCCACGGGCTCGGTCGGTAGCGGCTTTCACGGGTCGGCGGTCGGCTTGCCGGCGAGAACCGTTCCCGCCGGCACGTCATTCTCGCAGAGGTCGCCCTCCGCCGGGCGCGAGGCCTCCTGCTAAGCTTCCACGGTGCGTTCGCGCTCACTCCGCCTCGTCTTCGCCTCCCTCGCGCTGGCGCTCGTCGCCTTCCCGCTCGCGCTCCGCAAACCCGGCCCGCCGCTGACCCTCAAGGCGGACGAGCCCGCCTACTACCTGATGGCGCTGTCGATCGCGCGCGATTTCGACCTGCGCTGCGATACCCGCGATCTCGAGCGGCTCTTCGAGGAGTTCCCCTACGGCCCCACCCACAACCTGATCGTCGGCAGCGACGACGGCTGGCGGACGATCCACTTCGCCAAGCCGTACGCCTACTCGTTCTTCGCCGCCCCGTTCGCGGCCGTGGCCGGCGCGCAGGGGATGGTCGCGTTCAACTGGCTCCTCCTGCTCGGGATGATCTGGCTCGGCGCCCGCTACCTGGGCCGCTCCAACCCGGGGCCGGTCGCGCTGCTCTTCGCGAGCGGCTTCTTCCTCCTCTCGGCCGGCGTGGCGTACACGTTCTGGCTCCACCCCGAGATCTTCATGATGGCGGCGGTGACCGTTTCCCTCTACTTCGGACTGACCGAGCACGAGGGAGAGCGCCCCGAGCGGTGGTGGCGGCGGCCGCTCGCCTGCCCGGCGCTCCGGCTCGCGCTCTCGGGCGCGGCGCTCACGGTCGCCAGCTACCACAAGCCGGTCTACGCCGCCCTCGCCCTGCCGGTGCTCTACCGTCTCGCCCGGGGAGCCCGCTGGCGGCATCTCGCCGTCTGGCTCGGGAGCAGCGCCCTCGCCGGCCTGCTCCTCGTGGCCGGCGCGCTCGCCTGGACGGGCAAGCCGTCCGCCTATTTCGGCCAGGACCGCGCCGGCTTCTCGGTCGATCCTCCCGGCGTCTGGCACCGGCTTCCGGAGCCGGCCCCGGCCGGGGGCGGAACGCCCGCCGAACCACCGGGCGCGAACGCCTGGGGCTGGATCTTCCGGGCTCCGGAATCGGGGCCCGCCCGCCTCGTCGAAGACTTCGGCTACTTCCTCTGCGGGCGCCACACCGGGCTCTTCCCCTATCACCCGTTCACGCTCCTGGCGCTGCTGCTCTTCCTCCTCGGCGGCCGGCGTTCCGGCGAGCGGTGGGCGCTGCTCGCCGCGCTCGCGTTGGTGATGCTCTTCTTCCTCCTGCAGATCCCTTTCAACTGGCACGGCGGCGGGGGGTTCATCGGCAACCGGTACTACGTGGCCGTGGTCCCCGGATTCCTCTTTCTCGTGAACCGGATCGCGCCGCTTGCGCTCCTTCCGCTCGGCTTCGCCGCCGGGGGGTTGCTCATCGGCCCCCTCTTCTTCTCGCCGCTCGGGGTGAGCGTCTACTATCCGACCCTCCAGGCGCACGTGCGCAACCGGCCGTTCGATCACCTCCCGTTCGAACACTCGCTGGCGCGCAAGATCCCCGGCTATCGCGGCCAGGTGGTGCGGGATCTCTGGTTCTTCGGCCGCCGGGACGTCTTCTTCCCGCAGCGGGACGAGCTGTTGGTCAGCGCCGGTCCGCCGGTCGAGATCTGGCTGGCGAGCGAACGGCCGCTCGCGAACGCGGTCTTCGAGCTGCGTTCGCCGCGCCCCGGTCAGAGGATCTCGATCTCGGTGGCCGGCGAGCGGCGGACTGTCGAGCTGGCGGCCGACGAGGAGCCGGAGCGGCCGCACCCCATCGAGGTCGACCTGCCCCACGCCACCCTGAAGCGCGACGAGGACGGGACGCCGGTCTGGCTCTACCGGATCGTCGTGAGGGCACGGCGCGGAGCCCAGCTGGCGGGAGGCATGGAGGACGACGCCGAGTTCCAGGTCGGCGCGCGGCTCAGCTACTACGGCAGCCGGGAGGAGGTGGCCGCCGATCTCTACCATGCCGAATGGGGGCCGATCGAGCTGCCGGCCGAAGTCATCGCGGGCGGCCGGCTCACGCTTCCGGTGACGATCCGCAATGCAAGCAAAGCTCCCTGGCCCGCCTCGGCCGGGGGCCGGGTCCAGCTCTCCTACCACTGGCTCGCCCCCGACGGCAGCGTGGAGCTCTGGGAGGGCGAGCGCACCCGCCTGCCGGCCGACCTCGCCCCCGGCGAGCAGGCCGCGCTGCCGATGCAGATCGCGGTCCCGAACGTACCGGGGAGCTACGACCTGGTCCTCGAGCCGGTGCGCGAAGGGATCGCCTGGTTCCATGAACGTGGACAGGGCAACACCCTCCGCCGGCACGTGACCGTCCTCCCCGCTGTCGATCTCTCGGAGGTCACCCAACCCGCCGGGAGTCCCGCCCACCCCGGCTGACGAATCAAGCGGGAGGCGCCCCGCTCCGGCGCCTCCCTTCGGAGGTGCCATGCGTATTCCCAGGATCCTCACGCTCACCCTCGTTCTCTTCGGCCTCCTCCTGCAGCGCCCGCAACCGGCTCGTGCCGCCGGCGAGGACGACCGCGTCGCGAAGCTCGAACGGGCCGTCGAGAGCCTCTCGTTCGAGCTCGATCAGGTGCGCAAGGCGGTCGACGACGTCTTCTGGTTCCAGCGCCTCGGCGACGTCGCCGAGGTGGACAAGGTGACCTACGTCGGCCCGCCGAACCCGCGGGGCGAGGAGACGTACGGCATCGCCAACGAGCGGCATCCGTTCAAGGTGCATCAGTACGTCTTCGTGCCGAAAGGTCTCGATCGCGCCAGACGCCACCCGCTCATCGTCCTCCCCCACGGCGGCGTGCACGGCGACTTCGGGACCTACCACGTGCACATCGTGCGCGAGATGGTCGCCAGGGGCTGGGTGGTGATCGCCCCGGAGTACCGGGGCTCGACCGGCTACGGCCGCGGCTTCTACGAGGCGATCGACTACGGCGGGCTCGAGGTCGACGACGTCGTCGCCGGCCGCGACTGGGCGGTGGAGACGCTGCCGTTCGTCGACGGCAAGCGGGTCGCGATCGTCGGCTGGAGCCACGGCGGGATGATCGCCCTGCTCGCGGTCTTCGACCACCCGGAGAAGTTCGCCGCCGCCTACGCCGGGGTCCCGGTCTCCGACCTCCTCACCCGGCTCGGCTACCTGACCGAGGAGTACAAGGGGTACTTCTCCGCCGCCCATCACATCGGCAAGAGCCCCTACGAGGCGGTGGACGAGTACCGCCGGCGCTCGCCGGTCTTCCACGCCGAGAAGCTGCGGACCCCGCTCCTCGTCCACGCGACGACGAACGACCGGGACGTCAACGTCGTGGAGGTCGAAGGGCTGATCCGCGCGCTCAAGGCGGCCGGCAAGAAGTTCGAATCGAAGATCTACCAGGACGCGCCGGGGGGCCACTCGTTCAACCGGATCGACACCCCGTACGCCCGGGAGTCCCGGGAGGAGATCTACCGCTTCCTCGAGCGGTACCTCGGTCGCTGAGCGGCGCCGCCGAGCGAGGCCGCTCAGGGGACGACCGGCACCCGCTTCCAGCCCTGCCCCGCCGCCAGCTCGCGGGCGGCGAAGACCCAGATCACGAGCCGCTTGCCGGCGAGGCCGTCGCCCCGCCGCAGGAGGTTGACGCGCGCCGGCGTCCCCCCGGAGCCGCGAACCGCGACGAGGTCCACGGGGAAGCCCCACGCGGCGGCGAGATGGTCGGCGAGCCCGCCGCCGCGGGCGTGCAGCTCGCCGCCGGCGTGGAAGACGAGCGCGTGGCTGTCACCGAGCAGGAGGACCGGGCTCTCCCGCCACGGCGCGAGCGGTGCCCCGCCGGAGTCGGTGAAGAGGGTCGCCGGCAGCCGTTCGGCCGGGGGCCGCGGCGCGGGCAGGAGGCGCCCAAGGTCGCCTGCGATCGTCAGCTCGTCTCGCGAGGCGCGAACCTCCCGTCGCGGCACCGCGGCGAGCCACTCCGGGCGTCCCGCCCGTTCGGCGATCGCCGCCGCCGCCACCGCGATCCCGCGCGGCGACCAGTGGGTGTCGGTGCGGCAGTAGAGCGGCTCCGCCTCCCGCTCGCGAGCCGCCCGCAGCAGCGGCAGCAGATCGAGGACCGCCACTTCGTGGCGCGCGAGCTCGGCGTAGAGCGCCGCGAGCGGCCGGGCGAGAGCGTCCGCCTCCCGAACGAGAGCGGCCGGCAGGAGCGGCTCGGGGTAGACGAGCGGCTTCGGCGGAACGGGCACGAGGAGGAGCTCGCCCCCCGCGCGCTGCACCTGCGCCGCGAAATCGACGATCGCCGGGAGGGGGTCGGCCTCGCCGCCCGCGCCGGGCGAGAGGGCGGCGAGATCGGGCAGGGTGAGCGCCCGCAGATCGGCAGGGAGATAGAGCCATCCGTCCCGTCCCGCCACCACCGCCTCGCCGCCGGCGAGCCGCTCGGCGAGCCAGCTGCGCGCGTCCCCTTCGTTTGCCGCACCGCAGGCGAGCACCCCCGCCAGCGGCAGGAGCGCCCCGGCGAGCCATCGGAGCCAACGGTTCATCGCACCTCCCCGGCCCAGTAGACGGGCCACGTCCACCACGCCTCGCCGGCGAGCTCGAAACGCTGCACGCTGTCGAGCGCCGCCGCGACCGCCGCCCACGGTTCGAGGGCGAGCTCCACCTCCTGCCCCGCCCGCAGCCGCGCGAGCGCCGTCGGCGCCCCCTCGTGCCAGACCCGGACGTAGACCACCGCCGGGCCGTCCGGAAGCTCCACCGCGAGCGCTCCGAGCGCCTCGCGGTACGGTGACTCCCCCGCCGGCGGCGGCGCGACGGCGCGGATCCGTCCCCGCACCCGGAGCGGTACCGCCGGCTCGCTCGCTGCCGGCGGCCGGGCGGTCCGGGCTGACCCGCTGGCGAACCCGAGCAGACGCCAGTCGCCCTGCGAGAGCTCCCGGGTGGCGAACTCCCAGACCACCGCCCGTACGCCGGCAAGCGGCTCCTCGCCGCGCTCGAGCGCCTGCGCGAGCGCGGCGCGCGCGGCGAGCGCACCGCCGGCATTGCGGGCGATCCGCCCGACCGGCAGGCCGAGCTCGGCCGCGAGCTGCTCGGCGAGACCGGCCCCCTCCCCCCAGCCGAGGTCGGCGGTCGCGTAGACGTTCGTGAAGCTGTCGCCGAGGAGGAGCACCGGCGCCCCGCCCGCCGGCCGCCACGGCGCACCGTCGGCCGCCTGGACCACCGGCCGGATCGTGACCTCCTCCAGCGGATAGAGCGGCGCCCAGGCGGGCAGGCCGAGGAGGGCGACGCTGTCGCCCCGGCTCCGGACCCGGCTCTCCGTACGGCGCAGCGCGAGCTCAGGGGGAGGCAGCGGCGCGCTCTCCCGGAGCCGCCGGGCGAGCGCCGCCGCCACCGCCTCCATCGCCGCGGGATGCCAGTGGCTGTCTCCCCGCAGATAGGCCCGCTGCCCCGTGGCGGCCCGGGCGGCGAGCAGCGGCGCGGGGTCGAAGAGCTCGATCCCGTCGGCGGCGAGCGCGGCGAAGAGGGGCAGCTCGGAGGGGTTCCGGAGGGGCGGCGGCGGTCCGTGCGCGGCGAGCCCCTCCGGCTCGATCGCCGGCTTGACCGGCACCGGCAGGAGCAGGAGCGGGATCCCCTGTCCGGCGAGGTAGGCGTGGAGCTCCCCAATCGCCGGTCGCGGATCGGCGACGCGGGAGGCCGTGGGCCGCGCCGCCGCTACCCGATGCCCGCCGCCGCTCGCCGGCCCGGCGAGGAACGGCGCTCCGGTCAGGTGGTCGACGTCCGCGCGGAAGTAGACCTCGCCGCCCGCTCCCGGATAGGCGCGTTCGTTGCCGGCGCCGAGCAGCCCGGTCAGGAGCGCCTGCACCGGCGGGCGTACCGCGGTGGCGAGCACCGACTCCCGGTCGATCCGGTCCTCGACCGCCGCGAAGCGCGCGGCGAGCTCGCGGTTCGCGGCGGGCAGGCCGGCCGGCAGCCGGCCGGCGAACAGCCCGGCGAAGGAGCCGCCATCGGCGAGGAGACCGCCGTGCGCGATCTCGAGCCCCCACCAGAGGAGCGGCAGCACGATGCAGACGGCGAGCAGGGCCCGTCCGGCCGCCGGCCGCAGGCGGGTGGCGGCCATCTCGGTGAGGGCTTCGCGTTCGCGGGCGGAGGGGGGGAGGCCGGACATCGGGCTCAGAAGATGAAGTAGATGAACGGGTTGAACTCCTGCGCCGCGAGCGCGGCGAGCGCCGCGGCGAGCAGGAGGGCGGCGAGCGCCGCGCGGGGCCAGGAGACGATCCGGGTCCACGTCCAGGCCGGTGGCGCGCCCCAGACCACGGCCGCTGCCACGCCGAGCACGAGCAGGTGGTACGGGGTCCGCACGAGACCCGGGATCAGCGCCGCGCCCGCCACCGGCTCGCCGGCTCCGAAGAGCCAGCCGTAGTAGGTGCGCGCCGCCGGGAGGTCGCCGGCGCGGAAGAGGACCCAGGTGAGGAGGACGACGGCGAAGGTCACCCCGACCCGCAGCTCCCGCCGCAGGCGCAGGAGCGGCGAGCGCCGCCCGAGCCCCCGCTCGCCGACCAGCAGGAGGCCGTGCACCGTGCCCCAGGCGACGAAGTTCCAGGCGGCCCCGTGCCAGAGCCCGGCGAGGGTCATCGTCACGAGCGTCGCCACCGCGTAGGTCAGGTACGCCTCCCGCCGCGCCGGCAGCGCGAAGCGGTCGAGCCGCCGCCCGGTCGCCCAGGCCAGCGGCAGGAAGAGGTAGTCGCGCAGGAAGGTGGAGAGCGAGAGGTGCCAGCGGCGCCAGAAGTCGGCGATCGAATCGGCCCGGTACGGGGAGTCGAAGTTCTTCGGGAAGGCGAAGCCGAGCATCAGCCCGAGGCCGATCGCCATGTCGGAGTAGCCGGAGAAGTCGAAGTAGATCTGGAAGGCGTAGGCGAAGAGCCCCGTCCAGGCGTCGAGCGGACTCGCCCACGAGGCGTCGAAGACGAGATCCGCGACCTTGCCGCACGGGTTGGCGAGGAGCACCTTCTTCGCCAGGCCGACGGCGACGAACGCCGCGCCGCGGGAGAGCTTCGCGAGCGTGTGGGTGCGCTCCCGCAGCTGGTCGGCGACCTCCGAGAAGCGGATGATCGGCCCCGCCACGAGCTGCGGGAACATCGAGACGTAGCAGGCGAAGTCGACGAACGACGCGAGGGCGCGCGCGTCGCCGCGATAGACGTCGATCGTGTAGCTGAGCGACTGGAAAGTGTAAAAGCTGATCCCGAGCGGGAGCGCGACCCGGAGCGTCGTGGCGATCGCCGCCTCCGGGATCCCGAGGGCGCCGGCGAGCAGGTTCCAGTTCGTGACCGCGAAGTCGAAGTATTTGAAGAAGCCGAGCAGCGAGAGGTTGGTGAGGAGCGAGAGCCCGAGCGCGACCCGCTGCCGGCGGCTCCGCGCCCCGCCGCGTGGAAGCGGCGGCGCCTCGCCGGCACCGCGCCCCGGCCGGTGGCCGGCGATGACGAGCGCCGCGACGTAGTCGACGGCGGTGGAGGTCAGCAGCAGCAGGCAGAAGGCCGGGTTCGTCCAGCCGTAGAAGAGGTAGGAGAGGAGCGCCAGCGCCCCGTGCCGGGCCTTTCGGGGCAGCGCGTAGTAGAGGCCGAGCGCGAGCGGCGCGAAGACGAAGATGAAGAGGTGGGAGCTGAAGACCACCCGTCACTCTCCGGCGCCGGCGGGAGGCGTTCCGAGGTCGAGTCCGAGATCGAGCCCGAGATCGAGATAGAACGGCTGCTCCCACGCCGCCGGCAGGGTGTCGGCGAGGAAGAGGCTCTGCGCCCGCAACTCCTCGGCGAACGGCCCGAGCCGCAGGACGAACCGCTCCCCCGGCCGGGCCCCGGCAGCCGGGAGCCGCTCGCCGGCGAGGAGGGCGTAGCGCGCCACGCGGATCCGTCCCGCCGGGAGCTCGCCCGCAAGGACACGGACCACCTCGAACTCCTGCACCAGGAGCGCCTCCCGGTACGGGGAGATCTCGGCGAGGGCGGGGGCGGTGGAGGTGGCGAGGAGCCGCAGCTCGGCGATGAGCGGCGGCGCGGGCGCGGGGCGCTCGGCCCGGCGCTGACGATCGCTCGCGGCGAGCGTCGCCGCGCTCTCGGCACGGGCGCCGATCCGGAGGCTTTCCACCCAGCCCCGCCACCGCTCCGGGCTCCGCTCCTCGCCGCCCACGGCGAAATGGACCGCGCGCCACGGGAAGAAATCGCCCGGCACGAGCTGCTCGGTGAGGTACGGGACGCCGTCGAGGTACGACGAGAGCCGCCCCGGCGTGAAGGTGACCGCGAGGCGCACCGGCCGGCCGGCGGCAAGCCGCCCGACCTCGACCGGAGCGCCGGCGGGAGCGGTATCGGAGGTCCGCAGGTGGAGCTGGAGGCTCTCCCCCTCCTGGTACAGCGTGAAGCTGCGGCTCCCCGGAGCGTTGGCGAGGGCGACGATCGGTCCCCCGCTGCCGGAGGCGACCGACCACGGCTCGATCGCGAGCTCGAGCGTCAGCTCGTTGGTCGCCATGAGCGCCCCGTTGAGCTCTTCGGCGAGGGCGGGAGCGAGGGTGAACCGCCCGCCGGCGAGTGCCATCCGGCCGCTGCCGTCGAACCAGGCCCACCCTTCGGAAGTGAAGAGATCGGCTGCGGCGAACGGTTCACCCTCCCGCCAGCCGCGGCCGACCGTGTCGGCGTCGGGCCAGAGGAGGCGGAGCGCCTCCTCGCTCACCGGCCACCGCTCGGCCGGGAGCGGCGGGCTCGCCGCCCGGGGCGCCGGCCGGCGGGCGCCGGTCTCGCCCGCCCGGTGCCCGGCCGGCGGCGACGCGAGCCAGAGGTCGGGGAAGCGGTCGACGGCCGGATCGTCGGTGAGCCGGACCACCGGCCCCACGGGTTCGAGCGTCTCCGGATCGGTGGCAACCGCGAAGATCTCGTAGTCGGCGGTGAAGTGGTCGTGCTCGCCGCGGCTCGCGGCGAAGGCGAGCGCCGCTCCGTCCCGCGTGGGGTTCGGGAAGTAGAGGTAGCCGAAGCCGTCGATGGTCCGCGGGTCGTTCCGCGCGAGGAGCGTCGTCTGCCTGCGGCTCTCGAGATCGAGCCGCGCGATCGGGCCCCCCGCCCCGGCGCTCCAGACGCCCCAGCGCCCGTCCTGCGAGAAGACGGGCTGGCAGCCGCCGAGCCGCGGCGCCGTCTCGATCCGGCGCGTGGCGGCGTCGTAACGGGAGAAGGTCGGATCGCCGGTGGTGGCGAACCGCCCCGTCGGGTCGATGAGCCAGCCGAACTCCGCGCGCGGCTCGGCGGTCAGCCGTTCGCGCTCGCCGCTCGCGAGATCGAGCCGGACGGTGTACCCCTCCCCGTCGATCAGCACCACCGCCCCGTTCCCCCACCAGACGGCGGCCCGGTGCTCGGCGTAGGTCCGCGCCCGGGGGGCGAGGGTGCGGGTGGCGCCGGTGGCGAGGTCGACGAGCCGCAGCTCGCCGGTCGCCCGGCCATCCTCGTATCCGGCCCGGCCCGCGGGCAGGCTCAGGTAGACGAGACGGCTCCCGTCCGGCGAGAAGAGCGGGCAGCAGTGGTCGCGATCCGGCTCGTCGGGCGAGAGCTGCCGGGGCTCGGCCGCCGCGAGATCGCGCAGGAAGATCCGGAACTCTCCGGTACGGTTCGACTCCCAGGCGACCTGCCCCGCGCCGAGGAGCACCGCCGGCGCAGCGGGCGTCACCCCTTCCTGCGCCGGTACCCGGGCACAGCCGAGACCGAGGAAGAGCGGGAGCAGAGACCACCAGCGCGAAGACAGTCGGATACCTCCTGCCACCGGAGCGGCGTCATCCCATCCTACGTGTCCCGGCGCCGCTACGCGGATGGGCACTGATATTCTGCCCCTTCACCTGACCATGAGCGCCCCCGGACTCCGCCGATGACCGCGCCCGACGCGACCGCCCGCGGGCTGCTCCGCTCCTCGAGCGCCGCGACCCTCGCCCAGATCTGGCGGATGGGGCTCCTCCTCGGGACGAACATCGTCCTCCGCCGGCTCCTCCCCGCCGGCGAATGGGGGATCTGGACCTGGGCCGAGTCGGTCTTCCTGATCCTCGCCACGGTGCGCGATCTCGGGATGCCGAGCCACGTCGTGCGGCTGCGCCCCTCGCCGTTCGGCGCGCTCCTCGCCGTCGAAGCGATCTGGGGAGCGCTGCTCGCCACCGGGGTCGCCACGGCCGCGCCGCTGCTCGCCCGCCTCTTCAGCGATCCGGAGCCGGCGGTGGTGCCGGTGCTCCGGGTGCTCGTCGTCTATCTCCTTCTCGAGGGGCTGGCGGCGGTGCCGCTGACCTATCTCGAAGCCGAGCTGCAGGTGCAGCGATCGCTGTTCCCCGAGCTGCTGCGGGGCATCACCTACTGCGCCGTGACCTTCACGCTCGCGCTTCGCGGCCAGGGCGTCTGGAGCATCGTCTGGGGACAGATCGCGGCGGTGAGCGTCTACGCCGCCGCCCTCTGGCTCGCCACCCGGCGGGAGATGCGGCTGCGCTCGGTTCCCGCGAACCGGTTCCCGGCGCTCGTGCGCGACGCCCTGCCGGTCGGCAGCGTCTGGCTCCTCCAGATCGCCGTCCTCTACCTCGACAGCCTGATCGTCGGCTGGCGGTTCGACCAGGTCACGGTCGGCGAGTACGGCTTCGCGCTGCTCTGCGCCCTGCTCGCCACCCGGGTGATGCAGCAGCCGGTGGCGCGGGCCCTCTACCCCGCTTTCGTCGCCCTCCGCGACGATCCCCGGCGGAAGTTCGAGGCGTACCGGCTCGGCACGCTCGTCCTCGCGGCGCTCGAGATCCCCGCCGCCGCGCTGCTCGCGGTCAACGCCGACCTCGCGGTGCGCCTGCTCGGCGGCACGCAGTGGGTGGCCGCCCCCGGTTTCCTGCGGGTCCTCGCCTTCGCGCCGCTCGTCGACCTCTTCGGGCGCTTCGGCGGCGAGCTGCTCATCGCCCTCCACCGCGACCGGGTGCGGGTCGCCTCGCTCGTCGCGAACCTCTTCTCGATCGGCGCCGCCGGCCTCCTCTTCACCGGCTGGTTCGGCCCCGCGGGGATGGCCTGGGCCCGCTACCTGCCGCTCGGAGCGCTGATCGTCGCCTGGGCGGTCCACCGGATCGACCCGGCCGGCTTCCGTCGCCTCGCTACCGATCTCGGCGGGATCGTGCTCGTGACGGCGCCCCTCTTCGCGGCCGTCCGGGCGCTCGGGCCGGAGGCACCGTGGCCGCGCCTCGGCCTCTCGCTCGCCGCCGCCGCGGGCTCCCTCGGGACGAGCTGGTGGCGCTTCGGCGCCGATTTCCGTTCGTTCTTCGGCCGGCCGGCGAGCGCTCAGTAGCGCACGACCACCGGCGGCAGCCGCCGGGGCCGGAGGCGCAGCAGCCGCGCCCGGAAACACTTGAGAGAGCGTTGCCACGCGGGCGGCGGTGCCACCCCCGGCGCGCCCGCACCGGCGGCTGCCGGCTCCTCCGCCCGCGCCGCGTGGAAACGGGCGAAGTAGCTCTGCTGGGGGATCCGGTCGCCCGTCGCCCCCGCTACCTTCGTCGCCGCCACGAAGAGCCCCACCTGCCGCGCCCGGAAGCCGCCGTAGGCGAGGTGGTCGAGGCAGCCGGGCTCGTAGCGGCGGATCGGCCACCGCGGCGAGTCGAAACGGCCGCGCACCCAGAAGGGAAAGAACTCGAAGAACCACTCCGCGTCGAGCCGCCAGCCGTTGGCGGTGTAGAAGTCGTGGAAGAGCGTCGGGGAGAACATGTAGAAGCCGTGGTCGACGTGGTTCGTCGACGGTGCCATGCCGTGCACCATCCGTCCTCCGGGCTTCAGGAGCGCGTGGAGGTTGGCGAAGACCCGGGGCAGATGGAAGACGTGCTGGATCGTCCCCGCCTCGAAGACGGCGTCGAAGCGGCCGGCAAGCCCGGCCGGCAGCGGCTCGTTGAGATCGAGCAGGTGGTCGGGCCGCTCCCAGTCGGAGACATCGGCGCTCTCGACCTCCGCGAAGCCGAGGAGGCGGAAGAAGGTGCGATCCGAGAGGCAGCCCTGCCGGGCGAGCTCCGGCTGGTGGGAGAGCTCCACGGGTCCGGGATCCGCGAGTGTGACTTCCTGTTCGGCCGCCCACTCCCGGAGCTCCGCCTCGGTGCAGTAGATCGACATCCGTCCGAGCTCGAGGAGCCGGCCGGAGAAGGGGTGGCGGCGCGCCTCGTCGAGCAGCAGCCTCGCGGTGCCGCGCGGGATGCCCATCAGAGCCTTCCGGCGGCCCGTTCGGCGCGATACCAGGCGATGGTGCGGGCGAGCCCTTCGGCGAGCGGGATCCGCGGCCGGAAGCCGGTCTGCGCGGCGGTGGCCTCGACGTCGGCGCGCCGCACCCGCTCCAGCGGCCGGTCGGCGAGCGCGCCGATCTCGGGCGGCGGCCCTCCGACCATCAGGCAGATCCGCTCCGCGATCTCCCGCACCGTGACGAGCTGGCCGCTGCCGAGGTCGAACCGGCGCCCTTCGATCCGGGGGGTGCGCGCGAGGGCGAGCAGGCCCGCGGCGACGTCGGCCACGTGGATCCAGTCGACCGGCCGGGTGCCGCTCGAGAGCTTCGGGGGGCGGCCGGCGAGCGCTTCGAGGATCGAGTATGGGACGACCTTCGCGACGTCCCCCTGCCCCTCGCCGTAGACCATGAAGATCCGGGCGGTGACGACCGGCGCGGCGTAGAGCGCGTGGAAGAAGCGGGCGTAGAGCGCCTGCGCCCCCTTCGCCACCGCGTACGGCGAGCCGGCCGGCTCGTCGGCCTCCGGCTCCTCCATCGAGCCCGCGAGCACGAGCCGCCGGCAGCCGGTCCGCGAGCCCTCGATCAGGATGTTGACCGAGGTCGCGAGGTTGTCCCGGAAGGCGGGCCCCACGAGCTCGATCCCCCGCCGCCCGGTCACGAGGCTCGCGAGGTGGAAGACCACCTCGGGGCGGGCGGCGGCGAAGACCCGGGAGACATCGTCGAGCCGGGCGAGGTCGCCCTGGAGCCAGGTGACCTCGCTGCTCGAGGCGCGCGCCGTGCGGGAGACGGCGAAGATGGCGGCCCCCGCCTCGCGCAGGTCCGCGAGCAGGCGGGTGCCGAGGAAACCCGAAGCACCGGTGACGAGGACTCTCTGGCCGCGCATCGGGCGAGAGGATAGCGCACGACGCCCTCCGGCGGGGCGCCTGCGATACCATCTCCTCTCGCCATGCACGTGCGCACCTGGCTCGGCCGCTTCCAGCGCCTCGCCGCTCGCCTGGAGCGCCGGGCGCGCCGGGTGGAGCAGCGCGTCGTGCACCTCGCGCCGGAAGGCCGGCCCGCCGGCCGCGCCCTCCTCTCCTACATCGTCGACCCGTTCCTCCACGGCGACGAGACCGCCTTGCCGCTCTCCCACACCCACTTCTGGGAGTCGTGGCGGATGGGGCGCACCCTCGTCGAGCTCGGCTTCGCGGTCGATGCGATCCACTGGACGAACACCGCCTTCCTCCCCGCCACGGCGTACGATCTCGTCGTCGACGTCCGGCTGAACCTCGAGCGCCTCGCCCCGCTGCTCCCCGGCGCGGTGAAGGTGATGCACATCGAGACCTCGCACCCCGCGGTCCACAACCCCGCCCAGCGCCGCCGCCTCGACGAGCTCGCCGAGCGCCGTGGCATCCGCCTCGCACCGTTCAAGATGCTCGAGGAGAACCGGGCGATCGAACACGCCGACGCCGCCACGGTGCTCGGCAACGAGGTGACGCAGGCGAGCTACCGGTTCGCCGGCCGCCCGCTCTACCCGGTGCCGATCTCCCAGCCGCTCCTCTGGCCGTTTCCGGAGGCGAAGGCGTTCGCCGACTGCCGCCGGCGCTTCCTCTGGTTCGGCTCCGGCGGGATGGTCCACAAAGGGCTCGACCGGGTGCTCGAGGTCTTCGCCGGTCTGCCCGAGCTCGAGCTGGCCGTCGTCGGGCCGGTCGACCGGGAACACGCCTTCGTGAAGGCGTTCCGGCGCGAGCTCTTCGAGACCCCGAACATCGTCTGCCACGGCTGGATGGAGATCGCCTCGCCCGCCTTCCGGGCGCTCGCCGATCGCACCCTCGCCCTCGTCTACCCCTCCTGCGCCGAGGGGCAGAACGGCGGCGCCGTGACCTGCATGCACGCCGGGCTCCTCCCCGTGCTCTCCCGCGAGAGCGGCCTCGATCTCACCGACGAGCGCGGGCGCCTGCTCCTCGACTCCTCGCTCGACGAGATCCGGGCCCGGGTCCTCGAGCTCTCCGAGACGCCCCCCGCGACGCTCGCCGCGATGGCCCGCCGCTCGTGGGAGTGGGTCCGTGCCCACCACACCCGGGAGCGCTTCGCCACCGCCTGGCGCGACGCGATCGTCGCGATCCTCGGCGCGCGCCGCCCGGATCTCTCCCTGAGTCTCCCCGACTGACGGCTCCGGTGCTCGACCTCCTCGTCCTCTCCCCCCACCTCGACGACGCCGCGCTCTCGTGCGGCGGCACCCTCGCCGCCCGTGCCCGGCGGGGGGAGCGGATCGTGATCGCCACGCTCTTCGCCGCCGACGAACCGGCGACGCCCCCATCCCGGCTCGCCGCCAACCTCGCCCGCTGGTGGGGGCTCGCGCCGGGCACGATCATGCGCGCCCGGCGGGAGGAGGACCTCGCGGCCTGCCGGGCGCTCGGCGTCGGAGCGCACCACCACGCGCTCCCCGAGGCCCCCTACCGGAGCGATCCCGAAACGGGAGCGCTGCTCTACCCGCGGCTCGGGCAGCTCTTCCCCCGCCGCCCGCCGGTCGAACCGGCGACCGCGGCCGCCCTCGACGCCGCGCTCGCCGCGCTGCCCGCGGCCCGTGAGGTCTGGCTCCCCCTCGGCGTCGGCCGCCACGTCGACCACCAGCTCCTGCGAGCGGCGGCGGAGCGCCGGCTTCCGGCCCCGCGCCGCTACTACGAGGAGTACCCGTATGCCGCCTGGAGCCGGCTCGGGGTCTGGCGCCTGACGCGCCCCCGCTCCGCCTGGCGCCATGAGATCGTGCCGCTCGCTCCGGAAGAGTTCGCGGCGCGTCTCGCCGCCATCGGCTGTTACGCCTCCCAGCTCCGGGCGCTCTTCGGCGGCGCCGATCAGCTCGAGCGGAAGCTGCGCCGCCACGTCCGGCGCCGCGGCGGGGAGCGGCTCTGGCAGCGGCGGGAGGAACGATGAGGATCCTCGTCACCGGCGGCGCCGGCTTCATCGGCAGCCACCTCGTCGATGCCCTCCTCGCCGCGGGGCACGAGGTCGCGGTGCTCGACGACCTCTCGACCGGCCGCCGGGAGAACCTTCCGGCCGCCGCCCGGCTCCACGTCGCGAGCGTGGCGACGGCCGCCGCCGAAGCGGTCGTGCTCGCCGAACGTCCGGAGGCGATCTTCCACCTCGCCGCGCAGGTCGACGCCGCCCGCAGCCTCGCCGAGCCGCTCCTCGACACCGAGGTGAACGTCCTCGGCACGGTGCGCCTGCTCGCTGCCGCCGCGACGGCCGGCGTTCCGCGCTTCGTCATCGCCTCGAGCGCGGCGGTCTACGGCGATCCCACGGTGTTCCCGACCGTCGAAGCGGAGCCACACCGGCCGCTCTCGCCGTACGGCATCGCCAAGTCCGCCGCCGAGCGGTACCTCGAGAGCTTCGCGCGCGACCGGGGGCTCACCGGCGTGGCGCTGCGGTTCGCGAACGTCTACGGGCCCCGGCAGACCGCCCTCGGCGAGGCCGGCGTGGTGGCGGTCTTCTGCCGGCGGCTCCTCGCCGGTGCCCCGCTCACCATCCACGGCGACGGCCGGCAGACACGCGACTTCGTCCACGTCGCGGACGTCGTCGCCGCCTGCCTCGCCGCCCTCGGCGCGCCGTCCGGCGCCTGGCACGTCGCCACCGGCGTCGAATCCGACATCCTCACGGTGGCGGCCGAGCTGCGCCGCCACCTCGCGCCGGAGGCGCGAATCGTCCATGCCGCCCCCCGGCCGGCCGATCCGCGCCGCTCCGTTCTCTCCCCCGACCTCGCCGCCGGCCAGCTCGGCTTCCGTGCCCGCATCCCGCTGGCCGCGGGGCTCGAGCGGACCGCCGGCTGGTTCCGCTCCCACCCGGAAGGAAACGTGCGATGAGCCACGAACGCAGCCCGAAGTCCGAGATGCCGGTCGTCATCCTCTGCGGCGGCCAGGGTACCCGCCTGCGCGAGGAGACCGAGCACAAGCCGAAGCCGATGGTCGAGATCGGCGACCATCCGATCCTCTGGCACATCATGAAGCATTACGGCCATTACGGCCTCGAGCGCTTCGTGCTCTGCCTCGGCTACAAGGGGTGGGCGATCAAGCAGTTCTTCCTCCGCTACCACGAGATGCAGCGCGACTTCACGATCTCGATGCGGGGGGACGCGAAGCCGGAGTTCCACAACGCCCGCGGCGAGGAAAGGTGGCGGGTGACCTGCGCCGAGACCGGCCTCGAGACCGGTACCGGCGGCCGGCTCTGGCGGGTGCAGCGGTACATCGACACCGAGACCTTCTTCTTCACCTACGGCGACGCGGTCGGCACCGTCGACCTCGACGCGCTGCTCGACTTCCACTGGCGGCACGGAAAGATCGCCACCGTCACCGGGGTCCACCCGACCTCGCGCTACGGCGAGATGAAGGTGCGCGACGGGATGGCGGTGGAGTTCAACGAGAAGCCGACGGTGGCCGAGGGCGTGGTCTCGGGCGGCTTTTTCGTCTTCGAGCGGCGGGTCTTCGACTACCTCGACGCCGCGCCCGACCTCTTCCTCGAGCTCGCGCCCCTGCAGCGGCTGGCTCGCGACGGGGAGCTCGGCGTCTACGTCCACGAAGGGTTCTGGCACCCGATGGACACCTACCGCGACTACCTCCACCTCAACGGCCTCTGGCGCTCGGGAGCGGCCCCCTGGAAGCTCTGGGAAGAGTGACCGAGGCGCGCTCCGCCGCGCGCGCAGGCGATCCGGATTAGACTCCTGACCGACCCGGGCCGTTCTTTCGCTGCCGCGACCTCATGCCCTCCACCCCCCCCGACCTCTCGCTCGTCGTGCCGGTATTCGACGAAGAGGAGAGCCTGCCCCGGCTCGTCGAGGAGATCCGCACCGCGCTCGCACCGCTTGCGCTCACCTGGGAGCTCCTCCTCGTCGACGACGGCTCGCGGGACGGTTCGCTTGCGGTGATGCGTGAGCTCGCGGCGGCCGATCCCCGGCTGCGGCTCTTCGCCCATCGCCGGAACGCCGGCCAGACCGCGGCGCTCGCGAGCGGTTTCCGCGCCGCGCGCGGCGGGGTGATCGTGACCCTCGACGCCGATCTGCAGAACGACCCGGCCGACATTCCGCGCCTGCTCGACCGCCTCGCCGCGGGCGACTGCGACTGCGTCTCCGGCGTGCGCCAACAGCGGCAGGACAGCTGGGTGCGGCGCCTCTCCTCCCGGATCGCCAACGCCGTCCGCAACCGGGCGACCGGCGAGGCGATCACCGACGTCGGCTGCTCGCTCAAGGCGTACCGGCGCGAGTTCCTCGACCACCTGCCGCTCTTCGACGGCATGCACCGCTTCCTCCCCACGCTGGTGCGCTGGAACGGCGCCCGGCTCTGCGAGATCCCGGTCAGCCATCGTCCCCGCCGCTTCGGGGTCGCCAAGTACGGGATCGGGAACCGGCTGTTTCGGGCACTCGCCGACCTCGGGGCGGTCCGCTGGATGCGCCGGCGGTGGATCGATCCGCGCAACGTCGCCGAGCTCCCGCCCGCGTCCGGCGCGCCGCCGGAACAACCCGGCCGATGACGGTCATGGACCTGCATCGCCGCTTCGCGCCGCTCCTGCGTCACGAGCGGCTCCTCGTGGCGCTGCTCGCCCTCGCCCTCTTCCTGCCGGGGATCGGCGCCCGCGACCTCTGGAACCCCGACGAACCGCGCTACGCCCAGGTGGCCCGCGAGATGCTCGCCTCGGGAGAGTTCTTCGTGCCGCACCTCAACGGCCGGATCTACTCCGAGAAACCGCCGCTCCAGTTCTGGGCGATCGCCCTCTGCGGGGCGGCGCGCGGCGGAGTCGACGAGGTCGCGGCGCGCCTGCCGGCGGTCTTCGCCGCGGTCGCCGCCACCCTCCTCCTCTTCGCGCTCGGCCGCCGTCTCTTCGACCGGGAGACCGCCTGGATCGCGGCCGCCGTCTTCGCCACCAGCGGCAAGATCCTCCTCCAGGGGCGGATCGGCCAGATCGACATGCTCCTCATCGCGCTCGTGACCGCGGCGATGTACTGCTGGACGCGCGGGCTGCTCGAGCACCGGGCGGGGTGGTACCGGCTCTTCTTCCTGTTCTGTGGTCTGGCCACCGTGGCCAAGGGGCCGGTCGGCCTGCTCCCGCCGCTGCTCGCGATCGTCGTCTTCGCGCTCGTCGCCGGGCGCCGGGAACTGTTGCGCGAGCTGCGGATCGGCAGGGGACTGCTGCTCTGGGCGGCGCCGGTCGCGGCCTGGCTCCTGCCCGCCGCGCTCCGCGCCGGTCCCGCCTACCTCGCGACCCTGGTCCTGCGCCAGAACCTGGAGCGGTACGCCGATCCGTGGCACCACTTCCAGCCCTGGTACTACTACCTCCAGATCCTGCCTGGCGACTTCTTCCCCTGGAGCCTCCTCCTGCCCGGGGCGCTCGTCGCCGGCTGGCGCACCCTGCGCGGCGAGCGGCGGGAGCGGTTCGTCTGGGCGCTCTGCTGGGTGGTGGTGACGCTCGTCTTCTTCAGCCTCTCGCCGGGCAAGCGCACCGTCTACATCCTGACGATGTACCCGGGGCTCGCGCTCGCGCTCGCCGCGGGCCTCGGCGAGCTGCGCCGGAGCTGGCCGCGCGGCCGGGCGTGGCTCGAGGCGCCGCTCCTCCTGCTGGCCACGGTCGCCGGCCTCGCGCCGCTCGCCCTGCCCCGGCTTGCGACGCGCAACCGCACCGAGATCTCGCTGCTCGGAGGCTGGCTGGTGCCCGCGACGGCAGTGCTCCTCCTGCTCTTCGCCGCCGCCGCGCTCCTCGCCTGGCGCGCCGCGCGGCGGGGACGGATCGGGGCGGCCGTGGGCAGCCTCGCGGCCGGCACGGCGGCGGTAGCGCTCGTCGCGGTGACCACGATCCTCCCCGCCTTCGACCTCTTCAAGTCGGCCCGGAGCCTCTCCGCCGAGCTGCTCGCGCGCGCCGCACCGGCAGAGCCGTATGCGATCTGGCCGCGCCTCGACGCCACCTTCCTCTTCTACACCGGGCGGTTCAGCGAACCGCTCGCGACCGAAGCCGAGCTGCGCGCGTTCGCCGCCCGCCCCGAGCGGGTCTGGCTCCTCGCCCGGCGCGACGAGCTCGCCCGGCTGACGCCGTCTCTGCCGCTCGTCGAGATCGCGCGCGACGCCGATCCGCGCCGGGGTTATATCCTGCTCAGCCAGGTTCCGCCGGCGCCGGCCGGAGAGAAGGAGGAGAGACGATGAGCCGGAAGACCAGGATCGCCCTGCTCGGCGCCGGCCGCGTCGGTGCGGCAATGGCGCTCGATCTCGCCGCCGACCCCGGGCTCGAGGTCGTGGTGGCCGACCGCGACGAGCGGGCGCTCGCCCCGCTGGCGGCGCGCGGGCTCGCCGTGCGGAAGGCCGATCTCGGCGGCCCCGGCCTCGACGAAATCCTCGCCGCCTGCGATCTCGCCGTCGGCGCGGTACCCGGCTACCTCGGCTTCGCCACCGCCCGCCGGGTCATCGAAGCCGGCCGGGGGCTCGTCGACATCTCCTTCTTCCCGGAAGACGCCTTCGCGCTCGACGAGCTCGCGCGCGAGCGCGGGGTCACGGCGCTCGTCGACTGCGGCGTCGCCCCCGGCCTCTCGAACCTCCTGCTCGGCGCCGTGGCGGCCCAGATGGAGCGCGTCGAACGGTTCACCTGCTACGTCGGCGGCCTGCCGGAGCACCCGCAGCCGCCCTGGGAGTACAAGGCACCGTTCTCTCCGGTCGACGTGCTCGAGGAGTACACCCGGCCGGCCCGCTACGTGCGCGGCGGCCGGATCGTCACCGAGCCGGCGCTCGCCGGCCTCGAATGGCGCGAATTCCCGGGGATCGGCTCCCTCGAGGCGTTTCTCACCGACGGCCTCCGCAGCCTGCTGACCACGATGCCGCAGATCCCGGAGATGCGGGAGCTGACGCTCCGCTACCCGGGACACGTGGCGAAGGTGCAGCTGCTGCGCGACAGCGGCTTCCTCTCTTCCGAGGCGCTGGAGGTCAGCGGCACCCGGGTGCGGCCGGTCGACCTCGCGTTGCGGCTGCTCCTGCCGCACTGGGAGTTCGCTCCCGGCGAGCCCGATCTGACCGTCTTCGAGGTGATCGTCGAGGGAGTGGAAAAGGGCGGTCGCGTGCGCCGGGTCTTCTTCTTCCTCGACCGTTTCGACGCCGCGACCGGTACGCTCTCGATGGCGCGCACCACGGGTTATACCGGCACCGCCATCGTCCGGCTCGTCGCCCGCGGCCTCTTCCACCGCCCGGGGATCCATCCTCCCGAGCACCTCGCGACCGCGCCCGGCTGCGTCGACTTCGTCCTGGGCGAGCTCGCCGCCCGCGGCATCCGCCTGGCGGAAAGGAGGGAGTCCCTCCCGCCCGCGGCGACTCACTCCTCGTCGAGATAGAGCTCTTCGGTGTCGTCGTCGTAGGCGAACAGCTTGGCGTACCGGCCCCAGTTGATCGCGATGTCGAGCTGCTCTTCGGCCTGATCGCCGATCTCGCCGGCGAGCACCTCGCGGAACTGGTCGCGATCGACCCCGCTTTCCGCGTCGGCCTGCAGCGTCTCGTAGATCCAGCGCACCGTCGGCTGGCGGAGGATCCGGCCGGCGACCAGCTCCCGGCGGGCGAGGATGCTGGCGTCGGCCCAGGCCTGGCCGAGCGGCGTCAGGAACAGATCTCCCTCGTGGACCCGCAGCAGCCCGAGCAGCTCGCCGGCCTCGACGATCGGCAGCAGCTCGTCGAGCGCGAGGGAGAGCTCGCCGCCGAGGCGATAGATGTCGGCGGTGCCGCCGTCGCTCGCGAGCTTCTCGACGAAACCGGCGAGCGCTCCGAGCTCCGCATCCGGCAACCGCTGATGGAGTCTCTGCGCGGCCTCGCTCGCCATCTCGGCCTCGCTCTTCGTCTTGCCGGCGACGGCGGCGTAGACACGGTCGACCAGCGCCTGGAAGTGCGGGTCCTTGCGCCGGCGCGGATGGGCGAGCGCCACCGGGATCTCCGTGAGGATGTGCCCGGGGTCCTTCCCCATCACCACGATCCGGTCGGCCATCAGCACCGCCTCTTCGATGTTGTGGGTCACCATCAGGATCGCCTTGGTGGGGAGCACCCGGTCGAGCCACAGCTCCATCAGCTCGCCCCGCAGGCTCTCGGCCGAGAGCACGTCGAGCGCCGAGAACGGCTCGTCGAGGCAGAAGAGCTCGGGCTCGACCGCCATCGCCCGGGCGAATCCGACCTTCTGCCGCATGCCGCCGGACAGCTCCCGCGGATAGGCCGAGGCGAAGCCGCCGAGGCCGACCATGTCGATCAGCTTCGCCGCTCTCTCCTCGCGCTCCTTGGCCGCGACCCCCCGCGCCTTGAGCGCGATCGTCACGTTCTGCGCCACCGTCAGCCACGGATAGAGCGCGAAGGTCTGGAAAACGATGGTGGCGTGCGGGTTCACGCCCACGAGCCGCTCGCCGCGATAGCGGACGTGACCGGTGGTGGCGACGCTCAGGCCGGTGATGATCCGGAGCAGCGTCGACTTCCCGCAGCCCGACGGACCCAGCAGACAGACGAACTCGCCGCTCGCGATGTCGAGATCGACGTCGCGAATGGCGGTGAAACGCTTGGCTCCCCGGCCGTACGTCTTGCCCACGCCGCGGACGCTCAGCAGCGGCGCCGCGGCCGGCGGCGGGCTCACCGCGGCGGCGGTGACGGTCTCATTCGACACGGTAGCGCTCCTCGGCGACGCGATAGAGGCGTTGCCAGAACGTGCGGTTAACGAGCACCACGGCCACCACCAGCAACAGCGTCCCCGCGAGGAGCTGCGGATAGCGCGCCTCGTTGGTGGCGGCGGCGATGACGGCGCCCACGCCCCGGGTCATGTAGGTGCGTTCGCCGAACACCACGTGCTCGGCGACGATGCTCGCGTTCCACGCCCCGCCGCCCGCGGTGATGAGGCCGGTGACGAGATACGGGAAGAGCGCCGGCAGGACGAGGGTGCGCCAGCGATCCCAGCGGCCGAGACGCAGCAGCTCCGTGGTCGCGCGCAGATCCTGGGGGATGGCCGTCGCCCCGGCGATGACGTTGAACAGCAGGTACCACTGGGTGCCGAGCAGCATGAGCACGATGGCGGCGATGTCGAGACCGCCGGGCAGGCGCAGCAACCCGAGCAGGAGCACCGGGAAGAGCGCCGTCGCCGGCACCGAAGCCACCACCTGCACCAGCGGTTGGAGAATCGCCGCGAGCCGCCGGTTGGTGCCGATGGCCACTCCGAGCGGCACCGTCCAGACGAGCGCCGCCAGCAGCGCGACCATGACGCGCAGGAAGGTGGCTCCGAGCCCCAGCATCAACTCCCGCCAGCTCGCCGCGGACAGGGTGGCGAGCATCGCCACCGCGCGGACTCCCCCGTAGACGACGACGAGCGCGAGCACGGCTCCGGCGGCGACCAGGAGCGGAGGGGTCCGCTCGCGGCCGGGCCGGTCGAGCGACGGGACCGGTTCCGCGGCCCGTGCCCGGCCGTCGAGGTGCTCGCTCAGCGGCACGACGACACGCGCCGAGATCCCGGCCAGGAGCCGCGAGCCCGCGAGCAGATCGCGGAACCACGACCGCGGCGGGTCGTCGCCCTCGATCATCTCGACCTTGAACCGGTCGGCCCAGGCGAGCAACGGCCGCCAGACGAGCTGATCGAGCAGGACGATCACGAGGACGAGGGCGCCGATCCCCCAGCCGACGGCGCGCAGGTCGCCGGCATCGGCCGCCGCCTGCAGATACGAGCCGAGCCCCGGCAGCCGGAAGTCGCGGGTTCCCACCCGGTAGCTCTCGGAGGCCATCAGGAAGAACCAGCCGCCGGCCCAGCTCATCACCGAGTTCCAGAGCAGCGGGATCGCCGCGAACGGCAGCTCCACGGCGCGGAATCGCAGGAAACGCCGGAAGCGGAAGACCGCCGCGGCCTCCCGCAGCTCCTGCGGCAGCGTCGTGAGCGACTGGTAGAAGCTGAAGGTCAGGTTCCAGACCTGGGAGGTGAAGATCAGCACGATCGCCGCCAGCTCGGCGGCCCACGCCTGCGGCAGCACCGCGACGAGACTGAGCAGCACCACGGGCAGGAACGAGAGGATCGGCACGCTCTGCAGCACGTCGAGCAGCGGCATGAGCACCCGGCGCGCGGCGTGGTAGCGCGCGGCCGCGTAGGCGTAGGCGACGCTGAAGAGGAGCGAGAGGAGATAGGCCGCGGTCATCCGCCCGACCGAGAGGAGGGCGTACCAGGGCAGCGCCCGCGGCGCGAGGGTGATCTCGGGCCCCGTGACCACCGCCGGCGCATGGATCGTCATCCGCACGCCCGCGTAGATGAGCGCGGCGAGCAGCAGCAGGATCAGCGCGTCGGCCGGAGCGAGCGCACCGCTCTGGGGCGGGGCGGGACGGAAGCTGAAGCGGAAGCGGGTCATCGCGAACGAGGCTCCGGGAGCCGCGGAGGTTCTACCGGCCGGCGCTCTCCGGCCGGCGCGAGGCCTCAGCTCTCGCCCGGCCGCTTCCAGGTGCTCTCGCTGTCATCGAAGGCGGGCAGCTGGATCGCGTCGCCGCGCTGGCTGCGGATGTTGTACTCCCAGAGCCGCGCGTACTTCAGGAAGACGCCGAACGACTGGAGCAGACAGAGCACCAGCCCGTGCCGGCCGTCGAGGAACCCCAGCTGGAGGAAGTAGGTGCGCAGGAAGCGCCAGAACGGCCGTCCCGCGACCTCGGTGAAGCCCGCCTTGCGGCCGTCGCGGAACGCCTGCGCCGCGCCCCACTCGGCGTAGTTGAGGAACTTCGGGAAGTACTGGTCGAACGAACGGAACGTGTTGTGCTCGAACGGGTTGCGCAGTACCGGCACCGGCCCCTCGATCTCCAGGTCGGCGTGCACCCGGCGGTTGGGATACCGCCCCTTGTCGCGCCGGAAGAGGCGGACCACCTTGTCGGTCGACCAGCCCGAATGGCGCACCACCTTGTCGATGAAGATGTTCTCCCGCCGGATGGAGAAGCCGTTGACCTGCTGCGGCGTGGCGAGCGTCCGGAGGATCTCGGCGGCGAGCGGCGGCGGCACCCGCTCGTCGGCGTCGATGATCAGCACCCAGTCGTGGGAGACGCGATCGATCGACCAGTTCTTCTGCGCCGCCGAGCCGAAATACTCCCGCTGCAGTACCTTCACGTCGTAGCCGGCGGCGATCTCGAGGGTGCGGTCGGTCGAATAGGAGTCGACCAGCAGCACCTCGTCGGCCCACTGGACCGATTCGAGGCAGCCCGCGATGTTCACCTCTTCGTTGTAGGTGGTCACGATCACCGACACCTTCTCGCGGTCGGGTCGGTTCTTCAGCGCTTCGATCGTCGCTTGCTCACTGGCTCTCATCGCGCACCAGGAGGCCCTCGATTCGCGTCGCGCGGCCGCTCGCCGGATCGACCTCGAGCAACGTGGCGGCGAGCCGCACGTCGCGCTTGGCGACCTCGAAGGAAGCCGGGGTCTGCAGCAGGAAGCGCTGCAGCACCCGGTCGGCGCGGAAGCCGATGACGGAATCGTAGGGCCCGGTCATGCCGACGTCGGTCTGGAGCGCCGTGCCTCCGGAGAGGATCCGCGCGTCGGCGGTGGGAACATGGGTGTGAGTACCGAGGACCGCGGTGACGCGGCCGTCGAGATGATGGGCGAGCGCCTGTTTCTCGCTCGTCGCCTCGGCGTGGAAATCGACGAGCACTACCCTGACCTCCGGCGGCAGCGCCGCGAGGAGGCGATCCGCCACGCGGAACGGCGAGTCGACCTGACGCATGAAGACCTGCCCCTCGAGGTTGATCGTCGCCACCGGCACGCCGAGGGCGGTCCGGCCGACGTGGAGACCCCGGCCGGGGTTGCCATCGGGGTAGTTCGCGGGCCGCAGGAGCCGCGCGTCGCCGGCGAGCAGCGCGATGCCCTCCTTCTTGTCCCAGACGTGGTTGCCGGTCGTCAGGCAGTCGATCGGCAGCGCCGTGAGCTCCCCGAGCACCTCGGGGTTCACGCCGAAGCCGCCGGCGGCGTTCTCCACGTTGACCACCACGTAGTCGGCCCGGTGGCGGTCGACGAGCCGCGGCAGGAGGTTGGCGAGCGCCCGCCGGCCCGGGCGGCCGACGACATCGCCGACGAAGAGAAGACGCAGTACCGCCCCGTTGCCGGCGTCCCCGCGCGGCTCGCCGGCGTCTCCGGGAGGAGGCGGCGCGGAAGCCCGGCTCACCGCGCGATCTCCACCGCCCGGGTCTCACGGATGACGGTCACCTTGATCTGGCCCGGATAGGTCAGCTCCGCCTCGATCCGCCGGGCGATCTCCTTGGAGAGCACGAAGGCCTGATCGTCGGCGATCTTGCCGCTGTCGACGACCACCCGGATCTCGCGCCCCGCCTGGATCGCGTAGCTCTTCTGCACGCCCTTGAACGAGCTCGCGATCTCCTCGAGCTTCTCGAGGCGCTTGACGTACGTCTCCAGCACCTCGCGGCGGGCCCCCGGCCGGGCCGCGGAGAGGGCGTCGGCGGCGGTGACGAGCACCGCCTCGAGCGTCTGCGGCTCGTAGTCGCCATGGTGGCACGCCATGGCATGGACGACCTCCTCGCTCTCGCCATGCTTGCGCAGCAGCTCGATGCCCAGCTCGAGGTGGGTCCCTTCCACCTCGCGGTCGATCGCCTTGCCGATGTCGTGGAGCAGCCCCGCCCGCTTGGCCACCGCGGCGTTGCCGCGCAATTCGGCCGCCATCGTGGCGGCGAGGAAGGCCACCTCCTTGCTGTGATGGAGCACGTTCTGCCCGTAGGAGAAGCGGTAGCGGAGACGGCCGAGGAGCCGCAGCAGCTCCGGATGCATGCTCGGGATCTTGAGCTCGAGCAGCGTCGCCTCCCCCTCCTGCTGGATCCGCTGATCGAACTCGGCCTTGACCTTCTCCACCACCTCCTCGACGCGCGCCGGATGGATCCGGCCGTCGGCGATGAGGCGCTCGAGGGCCACCCGCGCGATCTCGCGCCGGAACGGATCGAAGCCGGAGAGGATCACCGCTTCGGGGGTGTCGTCGACGATCAGGTCGATGCCGGTCGCCATCTCGAGCGCCCGGATGTTGCGCCCTTCGCGGCCGATGATCCGCCCTTTCATCTCGTCACTCGGCAGGACGACCACCGAGACCGTGCTCTCCGCGACGTAATCGGAGGCCGAGCGCTGGATCGCCATGCCGATGATCCGCTGCGCCTGGCGTCCGGCCTGTTCCCGGGCCTCCTCCTCGATCCGGCGGGCGAGCTGCGCCCCTTCGACGCGGGCCTGGTCCTCGATCGTGTGGATCAGCTCTTCTTTCGCCTGCCCGGCGGTCATCCCCGCGATCTGCTCGAGCCGCTGCCGCTGCTCGCGCACCAGCCGCTCCGCCTCCGCCGCCTGCCGCTCGCTCTCCTGCTCGCGGGCGACGAGCCCTTTCTCCCGCGTGGCGAGCTCCCGGTCGCGCTCCTCGACCTGGCCGAGCCGCTTGTCCAGGCTGTCTTCCCGCTGTGTGAGGCGGCGCTCGACGGACTCGATCTCGGCTCGCCGCTTGCTCGCCACCGCCTCGAACTCGGTGCGAGCCTGCAGGAGCTTCTCCTTGGCCGAGAGCTCGGCCTCCTTGACCCTGGATTCGGCCTCCCGCTCCGCCGTTCGCAGGAGGGTCGCCGCCTCTTCACGGGCCCGCTGGAGAACGCGAGCGCTCGTCCGGCGAACCACGAGCCAGCCGATCCCGGCGACGAGCAGAACGCCGAGGACGACCTCCCCGATCATCACGCTGTTCACGGCCTCACCCCCCCGGTTCGATCCGAAGGAGTGGGCGGAGGGGGCGGCAACGCGGGGGAGCGGACAGCTCCCGGGTGGCCGTGGGAGACGCTGCGTTTAGAACCTGAAACGCATCAGGTGGGTGCCCGCACGAATGGCCATCAGCGTCCCCGTCGGAGCGGGGCTGGCACCGGCCATCCGGATCTGAGGCTCCCGGATAGGTAATGTTGGTTCTACCGTGCGTCGGCTCCTCACGAGCCACCCAGGAGATGTCACTACCGCAATCATTTCCACGTTCTCGAGGCGCTCCGATCGGCGCGCGGCTCAGACGGCATCCGCGAGCTTCTCGGTCAGTTGCGCCACCCTCTCAGCACACTCCACGCGGTCCCGTTCGCGTTCGCTGCGGGACCGGATCAGTTCATCGGCCAGGTTGAGCGCCGCCAGGATCGCCAGCCGGCTGCGATCGGCGCTCGGCGCGAGGTCGGCGGCACGGCGCATCCGTTCGTCGACCAACTCGCCCAGCCGCCGGAGATGTCCGGGGTCGGGACTCCCCTTGAGGGGGTAGACCACCCCGAAGATCTCGACCTTGGCTCCACCCTGCTCGTCGCTCATACTGGCCCGTCCACCGCTGTTCCGCCGCTACCGGCACGGGCATCGGGGACGACTCCGCTGTCTGCAATATACCATATGGCAAGTCTCGGATTTGTTGAACTTAGCCCGGTCGCCAGGCCATCCGGGTGGCGCAATGGGCTAGAATGAGGGAAGTCTCGAGAGGGGGAAAACATGTCGATTCGCACGCTCGCCGAGCTCCTCGCCCAGGTCGCCGCTCGCCAGAAACCCGACCTCCTGTTGCACAAGGTCGATGGCAGCTACCGGCCGATCTCCACCGCCGAGTTCATGACCGGCGTCCTGCGCCTCTCGCACGCGCTCGGCCGCCTCGGCGTCGCACGCGGGGATCGGGTCGCGCTGATGGCGGAAAACAGCCCGTCCTGGCCGACCGTGGACTTCGCGACCATCGCCCGCGGGGCCGCGCTCGTGCCGATCTATCCCACGCTGCTGCCCGAGCAGGCGGCGTACATCGCGCGCGACAGCGGCTCGAAGGTGCTCTTCGTCCAGGGCCGCGAACGGCTCGAAGGACTGCTCGCGCAGAAGCCCCAGATGCCGGCGACCGAACAGATCGTCTGGATCGACGGCGACGCGCCCGGCGACGGGTACACGACGCTCGCTCTCCTGCTCGAGCAGGGCCGTGACGCCGATCCGGCCACCTTCGACGCCGGTCTCGCCGCGACCCGGCCCGAGGATCTGGCGACGCTCATCTACACCTCCGGCACCACCGGCGACCCGAAGGGCGTGATGCTGAGCCATTCGAACCTCGTCTCCAACGTCGTCACGGGCACCCAGGTGCTCGCGCTCAGGGGCGACTACACGGTGCTCTCCTTCCTCCCGCTCTCCCACTCCCTCGAGCGCACCGTCGACTACTGCTACTTCTATTGCGGCTGCACGATCGCCTACGCGGAATCGATCCAGACGGTCGCCCAGAACCTCCTCGAGGTCCGCCCCCACGTCTTCGTCGCCGTGCCGCGCGTCTACGAGAAGGTCCAGTCGCGGGTCATGGAGACCGCCGCGGCCGGCTCGGCGGTCAAGCAGCGGATCTTCTCCTGGGCCCTCGACGTGGGCCGCCGGGCACTCCCCTATCGCCTGCAGGAGAAGCCCGCGCCCGGCCTCCTGGGCCTCGAGCTGGCGGCGGCGGATCGGCTCGTCTTCGGGAAGATCCGCGAGCGGCTGGGCGGCCGGTTCATCTTCGCGATCTCCGGCGGCGCCCCGCTCCCGCGCGAGGTCGCGGAGTTCTTCTGGGGGGCCGGCATCCGCCTCTTCGAGGGGTACGGACTCACCGAGACCTCCCCGGTCATCTCGGTCAACGCCTTCTCCAAGGTCAAGCTGGGCACCGTCGGCCAGCCGCTGCCGGACGTCGAGGTGCGGATCGCCGAGGACGGGGAGATCCTCGCCCGGGGGCCCAACATCATGCAGGGCTATTTCGGGCAGCCCGAGGCGACCGCCGAGATGATCGACGAGGATGGCTGGCTCCACAGCGGCGACATCGGCCACCTCGACGCGGACGGCTTCCTCGCGATCACGGACCGGAAGAAGGAGCTCATCGTCAACGCCTACGGCAAGAACATCGCCCCGGCGCCGATCGAGAACGCCCTCAAGGCCAGCCGGTTCATCTCGCAGGCGGTGGTGATCGGCGACCGCCGGCAGTTCCTGGTCGCCCTCCTGGTTCCGGATTTCGAGACGCTCGTCCCATGGGCGGAAAAACAGGGGTTGCCGACCGCCCCGGCGGAGCTGGTCGCCACGCCCCAGGTCCGCGATCTCGTGCGCGAAGAGGTCGAGGCGATCAACACCCAGCTGGCGCGCTATGAACAGGTCCGCAACTGGGCGCTGCTGCCGGCCGAGTTCACCCTCGAAACGGGCGAGCTCACGCCGACCCAGAAGGTCAAGCGGCGGGTCGTCAACGAGAAGTACGGCGAGATCATCGAGCGGCTCTACCGCGAGGGCGAAACCGCCGCGGGCGCCTGACCGGAGCCGGCTCGCAGGCCATGCCCGGCGCCCGCTCCGGCGGGCGCCGTCTCATTCTTCGGGGTTCTCTTCCGCGGACTCGACCTTCGCCAGCAGCACGGTGACGTTGTCGAGCCCGCCGCGGGCGTTGGCCGCCCGCACGAGGCCGCGGCAGACGACGTCGAGCGGCTCCTCCGAGCGGAGCTGCTCCCGGATCTCGGCGTCGTTCAGCATCGTGGTGAGGCCGTCGGAGCAGAGCAGGAAGAGATCCCCTGCGCGGACCTCGCGCTCCTGCACGTCCACCATCACCTCGCTGTCCCCGCCGAGGGCGCGGGTGACGACGTTCTTGAGCGGATGCGATCGCGCCTGCTCCGCGGAGAGATGGCCGGCCACCACCTGTTCGTTGACCCAGGTGTGATCCTGCGTGAGGAGCTCGAGCTGATCGTCCCGAAGCCGGTAGGCCCGGCTGTCGCCGACATGGGCGATCGCCGCGGTCTCCCCGTCCAGCAGGAGGCCGACCACGGTGGTGCCCATCCCCTGCAGGTTGCCGTTCTGGCGGATGGCGTTCAGGACGTCGTCGTGCGCGATCCGGATCGCGGCCCGCAGCCGGTTGGAGTGCCGCTGCAGCCGGGCGTCGTAGACCACCGGCCAGGTCCGGTCGTGATCGGCGCTCGCCCGCACGAACTCCAGGATCGACGCCACGGCGATGCGCGAGGCGATCTCGCCGTGGCTGTGCCCCCCCATGCCGTCGGCGACGACGAAGATCTGCAGGGCGGGGTCGATATGGAAGCAATCCTCGTTGTGGGTGCGCACCATACCGACATCCGAGAGCCCCACCGCCTTCGCACGCAACCTCAGCCACCCTTTCTGAAAGTACCCGGCCTGCCTTTCCTCGATGACCGGCTCAGCTCATCGAGGGCATCCCGGATCGCAGCATCCTCTCCGCCCCAGACCAATGCCTGATTGTAATACCACTCGGCCCGATCGAACAGGCCCGCGGTCGCGTGCAGCTTGCCCGCCAGCTTGAGGTAGGTCGCGTTCATCTCCTCGAGCTCGCACGCTTTCACGATCGCCGAGAGCGCCTGTGGAAGGTAGCGCCGGTGATGGCTGCAGGCCTGCGCGAAGTGATGCCACGCGAGGGCGTTCTGGGGATCCGCCTTGGTCGCCCGGTCGAAGCTCTCGGCCGCCTGGACGAAGTTCCGCTCCCGGTAGAGACGGATCCCCGCCTGGAGATGGACCCGCGCCAGCCGTTGCGCATCGCCCGCCGAAGGGTTGACCTCGACGCGGGCGAGCTCCTGGTCGAGCTGCCGCCGGCGCTCCGGGTTCGAAAGGACGTTGAACGCTTCGGTGAACTGCTGGAACTCCTCTTCGGCTCGCAGTCTCGCCTCGCCGCGGAAACGGTCGGGGTGCGAGGTGCGGGCGAGCTCCCGGAAGCGCTGGCGGATCTGGTCCGTGGTCGCCGAACGCGATACCCCGAGGATCAGATAGAGGTCCCTGGCCACGATGCCGATAGTATCTAGCGTGCCTTGATCTTGTACAAGCGGCTGGCGTTGGCCCGTACTGGGTCAGAAACATTACGGTCGGCGGCCAGGTTCTTCAAGTCCCGGACGCCGAGACGCGGCACCAGCCGCACCGCCACCGCGACCGGAGTCTTGGGGTTGCGCGCCAGGGCGAGCACGATCCGGTATTTGGTGATCCACTCCCGGTGCCGGGAGACCTCGAGCAGTACCTCCTCGATCACCGCGCGGCTGCTGGCGATCTGCTCCAGCTCGTCCTCGCTCATGGCGCTGCCGTTGAGGGCCGCCCGGGCCACCGACTGGTTGAGGTCACGCACCAGGATCCCGCGCAGGGTCCGGGAGGCGCCACGTGCCAGCTTGATCCGCAGCGGCACGGGCAGCGACCGGATCTGCCCCTCGGTGAGGCCCGTGGACTCGTCCATCTCGCCGTGCGGCGCGCTCTGGCGAGCCTCGTTCAGAGCCGCGAGATCCGCCGCATCGAGCGCGTCCTCTTCGTCGAGGAGATCCGGGGGCGGCGCGATCGGTTCCGGCGCCCGGACGAGGTGCTCCCGGTACTCGTGGAGCCGGCGCTGGACGCCGGGGGCGAGCCGTGGGTTGCGCTCGAGCGAGTCGAGGATCTCGGGCGCCTCGACGATCGCGTCCTGGCGAAGGATGAGGATCTCCTGCAGCTCCGGCGAAATCACTCCGGCCAGCTCCGCGAGGAGATCCCGCGGAACGTCTCGCCGCCGGAGCACCGCGGCCACCACCGTGGGGTGCCGGTGGTGCCGGCCGAGGTAGACGAGCTCACGCTCGCCCGCGTCCTGAGTCACGAAGGCGGCGAGGATCCGTGGTTCCATCCGGGCCAGCGCCGCCTCGGCCCGCGCCGCCATCTCGGGCTCACCGCTCCCGGCGATGAGGATCTGCAGGTTGAGGAGCCGCTCGAGCGAAAGCGGAAGCAGGCCATCGGCCGCCGCCGCCACCAGGCGCCGATCGGAGCCCGAGAGCACCGCCGCGACGAGCGGATCGTCGAGAGGCGGCGTGTTCAGCGTGGCTGCTCTCCGCCTGCGGAGCCGGCGGCTCCGGGCCGTTCGATGCGCAATCCCCGCACGACGTTGCCGGGCGAGGCCGGCAACGAGAAGGGGCGGCCGTTGACGAGCAGGTCGACCGCTGCGCGATTGCCGAGCGTGAGCTCCACCCAGGAATCCGCTTCGAGCACGATCGCTTCTCCCCCGGCCAGCAGCTCGCCCGGCCGCCGCCGCCCGTCGACCCGTGCCTCGATCCAGCACTCGTCGCGCAACAGGATCTCCACCACCAGGGGGGCCGCGAGGGCGACCTCGGGACCCGCCTCCAGCGCCGCTCGCGGGGAAAGATCCGGCACCGCCGCGACCTCCGCGGGGCTCGCGTTCACCGGGGGCCCGGCTGGCGCCGGGGTCTCCGGCGAAGCTTCCGGCGTCACGGCGAGGTCGTCCGCGTCCTGACGCTGGCTGCCGGGAACCGCGGTCGCGGCGATCGCCGGGACCAGGGAGGGGGGCTCGTCGCCGCGCTCCAGCGCCCGCCGCTCGGCCCAGAAAGAGAGCATCACCGCCACTCCCAGGAGCACGACCATCGCCGCTGCGAGCAGGAGGCCGTAGCCCCAGGGGTTCGAGAAACGGCGGCGCGGCGCCGGCTTCTCCTCCGTCACCGCCGTTCCCTCGGTGCCGACGAGCAGGAAGGCGTTGACCACCTCGTCGGGATCGAGTCCCACGACCCGCGCGTACTCCCGCAGGAAGCCACGCGCGAAGACCGGCGCGGGCAGCACGTCGAACCGGCCCTCCTCGAGCGCTTCGAGGTAGCGAAGGCTGATCCGCGTGCTGTCGGAGATCTCGCGCAGGCTCACGCCACGCGCCTCGCGCTGCCGCCGGAGCCAGGGGCCGAAGGCGACCTCGGGTGCGGTCTCTTCGGGATTGTGAGGAGGATTCTCCTGCATCGTACGGGTGGGCGTCACACCGGTCACAGCCCCGCTGCGCGTCCACCGCGCGAGTGGGCCCGATCCGCCAGCAATCTATCCGCGCCCCTGCCGTGGGTCAACCGCGCCACGCTCCCGGGCCGCCAGCCCGCTGAGCAGGCGCGCCCGTTGCCGGACCGCCTCGGCCAGCCGGGGATCGATCGCGATCGCCGCGAGCTCCGCCTTGCGCAACGCCGGGAGCAGGGCGAGGACGGTGGCCAGCGGGGTCTTCGGGTTGCGGGCGAGCGCGGCCCGCACCGCGGGACGCGCTCCCCACCGCCGGCTCGCCGCCACCGCCGCCAGGCAGCCGGGCACCGCCCGCTCGCTCGCGAGCAGCGGCATCAGCAGCCCCTCGGTGAGTCGCGGATTGTCGAGCAGGGCGACGACGACCCGCGGCGTCGGATCGAGCCGGAGGTGCGCGATCACCCCCGGGCCGCCGCTGCGAGCGAGCGCCGTCCGTTCGCCCACCGCCATCCCCGGCAGCCGCTCGACGAGCGCGAGGTCGGCCGCCCGCCGGACCGCGGGGTTCACTCGCGGGTCGCGGCCGATCCGGGCAAGATCGGGCCAGTAGAGGCTGCCCACCCACTCCAGCGCGAGGACCCGCGGGGTCGCCGGATGCGCGACGGCCTCGCGGCGGATCTCACGGCTCGCCGCGAGGCGCGGCACCGTGGCCAGCAGCCCGATGATCCGGCTGGTGACGAACGGGTTGCGCAGGACGATCCTCGCCTGCTCGGCTTCGAGCTGCGCCAGGTGGGCATCCACCAGCGCGGCGAGCTCCTCGCCCGCCGCCTCCGCGAGCCGCTCCGCGAGCCCTTCCGGTACCGGCCTGGTACTCACCTCTCCACTCTAGCCGCTCGCAGCCGCCAAGCGCTCTGCTATCCTGCGCCCGCATGACCGAGTCCGGGGAGTCGTTCGCGAAGCTGATCGGCGAGGAGGCCTGGGCAGAGATCGACGATGCCTGGGTCGAGGCGGTCGCAGCCCGCCCGGGCGAGGTCACGCGTCACGCCGGGGTGTTGCAGCAGCTCGTCGCCGCCGGCCGTGAGCGCCAGGCCGCCGAGCTCTTCGAGGTGCTCGACGAGCAGCTCGTCGAAGCCGCGCTCTGGGAGCCGCGCCTGGCGCTGCTGCGCGAAGCCGGCCGCCTGGCCTCCGGCGGCGAAGCGCTGCACCGGCGGGTCGCCGAAACGCTCCGCCGCCTCTACGGCGACCGCCCCAGCTTCGAGGCGTTCGCCGAGAAGGTCGGCCTCTTCCGCGCCCCCGACGTGGTCCCGCGAACCTGGGAGAAGGTCGAACGCCTCCTCGCGCTGCTCGCCTTCGACGTCGGCACCGTGGTCGAGATGCAGGGGCGCGGCGTGGGCCGGATCGTCGAGGTCAACCTCGCGCTCGAAAGCCTCCGGATCGACCTCGAACGGCAGCCGGGGCTGGTGGTCGGCTTCCGCGCCGCGTCCCGCCTGCTCCGGACGTTGCCCGCCGGGCATTTCCTGCGCCGGAAGCTCGAGACCCCCGAGGAGCTGCAGGAGCTGGCGGCCGCCGATCCGCCAGCCCTGCTGGGCCTCCTGCTGGCGGGGAGCGAGCGGCCGCTCACCGCGGGAGAGATCAAGGAGGCCCTCGCCGGCCTCGTCGACGAGAAGCGCTGGACCTCCTGGTGGGCCAGCGCCCGCAAGCACCCGCAGGTCATCACGGGCGGCGGCGGCCGCCAGACCTACCACTGGGCGGCCTCGTCCGCGGCGGCGCTGAGCGCGCTGCGCGCGGAGTTCGAAGCCGCGGCGCCCCGCGAACGCCTCGACCTCCTCCGCCGTCACGCCAGCCGGGACGAGGCGTTCACCCGCGGCATGGCGGCCGGGATCGCCGCGCACGCCACCGCCGAACGGGAGCACGACCCCGCCCTCGCCTTCGAGAGCTGGTTCGCGCTCGAACGCGCCGGCGTCCTGCCACCGGACCTCGGCTGGACGATCGACGATCTGATCGGAGCCCCGGCCGATCCGCGGCGTCTGCTCGCCGGCCTCGAGGACCGGATCCTGCGCGAACGCGCCCTGGCGATGATCCGGGAAAGGCGCGCGGACTGGGTCGAGATCTACCGCGACGCGCTGGCGAAGGAGGCCGATCCCCGCGTTCTCGGCTTCCTCACCGAGGCGCTCCGGAGCGTCGCTCCCGCCGAGCGGGAACGGTTCCTCGAAGAGCTGCTCAACCAGCCGCGCCGCAACCCCGCCGCCTTCGTCTGGTTCGTCGAGCAGGCGGCGGAAGAGGCCGAGCTGCGCGCCCGCAACCCGCTCCGCCTCCTCCAGCAGCTGCTCGCCAGCCTCCGCGACGGTGCGTTCACGCCGTTCCGCAGCCGGCTCGCCGCGATGATCGAATCCGGAGGCACCCTTCCCCGCCTCCTCTCGGCGCTCTCCGAGGAGCAGGCCGCTCAGGCCCTCGCGCTGCTCGAACGCGACCACGCGCTGGCCGACTACCAGCGCGCCCCTCTCCTCAACGCCCTGACGCTGCGCTTCCCGGCTCTCCGGGAGGGTGCGGAGAGTGGCCTTCTCTACGTGACCCCGGAGGCCCTCGCGGCCCGGCGTGAAGAGCTGCAACGGCTGACGCAGGTGGAGATTCCGGCCAACCGGAAGGCGATCGAGGAGGCGCGCGCCCACGGCGATCTCCGGGAGAACTTCGAGTACAAGGCGGCCCGGGAACGGCACGAGTACCTCAACGCCCGCGTCGCCGCCCTCCACCGCGATCTCGGCCGCGCCCGGCCTCTCGATCCGGCGACCATCGACGCCAGCGAGGTGCGCATCGGCACCCGCGTCACGCTGCGCGACCGCGAGGGCAACGAGCGGCGCCTGACCATCCTCGGCCCCTGGGACAGCCGGCCGGAGGAGGGGATCGTCTCCTACGAGTCGGACCTCGCCAAGCGGCTGCTCGGCGGCACGGTGGGCTCGGTGGTTCCGGTGGGCGAAAGCGAGCTCACGATCATCGGCATCGTCCCCTATCGGTGACGACGCCGGCGCGGCGCGCGCGGGCAAGCCGGAATCGCCGGGCTCAACGCGCGGTACGCGCGGGCGGCGGCAGCGTCTCCGAGTCGGCTTCGTCGTAGTAGTCGAGCAGCGCCGCCACCACCGCCGCCGCCACTCGCTGCCGGAACTCCTGCGTCCGCAGCAGCTGGCGGTCCTCCGCGTTCGAGAGGTTGCAGACCTCGAGGAGGATCCGGGCCGGTACTTCGTTGTAGCGGAGCACCGCCGGCACCCAGGCGCGCCGGTTGCGAATGATCGTCTCGCGCACCGGCTTGAACGGA
>JAAYLR010000153.1 GCA_012521815.1 Acidobacteriota bacterium
CCGGCTCGAGCCGGTGCCGCAGCCGGCAGAGGGAGTCACCCGGGCGCCGAAGCTGCCGCGCGGCGGGCAGCGGCTCGACTGGAGCCAGCCCGCCACGCTCCTGGCCCGCCGGATCCTCGCCGCCAGTCCGGCGCCGGGGGTAGAGGCGGAGCTCGTCGGCCGGCCGTTGCGCCTCCTGCGGGCGCGGCCGTTGCCCGCGCTCGCGCCGCCGTCCGCGATGCCCGGGACCGTGATCGGCATGGAAGGGGAGGCGCTCGCGGTCGCGGCGGGGGAGGGCACGGTGCTCGGCCTGCTCGAGCTCCAGCGTCCCGGTCGCCGGGTGCTCACGGCGCGGGAGCTGGTCAACGGCGAGCGTCTGGGCGCGGGAGCGTGCCTCCGGTGAGCCGCCGCCGCGGCCGGATGGCGCTGCGCCCGCTGGGCGACGTGAAGCGACTGCAGCCCCGGCGCTCGGCGCAGAACGACGTGCGGGCCGTGGCGGCCTGGGTCGTGGAGCGGACGCTCGCCTCGCTCGCCCCGGTCGACGCCTTCCTCGACGGCGCGCTCGCCCGCCTCGACGAACGCGACCGCGCCCTGCTGCGTGAGCTCGTGCTTGGAACCCTGCGCTGGCTCCGCCGGCTCGATCACGTGCTCGTGCAGGCGAGCGAACGGGAGCTCGCGGCGATCGACTCCGAGCTGCTCGGCCTCCTGCGCGTCGCGGCCTATCAGCTCCTCTTCCTCACCCGGGTGCCGGCGCACGCGGTGGTGAGCGAGGCGGTGGCGCAGGCGCACGGCCGGAGTCATCGGGGCGGCGTGAGCTTCGTGAACGCCGTCCTGCGGCGGATCGCGCGCAATCCGGTGCTCGCCGCGTGGCCGGTGGCGGAGGCCGACCCGGTGGTGCGGCTCGCGATCGAAACCAGCCACCCGGACCTGCTGGTGCGCCGCTGGCTCCCCCGGTTCGGCGAGCGGGCGACGCGCGCGCTGCTCGCCGCGAACAACCGCCCGAAGCCGCTCCACCTCCTCGCCTTTCGCGACCGGGGCGGCCGGGAGCTCGCGGCCGAGGCGCTCATCGAGGCCGGTCTCGAGGTCGAGGCGAGCGCGCTCGCGCCGTTCGGGCTGACGGTGCGGGAGGGGCTCCCGTGGGGGACCGCCGCCTTCCGGGAAGGAGCGCTCTACGCGCAGGACGAGGCGAGCCAGGTGGCGGCGCTCCTGCCGCCTCCCGCCCCGGGCGAGCGGATCCTCGACGTCGCCGCGGCGCCGGGCGGCAAGAGCTTTTCGCTGCTCGCCTACGAACCCACGGTCCGCGTCGTCGCCGCCGACCGGTCGCCGGAGCGCCTCGGCCTGCTCGCGGCGAACCTCCGGCGGCTGCGGCGGCCGCTGCCGCTCCTCTGCGCCGACGGCAGGAGGGCGCCGTGGCGCTCCCGTTTCGACCGGGTGGTCGTCGATCTGCCCTGCTCGGGGACCGGCACCCTGCGGAAGAACCCGGAGCTGAAGTGGCGGCTGAGCGAGGCGGAGATCGCCCGCCTCGCCGCCTCCGGGCTCGATCTCCTCGCCGGGGCGGCGGACGCGGTGGCGGCCGGCGGCCGGCTCGTGGCGATGACCTGCTCGCTCGAGCCGGAGGAGAACGAGCGGCTGGTGGAGGCGTTCCTGGCCGCTCGGCCGGAGTTCGCCCGCGAGCCGCTCGCCCCGCTGCTCCCCCCGGTCCATGCCCGGTTCGCGAACGAGGCTGGGGTCTGGCGGCTGCCCCCGGGAGGCGGGCACGACGGCTTCACCGTCCAGGTCCTGCGCCGCGGCTGACCGCCCCCGGCGGAGCCAGTGTTGACAGGGGTTTGATCTTCGCTTAACGTTTCGTCTCGTCACACGACACACCCCCCCAAGGAGGAGAAATGGCTGGCAAGGCTGACATCGTGGAGTACGTTGCGAACAAGGTCGAGGGCCTCACGAAGAAGCAGGCGGGCGAGGCGTTCGAGGCGGTCCTCGACGCGATGACCGCGCACCTGAAGAAGGGCGAGCGCGTGCAGCTGCCGGGCTTCGGCAGCTTCGCGGTGAGCGCGCGCAAGGCGCGCAAGGGCCGCAACCCGGCGACCGGCGCCACGATCACGATCAAGGCGAGCAAGAGCGTGCGCTTCAAGGTCGGCAAGGAGCTGAAGGAGGCGGTCAACAAGGGGAAGAAGTAGCCCCTCGCGTCGCCACACCGGACCCCGCGCGCCCTGGCGGGCCGCGGGGTCTTCGTGTCTCCGGGCCACGGCGGTGACCCGGTGCTACGATCGCGGCCGATGACGGGCAGCGGCGGCGTTCTCCGGTACCCATGATCGCGAGCGGCCTCGATCGCCTCGTCGCCGAGGCGGACGCGCTGCGCGGCCGCCGGTACGCGCTGCTCACCCACGCCGCGGCGCTCACCAGCGCGCTCGCGCCGGCCCATCTCGCGCTCGCCGCCCGGGTGCGGCCGGCCCTGCTGCTCGCCCCCGAACACGGCCTCCACGGCGTCGAACAGGACATGGTCGCGGTCGGTGCCCGGCCCGATCCGTGGACCGGCCTGCCCACCGCGTCGCTCTACGGCACCGACGCGGCGTCCCTGCGTCCCGCGCCGGAGCGTTTCGCGGGGCTCGATCTGCTCGTCGTCGACCTGCAGGACATCGGGGCGCGCTACTACACCTACGTGGCCGCCGGAGTCTGGGCCGCGGCGAGCGCGGCGCGGGCGGGATGCGAGGTCTGGTGGCTCGACCGTCCCAACCCGCTCGGCGGCGTGGTGGAGGGCAACCGCCCGCGCCCCGGGTTCGCGTCCTATGTCGGCGCGTTCGATCTGCCGGTGCGTCACGGCCTGACCGGCGGTGAGATCGCGCTGCGCGAGGCGCGGCGCGAGGGATGGGAGGGGGCATTGCGGATCTGGCCGGTCTCCGGCTGGGAAGAGCGCTCATCCTGGCCGGCGTGGGGGCGCCCGTGGCTCGCGCCGTCGCCGAACATGCCCGACTATCCCACCGCGCTCGTCTATCCGGGGCTCTGCCTGCTGGAGGCCACCGGGCTCTCCGAGGGGCGTGGCACCACCCGCCCGTTCCGCCTCTGCGGCGCTCCGGGTGTCGACGCGCCCCGCCTCGCGGCGGCGCTCACGGCGCTCCGCCTCCCGGGTCTCGCCTTCGTGCCGGCGCTCTTCCGCCCGCAGTTCCAGAAGCATGCCGGCGAGCTCTGCGGGGGAGTGGAGATCGTGATCGTGGCGGCCGAGAAGGTGCGGCCGGTGGCGGCCGGGGTGCGGATCCTCGCGGCGCTCGCACGCGAGCTCGGCGCGAGCTTCTCCTGGCGACAGGCGCCGTACGAGTTCGTGAGCGAGCGGCCGGCGATCGATCTGCTCACCGGCGGTGACGAGCTCCGGCGGCTCATCGAGACGGGTGATGACCCTGAGGCGTGGATCGCGAGCTGGGAGCGTGACGAGCGCGCGTACCGGGAGGAGTGGGCCAGCCTCCGTCTCTACGGAGCGAAGCGATGAGGCTGCCGCATCTCTTCTCGGTCGATGCCGAACCGGAGGCGTTCGCCACGCTCTGGCGGCTCGCGGCCGCGCACGGGATCCGCATCGGCTGGCTCGATCTCGCGAGCGAGAGCGCTCCGCCCGCGCCGGTGACCATGGCGCTCACCGCCGGTGCCGCGAAGGTGGTGGCGGTGAGCGGAGGACAGACGCTCGCCGGCAAGCGACTGGCGGGGCCACCGGTGCTGCGCGATCTCGTGCGCGAACACTTCCTCGGCTGCCAGGCGCTCCTCGTGCGCGGCCGGGCGGGTTACCCGCGGCTCCTCGCCGGAGTCGACGAGCTCCAGATCGTCGAGATGGCGGGTGCCGAACCGCACCGGCTCGATACGGTGGCGCTGCTGCGCCGGCTGCGGCGGCCCCGGTCGCGGGGCTGAAGAGAAGAAAGGGGAGCGCGCTCAGCGAAGCGCGACCACGAGGGCGCTGAAGCCCTCCCGGTGCAGACGCCGGCGCAGATCGTCGGCGAGCTCGCGGACGGTGTACTCGCCGATCTGCACGCGGTGCCAGGCGCCATCGGAGCGGACCTCGACGGCGGGGAAGAGCGAGCCGAGCTGCGCGGCGAGCTCTTCGGCGCGAACCTGGTCCTGGAAGGCGCCGACCTGTACCGTGTAGCGGACGGGCTCCACGGGGGCGGTGCCGAGCAGGGCGAGCTGGACGCGCGCGGTTCCCGCCCCGATCATCTCGATCGTCTCGGCGGCGGCGTACGAGAGGTCGATCACCCGGTTCTTGAGAAACGGTCCGCGGTCGTTGATCCGGACCCGGACGCGGCGGCCGTTGTCGAGGTTCGTCACCTCGACCATGGAGCCGAACGGCAGGGAGGGGTGGGCCGCGGTGAGGGCGTGCATGTCGTAGACCTCTCCCGAGGCCGTCAGCCGGCCGTGAAAGCCGGGTCCGTACCAGGAGGCGATGCCACGCTCGACTCCACCCTTGGGAGCCAGCTTCGGAGAGGACGGGGCACAGGCGGCCGCGAGCAGAGCGCAGGAAGCGAGCGCGGCCAGGAGCCCCATCCGCACGCCCGAGTGGGCGCGTGCGGTGCACATCCAACCAGCTTGGTTCAAAAACGGGGCAAAGTCAACCCCATGGTCAGATCCTCGGTTCCTCGACCGGCGCGGGGTCGAGTCCGGAAAGGAGCGGCTCGGCGATCTCGGCGAGGTACTCCTCGACCTGCGCCGCCGCGCGGCCGGTGAACGCCGCGGGCGCGCAGAGCCGGGCGATCTCGGCGCGCGCGAGGCCGAACTCCGGAGCGGCGGCGATCCGGTCGAGGAGCGGATTCGGAGCGCCGCCGGCGACCGCCGCCTGCGCCTCGAGGCTGAGGCGGCGGAGCCGCTCGTGGAGCAGCTGCCGGTCGCCGCCGCGCAGGACCGCCTCCATGAGCAGCGTCTCCGTGGCCATGAACGGCAGTTCCCGCTCGACCCGCGCCCGGATCGTCTCCTCGTGCACGCGCAATCCGGCGGCGAGGTGGCCGGCGAGCCCGGTGATCGCGTCGGCCGCGAGGAAGGCGTCGGGCAGGACGAGCCGGCGGTTGGCCGAATCGTCGAGGCTGCGCTCGAGCCACTGGGTGGCCGCGTTCAGGGGGCCGTTGAGGCTGTCGGTCAGCAGGCGGCGGGCGAGCGCGCAGAGCCGCTCGCTGCGCACCGGGTTGCGCTTGTAGGCCATCGCCGAGGAGCCGACCTGGGTGTCGTCGAACGGCTCGGAGAGCTCGCCCGTGCCCTGCAGGAGGCGCAAGTCGGTGCCGAACTTGTGGCCGCTCTCGGCGATGCCGGCGAGCGCGGCGAGCAGCTGGCTGTCCTGCTTGCGCGGATAGGTCTGGCCGGTGACCGGGAAGCTGCCGGCGAAACCGAGGCGGGCGGCGATCATCCGGTCGAGCGCCCGCACCTTCGCGTCGTCGCCGCGGAAGAGAGTCAGGAAGCTCGCCTGGGTGCCGGTCGTCCCCTTCGCGCCGCGGCAGCGCAGCTCGCGGCGCCGGCGGCGGATCTCTTCGAGGTCGGTGAGCAGGTCGTGCAGCCAGAGGGTGGCGCGCTTGCCGACCGTCGTCAGCTGCGCCGGCTGGAAGTGGGTGTAGGCGAGGCAGGGGAGGCCGGCGTGACGCCGGGCGAAGGCGGCGAGCGCGCGCCCCGCGGCGGCGAGGCGGCGGACGAGCAGATCGAGCCCTTCGGCGAAGAGCAGCAGGTCGGCGTTGTCGGTGACGAAGGCCGAGGTGGCGCCCAGATGGAGGATCCCGCCGGCCTCGCCCGCCTGCTCGGCGAAATGCCGCAGGTGGGCGACCACGTCGTGGCGCGTCTGCCGCTCGAGCGTGGCCACCCGGGCGAGGTCGAGGCGGGGGGCCGCCTCCCGCAGCGCCGCCAGCTGCGCGGGGGTGATCGCGAGCCCGAGCTCGGCCTGGCATTCGGCGAGCACGATCCAGAGCCGGCGCCAGGTGGCGTAGCGCCGCTCGGCCGAGAAGAGGGCGGTCATCTCCGCCGAGGCGTACCGCTCGTGCAGGGGGTTCTGCGGGGTGAGGCCCATTGCCCGGAGTTTACTCGGGTTCACCCGTTCCGCGCCCCGCGCCGCTGGTAAAATCATCCCTCCACGGCGCCCGGCGAGCTGCGATCCCGGCGGCATCCGGGTGCCTTCCGGCCGCTCGGATCGGCCATGAGGATCTCTCCTATGCCACGCCACCTCCTCTCTCTGCACGATCTGACCAGCGCCGAGCTCACCGGTCTCCTGCAGCTCGGCTCCGAGGTGAAAACGCACCCCGAGCGGTACGCCAAGGCGCTCGCCGGCAAGACGCTGGCGATGATCTTCATGAAGGCGTCGACGCGTACCCGGGTGAGCTTCGAGGTCGCCATGCTGCAGCTCGGCGGGCACGCGCTCTTCCTCTCGGAACGCGACATCCAGCTCGGACGCGGCGAGACGATCTCCGACACCGCCCAGGTGCTCTCGCGCTACGTGAACGGGATCATGGCCCGCACCTTCGCGCACCAGGACGTCCTCGACCTCGCCCGGTTCGGCACCGTCCCGGTCATCAACGGCCTGACCGACGACCTCCATCCCTGCCAGGTCGTGGCGGATCTGCTCACGATCCGGGAGGAGTTCGGCGAGCTGAGCGGCCGCAAGCTCGCCTACGTGGGCGACGGCAACAACATGGCGCATTCGCTCATGTTCGGAGCGGCGAAGACGGGGATGGACATCGCGATCGCCTCGCCTCCCGGCCACCGGGTGAAGCAGAAGTATCTCGACCTGGCGCGCCTCGATGCCGCCGCGGCCGGCACCCGGATCGAGCTCACCGAGGATCCCCTGGAGGCGGTGCGGGGAGCCTCGGTGGTCTACACCGACGTCTGGGTCTCGATGGGACAGGAAGAGGAGGCGCGGCAGCGGCTGCGCGCGTTCGCCGGCTATCAGGTGGATCGCGCCATGATGAGCGCCGCCCTCCCGGAGGCGATCTTCCTCCACTGCCTGCCCTGTCATCGCGGGGAGGAGGTCGTGGCGGAGGTCGTCGACGGTCCGCAGAGCCGGGTCTTCGGCGAGGCGGAGAACCGCCTGCACGGGCAGAAGGCGATCCTGCTCTGGCTGCTGGGAGGGGTTCCGCTCCCGGCCTGAGGCCGGCAGCCAGCAGCATGAAACTGCACTGGACCGCGGATGGCGCCGAGCAGTCCCGGACCCTCGCCGGCGACGAGGTTCGCATCGGCCGGGGATCCAACAACGAGATCGTCCTGCGCGACTTCTCGGTCTCCCGGAGTCACGCCACGATTCGTCTCAACGCGGACGGAACCTGGACGATCGAGGACCTCGGCAGCACGAACGGCGTCCAGATCAACCGGGTGACGCGCAAGCGGGCCGTCCTCGCGCCCGGCGACAGCATCAAGATCGGGGTCTTCGAGCTGTTCGTCGAGGGCGAACCGGTCCCGGGGAAGGAGTCCCCCGTCAGCGTGCCGCTTTCCGGAGGCAGCACCGGAGTGGCGAGCGCCACCATCGTTCGCCGGCTCGCCGACTTCGTCGCCGACTACGGCCTCGGGGCGCAGGAGGAGAAGCGGCGCGATCTCGAGCACGCCTATTCGAGCAAGATCTTCGGCTACCTGACGCGCCTCGCGCAGATGCTCATCCAGTCGGCTTCGGTGGAGGAGGTGATGCGCCGGGTGCTCGAGATCGCCTTCGAGGCGCTGCCGGTCGACCGCGGCTTCGTCCTCCTGCGGCCGCACGACGAGGCCGAGGCGATCTGCGAGATCGCGCGGGTGAAGGACCGGATCGAGCTGCGGCCCGAGAACCCGCCGGTCTCGCGCACGATGGTCGAGGAGGTGATGCGCGAGCGGGTGGCGCTGCTCACCTACGACGCGCTCGCCGACCAGCGTCTGACGGGTGGCGAGTCGATCCGCATCCACCAGATCCGGGCCGCCATGTGCGCTCCGCTCTGGTCAGGGGAACGGATCATCGGGGTGCTGCAGCTCGACACCCCGTTCCACGCCGGCACCTTCACCGAGCAGGATCTCGACCTGCTGACGGCGCTCGCGAACTACGCGGCGGTGGCGGTGGAGCGCCTGCGCTACGCGATGCAGGCGGAGTACGAGCGGCAGGTGCGGAGCCGCCTCGAGCGGTACCACTCGCCGGCGGTGATCGAGGAGATCCTCAACCAGGACCTCTCCGCCGGGAACGGGGCGATGGGACGGATGCGGGTCGCGGAGGTGAGCGTCCTCTTCGCCGATCTGGCGGGCTTCACCGCGCTCTCCGAGCGGCTGCCGCCGGCCGAGGTCGCCGAGCTGCTCGAGGGGTACTTCACCCACGCCACGGCGGCGATCTTCGCCGCCGGCGGCACCCTCGACAAGTTCATCGGCGACTGCGTGATGGCGTTCTTCGGAGCGCCGATGGCGCAGCCCGATCATGCGGAGCGGGCGGTGCGCGCCGCGCTCGCGATCCAGGAGGGGATGGAGCGGTGGAACGCCGAGCGCCGGGAGCGCGGGCTGCCCCCCCTCCAGGCGCGGATCGCGGTCAACTCCGGCCCCGTCGTGGTCGGTGACGTCGGC
>JAAYLR010000154.1 GCA_012521815.1 Acidobacteriota bacterium
AGGCCTTCACCACCCGGGAACTGACGGTCTCCGGCGGCGGCCGGACCCTGCGCTACCTCGAGGACGTGGTCGGCAACTCCGTCCGTCCGGCCGCGGAGTTCCGCCTCGAAGGGGACGCCGTCTTCGTCGGCTTCGGCATCCATACCGACCTCTGGGAGTGGGACGACTTCAAGGGGGCCGATCTCCGGGACAAGATCGTCATCGTGCGGGTCAACGACCCGGGCAGCGTCGACCCCGGCCTGTTCGAGGGCCGGATGATGACCTACTTCGGACGCTGGCGGTACAAGATCGAAGAGGCCGAGCGCCAGGGCGCCAGGGCGATCCTCATCATCCACACCGACGCGAGCGCCGGCTACGGCTGGCACGTGGTCCAGAACTCGTGGAGCGGCGAGCAGCTCTACCTGCCCGCGAGCCTCGAGAACGACCTCGCCTTCCGCGGCTGGATCCGGGAGGCGTCGCTCCGCGAGCTGCTCACGAACGCCGGGGTCGATCTCGATCGGCTCTACGCGGCCTCGATGGAGAAGGGCTTCCGGCCCGTCCCCCTCCCGCTCCGCCTGCAGATCGCCGGCCGCACCGCCCACCGGGAGATCGCCGCCCGCAACGTGGTGGCCGAGATCCCGGGGCGGACCGATCGCCGCATCGTCCTGGTGGCGCATATCGACCACCTCGGCACGAACCCCGCTCTCGAGGGCGACCAGATCTTCAACGGCGCGATCGACAACGGCTCGGCGGTGACCGCGATGCTGCTCACCGCGCGGGTGCTCAACGAGTTCCGCGGCCGCCTGGAGCACACGATCACGCTGCTCGCCTGCCAGGCGGAGGAGGAGGGGCTGCTCGGCTCGATGGAGTACGCGATGCACGCCGATCGCACGAAGATCGACGCGGTCATCAACTTCGAGTCCTCGCCGGTCTGGGAGGAGAGCGACAGCCTCTTCGGGGTCGGCGCCCGCTTCTCCACCCTGGAGGACCTGCTCGTCGAGATCGCGAAGGAAGAGGGGGTCGCCTACGAGGAGTTCTCCATGAGCGACCAGGGGTTCTTCTATCGCAGCGACCAGTACCCGTTCGCCACCCACGGCATCCCCGCCATCTGGATCTCCGCCGGCGAACGATTCCGCTCGGGCACGAACCACCTGCGCGACTTCTTCACCGGCGACTACCACACCCCCCGCGACGAGTTTGATCCAGCCTGGGACCTCGGCTCGCTCCGGCAGACGATCAAGTACGCCGTGCGGCTCGTCGAGAAGCTCGACCGCGCCCCCGAGCCGCCGCGCTGGAAGATCCGGCTGACCTTCCCGACGGTCGAGTAGACGGCCCGGAGACGGCCGCTCCGGATCGTGGCGCTCAACGCCGGCCGGGCGGGGTGGCCGGCAGCGGCGGCACGACGTTGCGGCGCGCGACGTGGGAGGAGAGGACGATCGAGGTCGAGGTCGTGCCGAACGGGGTGAGGCGGTCGATGAGGTGCTCCAGGTGTTCGACCGAGGCGATCGCGACCTTCATGATGAACGAGTCGTCGCCGGTGGTGCGGTGGCACTCGAGGACCTCGGGCAGCTCCTGCGCCACCGCGATGATCTGCCCGAGCACGTCTCCGACCACGCTCAGGCGCACGAAGGCGAGGATCGGGAAGCCGAGCTTCGCGAGATCGACCTCGGCCCGGTAGCCGCGCACGAGGCCGGCCGCTTCGAGGTTGCGCACCCGCTCGGCGACCGCCGGGGTCGAGAGCCCGACGCGGCGGCCGAGCTCGGCGAAACTCAGCCGGGCATCCTCCTGGAGCTCCTCGAGGAGGCGCCAGCCGATCGGATCGAGCATTCTTTCCGAAGACAATGACATTCCTCTGTTGCTCCTAATATCTGACGGATAAAACCCGACCGGGCAATAATAACATACTTCCAAATCCTGTTTTCCCCTACTAGACTTCGCTCGGACCAGAAGGGGAGACTCCACCATGTCGCAACAGCCGCCCGTTCACGAGCCGCACAAGATCAAGACCATCCGGCCGATCGCCTTCCCGACCC
>JAAYLR010000155.1 GCA_012521815.1 Acidobacteriota bacterium
TCCGTTGACCCGAACTTCCCTTCGGTGATCTGCTCCACCATGGCGGTGTCTCCTTCCTGGCTGGTGTCTCCAGCCTCGGTCTTGGTGACCGGAAGGTTACGCCGCCTTCAACTCATTTACACACCGGCTGAGGGTACCTCGGTTGGGAACGCCTTCTCGTCAACACCGAAGTGATGTTCGAGGACAAGTCGCGTCGGATCGCGAGTGTCGCCGGCCTCTTGCTGTTCGGCTCGCAGCCGAAGAAGTACATGCCGCAGTCGGGGATCAGCGCGGTGTCCTACACCGGAAAGGAGAAGGACTACGAGGCGCGCGCGCGGCAGACGCTGCGAGGGCCGCTCGTGTCACTCTTCGGTCCGGACGATGGGGTCGGTAGTCCGTATCCGAAGCTCCCGAGAACCTTCTCTGAGAGCGATGCGGCGAGGGAGACCGGCGTGATCGAGCAAGCGCTCGACTTCGTGCGCCGCAACACCGCGGTCGTGGCCGCGATCGACAGCGGCGGACAGCGCCAGGAGCGTTGGGACTACCCGCTGGATACCGTGCGCGAGGCCGTCGTCAACGCCGTGGCTCACCGCGACTACACGATCGCCGTGACCGACATCGAGATGTCGATCTACGCGGATCGGCTGGAGATCGTCTCCCCGGGCCGTCTGCCGAACACCGTGACGGTGGACAAGATGCGCGCTGGCTATCGCGCCTCGCGCAACGAGCTCATCAAGGAGGTGCTGCGCGACTACCGGTACATCGAGGCCACGGGACTCGGCGTGCCACGCAAGATCATCGAGGGCATGCGCACCCACAACGGTACGGAGCCGGACCTCATCGAGGATGACGACCGGTTCACCGTGCGTCTCTGGAAGGAACCGAGCAGCTCGTGATCCCCAAAGCCTGCAAGCGCCTCGCCGAGGTCGACTTCCCCATCGCCGAGGTGTCCAGGCACGCGGCGCGGGAGAAGTCCATCCGGCACGGACACCCCTCGACGCTCCACCTCTGGTGGGCCCGCCGGCCGCTGGCTTCGAGTCGAGCGGTGCTGCTCGCGCTTCTCTGGCCTGACCCGTGTGATCCCCTCTGCCCCGTGGAGTTCAAGGCCGAGGCTCGCAAACGACTCGGTACCGTGGGCTGCAATCCGGGAACAACCGATACGGACCTGCGGGTGGCGCTGCTGCGCTTCATCGCCGACTTCGCGAACTGGGACAACGCCGCGAAGCCGATCTACCTCGAAGTCAGTCGAGCGCTCGTCAAGGCTGCGCACGGCGACGAGGCGCCGCTGGTGGTCGATCCCTTTGCGGGAGGAGGCTCGATTCCGCTCGAGGCCCTTCGCGTCGGCTGTGACGCCTTCGCGAGCGACCTGAATCCGGTGGCCTGCCTGATCCTCAAGGTCATGCTGGAGGACATCCCGCGCCACGGGCCGAAGCTCGCGGCGGAGCTGCGACGGGTCGGCGGCGAGATCAAGAAGGCGGCCGAGGTGGAGCTCGCCGACCTCTACCCGCAGGACCCCGACGGCGCGACGCCGATCGCCTACCTCTGGGCGCGAACAGTGCGCTGCGAGTCGCCCAACTGCGGCGCCGAGATCCCGCTCGTGCGCTCGTTCTGGCTCTCGAAGAAGGCGAGTCGCAGACGAGCCCTGCGCCCAGTCGTCGTGCGCCCGCCGAAGGGCTCGCCCGAGCCGCCGCGGGTCGACTTCGAGATCTTCGAGCCCAAGTCCGAGAAGGAGGTCTCGCCGGGCACGGTCTCCCGCGCCAAGGCGGCCTGCCCCTGCTGCCAGGCCGTGCTCCCTCCCGAGCGCGTCCGCGCCCAGCTCGCGGCCCACCGCGGCGGCGCCGATGTGTTCTTCGACGCGAAAAGCCGGCGCACCGGCGGCGCGCGCCTCCTCGCCGTCGTCACCCTCGAGCCCGGGGTCACCGGCCGCCAGTACCGCCTCCCGACCGCGCGCGACTACGCCGCCGTCCACGCCGCCCAGCAGCGCGTCGCGAACCTCCTCGCCGACTGGGAAGAAAGCGGGCGCCAGGGCCTCTGCCCGATCCCCGACGAACCCCTCCCGCCGATCGGCACCCTGGGCTTCCGCGTCCAGCGCTACGGCATGCTCGAGTGGGGCGACCTCTTCACCGCGCGGCAGAAGGGGGTGCTGGTCCAGCTGGCTGCGAGAGTCCGCGAGAGATATGCCGCCAGGCAAGGGGCTGTTGGAGAGTTGCTGGCAATCGTTCTGGATCGTTGCGCCGACTACTGGTCGTCACTGTGCTCGTGGCATCTGACGGGGGAGAAGGTCAACCACACCTACGGTCGTCAAGCACTGCCGATGATTTGGGACGAGGTACCCTCAGCCGGTGTGTAAATGAGTTGAAGGCGGCGTAACCTTCCGGTCACCAAGACCGAGGCTGGAGACACCAGCCAGGAAGGAGACACCGCCATGGTGGAGCAGATCACCGAAGGGAAGTTCGGGTCAACGGA
>JAAYLR010000156.1 GCA_012521815.1 Acidobacteriota bacterium
CTTCAGGCCTGCTCAGGTGAGCGAGGGCTGGCAGGGGTCCGCCCTGACGAGCTCGAAAACCGAGATTCACGGGAAGCAAAGGGTAGCTTGGCGAGATGGGAAGCCGGGAAGCTGGTCGCAGGGCCGACCTGAGGCTCTTTGTTCTCGATTCATCACCGGCGACTAGCGAAAGTCGCCTGGCACTTACTCCGGCACTTACCCCGGCACTCACTCCGAAGCGTGCCCTTCTTCCCGACTGATGAGGTAGGAATTCTGAGCTACAATTCTTCGTAGCCTCCGGAGGACCTCATGCCCGAACCGACCTGGCAGCAGGCGGTCGAAGCGATCGCACCGTATGTGATCCGGATCTCGACTCCGGAACATGCCGGCACCGGGGTGCTCTTCGCCTTCGGTGCCCAGGGCGGCATCCTCGGTTTCGCGACGGCCGCACACGTGCTCGCCCACGCCCACCTCTGGCAGCAACCGATCCGCATCGAGCATGGCGAAAGCGGCTGGGGGCGGTTGGTGAAGTTCGACGAGCGCGCACTCGTCTTCGACGAGGACACCGACACCGCCGCGCTCGTCCTGCTGCGCGACGAGGCCCCGTTGCCGACCCGGCTGCTCACCCTCACCCCCGAACAGATGATCATCCGCGTCGGCGTCGAGATCGGCTGGGTCGGCTTCCCCGGCGTCAGCGCCGCGCGCGATCAGCTCTGTTTCTTCAGCGGGCGGATCAGTGCCTGGCTCGAAAGCCGCCACGCCTATCTCGTCGACGGTGTCGCCATCAACGGCGTCTCGGGCGGCCCCGCTTTCTTTCTCGGCCCCGACGGCCAACCCGTCCTGCTCGGCGTGATGTCGGCGTATCTGCCGAACAAGTCCGCCGGCGCACCGCTGCCGGGTCTCTCGCTGGTCGCACACATCGGCCAGCTCGAAAAGGTCGTCCGGGATCTCGAGGCTCTCGACAAGTCGGCCGAAGGAACGACCTCCCGACCATCTGCAGAGTGACGGCCATGCCTGGTGGTACCCTCGCCGAGTCGGTGCGTCGGTTCTACGACGCCATCGCCCGGCGCTCTCCCCGGCTGGCTTTCGTCAATTACGGATTCGTGGATCTTCCCGACCAGCCCCCCGCGAACCCCAACCTCTTCTCCCTCTGCCGAAGGCTCTACGAGACGGTCCTCGAGCCGTTCCCGGTTGCAACCGGCCTGGTCGTCGAAGTCGGATGCGGCCGTGGGGCGGGCGCGGAGCTGCTTCTAGACGACCGGCCCGACCTGCGGTATGTCGGGCTCGACCTTTCGAGCGAACACCTCGTGCTGACGCGAAAACGGCTGGCACCTCGGCCGTTCACGAGCGTGATCATGGCCGATGCCGGACGTCTTCCGCTCACGACCGGCGTCGTCGATCTGCTCTACAGCATCGAGGCTGCACAGCACTTCGAAGAGCCCGGCCGTTTCTACCAGGAGGCCTCCCGCCTGCTCTGCCCCGGAGGCTGGTGCTTGCTGGCAGGGCTCTGGCACTCCACACAACTGCC
>JAAYLR010000157.1 GCA_012521815.1 Acidobacteriota bacterium
GAGCCCGGCGGCCGGGGTGCTGCAGGAGATCCGTTTCGCGGCCGGGGCGACGGTGGCGGTGCAGACGGTGGTGGCGGTGATCGGGGAGGCGGGCGAGCAGCCGGCGGCTCCGGCTCCGGCGCCCGCCGTGGCGGCGCCGGCGCCTGCGGCTCCCGCCGCTCCCGCGCCGGCGGCCGCGCCGGCCCCGGCTCCAGCCCCAGCTCCAACCTCAGCGGCCGTTTCTCCGGAGGAAGCTCTCGCCGACCGGGTGCGGCGGCTCTCGAGCCCGCTCGTGCGCTCGATCGCCGCCAAGGAGGGGGTGGACATCTCCCAGATCGAGGGGACGGGGATCCACGGCCGGGTCACGAAGCAGGACATCGAGGCGTATCTCGAGCGGCGGCGCGCCGGCGGCGTCGCCCCGCCGGTGGCGACGGTAGCGGCGCCGGCAGCGGCTGCGGCTCCCGCCGCGGCGGCGGCTCCGGCCGGCAAGGTCGACACCGGCTTCCACGTCCCGGCCTACCTGCCGGGCGAGGAGGTGGTGATCGAGCCGATGTCGCGGATCCGGCAGATCACCGCGGCCCACATGCGCTACTCGAAGGACACCTCCGCGCACGTGACGACCGTCTTCCACATCGACTTCTCGAAGGTGCACGCGACGCGCGAGCGGGCGAAGGGGAAGTTCCTCGCCGCCAACGGCACCAAGCTCACCTACATGCCGTTCATCTTCAAGGCGGTGGCCGCGGCGCTCAAGGCGCATCCGAAGCTCAACGCCGCCGTCGACGGTACGAACGTGGTCTTCAAGAAGCAGATCCACCTCGGGATGGCGGTGGCGCTCGACTGGGGGCTGCTCGTGCCGGTGCTCCGCAACGCCGACACGCTCAACCTCGTGGGGCTCGCCAAGGGGGCGAACGACCTCGCCGACCGGGCGCGCGCCAAGAAGCTCTCCCCCGACGAGCTCAAGGGCGGCACCTTCACGATCACCAACCCCGGCGTCTACGGCTCGCTCTTCGGAACCCCGATCATCAACCAGCCGCAGGTGGCGATCCTCGGGATCGGGACGGTGGAGAAGCGGGTGGTGGTCGAGACCGACGCCGACGGCAACGATCACATGGTGATCAAGCCGATGGCCTACTTCGGCATCACCTACGATCACCGGCTGGTCGACGGCGCCGACGCCGACCATTTCATGAACAGCGTCAAGAAGGGGCTCCTCGGCCCCTGGCCGGAGCTCGATCCGTACCTCTGAGCGGGCGCTCCGGCCGGCCGCGCGGATAGACTCTCCGCGTGGGGAATCGCCGCACCCGATGGAGCTGGCTCGGCCGGATCGGCTACCGTGAGGCCACGGCGCTGCAACTCGCGCTGCGGGCGCGGGTGCAGCGGGGGGAGGGGGAGGAGCACCTCCTCCTGCTCGAGCACCCGCACGTCTACACCCTGGGGCGCAACGCGACCGCGGCCGACGTCGTCGCCTCCCGGGCCTGGCTCGCCCGGGAGGGGGTCGAGGTCTGCGAGACCGACCGTGGCGGGCAGGTCACCTACCACGGCCCCGGGCAGCTCGTCGGCTATCCGATCCTCGACCTCAACCCCGACCGCCGTGATGTCCGGCGCTACGTCGCCGACCTCTCCGCCGCCCTCGTCGCCACCCTCGCCGGCTACGGGATCGCGGCGCGGGCGGCGGCGCGCAGCGCCGAGACCGGGGTCTGGGTCGAGGAGCGGAAGATCGCCTCGATCGGCATCCATCTCTCCCGCTGGGTGACCACCCACGGCTTCGCGCTCAACGTCACCCCCGATCTCTCGTTTTTCGGCGGCATCGTCCCCTGCGGGATGCCCGGCGTCCGGATGACCTCGATCGCGGCCGAAGGCGCGGGGGAGCCGGATCTGGCGGAGGTGGCCCGGCGCTTCCTCGTACCGTTCGCCGCGCAGTTCGACCGGGAGCTCGTGGAGGCGCCGCCCGGCGAGGTACTGGCCGTATGCCGTTCCGCTTCATAGACCACACCGGCGACGTCGGTTTCGAGCTGGAGGGGGGCACGCTCGCCGAGCTCCTGAGCGAGGCGGTGGCGGCGTTCGCGTGCACCCTCACCGATCGCGAACGGCTCGGAAGCGCGGAGAGCCGGGAGCTCGAGCTTGCGGCGCCCGCCCCGGACCTGCTCCTCCATGCGCTCCTCGAAGAGCTCCTCTACCTCTTCGAGCGCGACGGCTTCCTCGCCCGGGAGGGGCGGATGGAGCTCGCCGGGGAGCGCCCGTGGCGGCTCCGGGCCCGGCTCGCGGGCGAGTGCCGGGATCCGCAGCGGCTCCCCCTGAAGCTGCTCGTCAAGGGGATCACCTACCACCAGCTCGCGGTCGCGGAGCGGGACGGCGGCTTCCACGGCCGCGTCCTGCTCGACATCTGAGGAGGCGGAGATGCGGCTCGAACGGCTCGACCCCTGGCGCGTGCGGATCCCCCGCCACGGCGGGATGCGGGTCGACGGGATCGTCTACGCCGGGCCGGAGCTGATGGCGGAGATCGAGCGCGACCCCTGCCTCGAGCAGGTCGCCAACGTGGCGCACCTGCCGGGGATCGTCGGCGCCTCGCTCGCGATGCCCGACATCCACTGGGGGTACGGCTTCCCGATCGGCGGGGTGGCGGCGATGGACGCCGAGGAGGGGGTGATCTCCCCCGGCGGGGTCGGCTACGACATCAACTGCGGGGTGCGCCTCCTGCGCTCCACCCTCACCGCCGACGAGGTCCGCCCGCGCCTGCGGGAGCTGGTGGCGCAGCTCTTCCGCAACGTGCCGACCGGGGTCGGCGCCGGCCGGCGCGACCTCCGGCTCGGGCGGCGCGACCTCGAGCGCGTCCTCGCGCGCGGGGCGGCGTGGGCGGTCGGGCGCGGGATGGGGGAGCCGGACGATCTGCTCCACATCGAAGAGGGCGGCTGCCTCGCCACCGCCGACCCGGAGGCGGTCTCGGCGCGCGCCTGCGAGCGCGGCGGCCCGCAGCTCGGCACCCTCGGCTCGGGGAACCACTTCTGCGAGGTGCAGGAGGTCGAGGAGGTCTTCGACGAGAAGGCCGCCGCGGCCTTCGGGCTCGCGCGCGGGCAGGTCACGGTGATGCTCCACAGCGGCTCGCGTGGGCTCGGCCATCAGGTCTGCAGCGACTTCCTCAAGCGGATGCTCGACGCCGCGCGGCGGTACGGGATCGCGCTCCCCGACCGGCAGCTCTGCTGCGCGCCGATCCGCTCCGAGGAGGGGCGGGAGTACCTCGGGGCGATGGCCGCGGCGGCGAACTTCGCCTTCGCCAACCGGCAGGTGATGACCCACTGGGTGCGGGAGAGCTTCGCCGCCGTCTTCGGGCTCCCCCCGGCGCGGCTCGGACTCGGGGTCGTCTACGACGTCTGCCACAACATCGCGAAGTTCGAACGCTTCACCGTCGCCGGCCGGGAGCGGCGGCTCTGCGTCCACCGCAAGGGGGCGACCCGGGCGTACCCGCCGGGGCATCCGCAGACCCCGGAGGCGTACCGGGAGGCCGGCCAGCCGGTGATCATCCCCGGCGACATGGGGCGCTACTCGTACGTGCTCGCCGGCACCGAGCGCGCCTTCGCCGACACCTTCGGCTCGAGCTGCCACGGCGCCGGCCGCCGTCTCTCCCGCCACCGGGCGAAGGCCGCCGCGAGGGGGCGCGATCTCGTGGGCGAGCTCGCCGCGCGCGGGGTCGTGGTGATGGCGGATGGGATGGGAACGGTCGCCGAGGAGATGCCGGAGGCGTACAAGGACGTGGCGGAGGTGGTCGAGGTGGTCGAGGGCGCAGGGATCAGCTGCCGGGTGGCGCGGCTGCGGCCGCTCGGGGTGATCAAGGGGTGAGGCGGCGATGAGCACCCCGCTGGTCATCGGGCTCTCGGCGGTCATCGTCGCGGTCACCGACGAGACGCCGCGGGTGCTCGTGGTGCGCCGGCCCGGCGCCGCCGGCGAGCTGGCGCTCCCCTCCGGCCCCCTCGACCCCGACCGGGACCGCACGCTCGAGCTCGCGCTGCGCAACTGGGTGCGCACCCAGACCGGGCTGGAGCTGGGGTACGTCGAGCAGCTCTACACCTTCGGCGATCGCGTCCGGGGGCGCAGCGGCGAAGAGGAGGCGCGGGAGCTCTCGATCGCCTACCTCGCGCTGGTGCGCGAAGGGGGAGCGCCGGAGGCGACCGGCGCGGGCTGGCTCGACGTCTACGACCTCTTCCCGTGGGAGGACTGGCGGCAGGGGCGGCCGCCGGAGATCGACCGGGTCCTCGCTCCGCTCCTCGCCCGCTGGGCCGATGGGGCCGGCGGCGAGGCCGCCGCGGCCCGGCGGGAGCGGATCGACATCGTCTTCGGTCTGGGCGGCACCCCCGGCGATGGCGAGCGGGTCCTCGACCGGTACGAGCTCCTCTACGAAGCCCGGGCGGTGGGCGAGAGCGTGCGCGACCGGGGCGGCCGGAGCCGTCCGGCTCCCGGGACGGGGCAGGTGCTCGCCCTCGACCACCGCCGGATCCTCGCGGTGGCGCTCGGGCGTCTGCGCGGCAAGCTCCGCTACCGGCCGGTGGTCTTCGAGCTGCTCCCGCCGCTCTTCACGCTCTCGCAGCTCCAGCGCGCGGTCGAAGCGCTCGCCGGCCTCCGGCTCCACCAGCAGAACTTCCGGCGGCTGATCGAACAGGCCGGGCTCGTGGAGGGGACCGGCCGGCGCGAGACCCGCACCGGCGGCCGGCCGGCCGAGCTCTTCCGCTTCCGGCGCGAGGTCCTGCGCGAGCGGCCGGCGCCGGGCGTGGGGCTGCCCGGGCGGCGGGAGGCGCCTCCGGGCGGCGAGCGGGAGGGCGCCGGGGAACGGGCCGGGAGCCGCGGCATGCGCGCTCGGAACCGGGAACCCGCGGGATAGGATTCGCCCTCGGCGTGGCTTCCCCGGTCTTTTCTCCAACCGCTCCCTCTTCCTCTCTCGCCCGGGCGGGCATCCGCCTGGTGCTGGGGGGGCTGCTCGCCTGGCATCTGATCCTCACGCTCTGGATGGCGTGGGCGCACGGTCCGGGCGACTATTTCTACGACGAGCGGTTCAACATGGAGAACGTCCGGGCGATCGTCGGCTCGGGGCGGCTGCAACCCGCCAACGCCTGGTACGGGCCGATGACCTACCTGCCCCAGACCGCGGTGATCGCCGGGCTCGAACGGTTCCACCGGGCGAGCGGCGGCCGGGGCTGGGAGATGCTCGACCAGAACGGGGGGGCCACCGTCGCCGCCTACCGCGTGGCGCGCCTCGTGGGCATCGCCTACGGGGTGACGGCGGTGCTCGTCCTTTTCTGGGCCGGCCAGGCGCTCGGGGGAGCGGGTGCCGGGCTCGCCGCGGCCGTGGTGCTGGCCTCGAGCCCCTGGGCGATCCGGAGCGCGGTCGAGTTCAAGCCGGACGGACCCCTGCTGCTCGCGCTCGCGCTCTGCCTCCGGGCGCTCGTCGCGGCCTGCCAGCGGCCCTCCGTGGGCCGGCTGATCGGAGTCGCGGCGCTGTTCGGGGCGGCGACCGCGGTGAAGCTCAACGCGGCCTTCTTCGCCCCCCTGCTTCTCTTCCCGGCCTGGGCGCTCGCCCGGACCACCCGGCTCCGGCGGGTCGCGGCCGGCCTCGCCGCCAGCGCCGTCGTGGCCCCGCTCACGTTTCTGCTCCTCACCCCCTGGTTCGAGGAGTGGCTCTTCTTCTTCGGCCGGATTCAGAAGCACTACCAGCGCAACGCGGTCGAGACGGGAGTGGGGGCCCTCGCCGCCGAGATGGGGCGGCAGCTGCTCTCCCCCGTGTACCTGGGCCGCTGGGTCGGCCTCTGTGCCCTGCTCGGCGGCCTCTGGGTGCTCTGGCGCGCCCGGCGCGCCGCCGGCCGGGATCTCGCGCAGCTCGCCGTGGTCGTGGCGATCCCGCTCTACCTCTCGTTGCTCCTCGCCGCGACCCGCTACCCGAAGAGCAACAACCTGGTGCCGCTGCTGCCGTTCGCGGCGGTGCTGGCCGGGCTCTTCGCGGCGCGGCTGGCGCAGGTCGTCACGGAGCGAATCGGACGCTGGCCGGCGATGGCTCCCCTGCTGGCCGTCGGGCTCCTCGCGGTGACGGCGATGCCCGCCGCCTGGAGTTTCTCGGTGGAGGAGCACGTCCCCACCACGCTCGATCTCGCCCTTCTCACGGTCAAGAGCCGCCTGCCGTTCGTCAGCCCGCGGGTTGGCCTCTACTGCGGCCTCGACGAGGCTCCTCCCGGGCCGCTCGTGACGAGCGGGTACGAGCGCCGTTTCGTCTCCTGGTGGCCGGCGGATGGCGAGGCGGCGGAGATGGATCCGCGGCTCGCCGATCTCCTGCTCGCCCCTCCGGGCGCCTGCCGGGAGCGCGAGAGCGCGTTCTGCCGGGCGCTCTCGGAGCCGGCCGGATCCGAACGGATCGTCTTCGCTCCGGGTCTGCTCCGGGCCCGGGGCCCCGAGTTGAGCCTGCGTCTGCAACCCTGGCAGCCGTACGGCGATGAGGTCGAGCTCCCGTTCCTGCCGGAGGAAGCCGGGCGCTGGCGACTGCAGCTGCCCGAGGAGTGGCCGGAGGGCGAGCTGGTGTCGCTCCAGCTCGAGCTCCCCGACGGGGTCCAGCCGACGCTGCGCCGGGCGGATGGTACCTCCATCCCGATCGGTCCGGCGGCGGACTGGAGGGGCGCGGAGGCGCTGGTCGTCACCACGGCCCGTTTTCACGTCGCCGCCGGCGAAGAGATCGCGCTCGCGGCGCCTCCGGAGTCGTCGTTCGCCGCTCCCGGGGAGGAGCGGGCGCGAGTGCTCGCGAGCCGATGGCGGTCGCCGGCGGAAACGGATACCGTTGACGCCTCGGGCTATTGAACCGCGCCAGACGCCCTGCTAGCGTTCCGCGCGGCCCGGCCCCCGGACCTTCGCGCACGAGACCATGAGCCCCTCCGACCCGCGGTTGCCCTTCTCCCCCGAGAGCTCTCCGGACGGCGCCGGTGCCCGCGAACGGATCCCGCTCGCCGAGCCCGATCTGCGCGGACGCGAGCTCGAGTACGTCACCGACTGCGTCCGGAGCGGCTGGATCTCGTCGATCGGCCCCTGGGTCGACCGCTTCGAGCGGGAGCTGGCGCAGTACGTGGGCGTGCGCCGGGCGCTCACCACCGCGAACGGCACGGTGGCGCTCCACCTGGCCCTGGCGGCGCTCGGCATCGGTCCGGGCGACGAGGTGATCGTGCCGGCCCTGACCTTCGCGGCGACCGCGAACGCGGTGCTCTACTGCGGGGCCACGCCGGTCCTCGTCGACGTCCGCGAAGAGGACTGGGGCCTCGATCCGCGACTCGTGGCCGAGGCGGTGACGCCGCGGACCCGGGCGCTCCTGCCGGTTCACCTCTACGGTCATCCGTGCGACCTCGAGCCGCTGCTCGCGCTCGCCCGGCGGCACGATCTGGCGGTCGTCGAGGACGCCGCCGAGGCGCTCGGAGCGCTCTACGACGGCCGTCCGGCGGGGAGCTTCGGCGACATCTCCTGCTTCAGCTTCTACGGCAACAAGCTGATCACCACCGGCGAGGGCGGGGCATGCCTGACCTCCCGCGCCGATCTCGCGGAGCGGATGGCGCTGCTGCGCGACCACGGAATGAACAAGGCGCGCCGCTACTGGCACGACGAGCTCGGCTTCAACTACCGGATGACGAGCCTGCAGGCGGCGGTCGGGGTGGCGCAGCTCGAGCGGATCGAGGAGCTCGTCGCGGCCCGCCGCCGCAACGCCGCCGCCTACCGCGAGCGCCTCGCGGATCTGCCCGTCGGCTTCCCGCCGGAAAGCGCCCGGGTGCGGAGCACCTTCTGGATGTTCAACCTCCTGCTCGGATCCGAGCCGCGCTGGGAGCGGGACGCGGTGATGCGCCAGCTCGCCGCGGCCGGAGTCGACAGCCGCCCGGTCTTCTACCCCCTGCCCGAGATGCCGCTCTACGCCCGGTACGTCAGGCCGGGGCAGGAGTTCCCGGTCGCGTCACGGCTCGGTGCGCGCGGGCTCAGCCTGCCGTCGGCGACCACGCTGCGCCCGGCGGAGATCGACCGCGTGGCCGCGGCGGTGCGCAGCGCCCTCGGACGGGTCCCATGACCGACACCTCCGTCTACGAGCATTACCAGCAGCTGAGCACCGCGTACGACACGGGGCGCAATCAGCGCTTCTTCCGGCTGGCGCTCGCCCGCTATCTCGACTGCCTCGGCCCCGCGCCGGGGCGGGTGCTCGAGGTCGGCTGCGGCACCGGCGGCTACCTGGTCGAGCTCCGGCAGCGGGGGATCGAGGCGTTCGGAACGGACATCAGCCCGGCGATGTGCGAGCTGGCGGAGAAGAAGCTGACGGGGCTGGGGCTGCCCGGTCCCGATCTCGTCCGCTGCGCCGACGTCCACGAAGCCACCGGCTTCGCCGAGCCGTTCGACACGGCGGTGGTGATGGACAGCTGGGAGGTGCTCGCCCGGCCGGAGCGCGTCGTGCGGGTGCTGCACGGAGCGCTTCGCGACGGGGGCCGCCTCGTGCTCTTCACCCCCAACCAGGGCGCCCGGCTCTTCCTCACGGCGCTCGAGATCCTCCGCATCAAGAAGCTCCGGCCGGCCTTCCAGTACCGCCAGTCCGCCCTGCGCCGGGTGATCGCCCTCACGGCGCCGGGGTTCGCCCTCGAGCGGCGCGGCACGCTCTTCCTCGGCCTCGAGCGGTGGTTCGTCTTCCGCCGCCGGCCGGCGTTCTCCACCACGGGTCCGGAGACCTGATGCTCTCCGTGGTGCTGCCGACCCGCAACGAGCGGGAAGGTGTGGAGATCCTCGTCCACGCGCTCGCGAGCATCCTCGACCGGCCCACCGGAGGGGCGTTCGAGCTGCTGGTCGTCGACGACAGCAACGACGGAAGCGATCGCTACCTCGCCGAGCGGTTCGCGCCGCTCGCGCCGCGGGTGCGGTTCCACCACCGCGCCCGGGGCACGGGGCTGGGCACGGCGATCGGCGACGGGATCGAGATGGCGACCTGCCGGCTCGTGGCGGTGATGGATGCCGACTTCAACCACGATCCGCTCGACGTCCCGCCCCTGCTCGCCCGGTTCCAGGAGGGCGCCGACCTCGTCGGGGGCTCCCGCTTCCTGCCCGGCGGCGGCATGCCCGGCCACCCGTTCCGCTGCCAGGGCAGCCGGCTCTTCAACCTCTTCATCCGCCGCGCCCTGGCGCTGCCGACCACCGACCATCTCGGCGGCTACTGGCTCGCCGAGCGCGCGCGGATCGTCGAGCTGAAGCGCCGCTGGGAGCTCTTCCACGGCTACGGCGACTACTACATCCGCCTCCTCTTCGCCGCGCACCTGCTCGGCTGGCGGGTGGTGGAGCTCCCGATGCGCTACCTCCAGCGCCTGCGGGGGGAGAGCAACACGAGCTTCCGCCGCGAGCTGGTGCGCTACAGCCGGGTCGTCGGGCAGCTGCGCCGGGAGCGCGCGACGCTCGCGGCCCGGCTGGCCTCTTGACGCCGTCTTTTACTCATTCTTAGTATAAGGGCCCTGAAGAGCCCGGCGGCTCGCCGCCGTTCGCAGCGCACGTCGAGAACAGAGGAGAGAGCGATGGAGCCGACCCTGCCAGCCACGGAGGCCCGCCCGGCAACCCCGCCACCCGCGTCCGGGCTCGACGCCCGCCTCGCCCGGGTGATGCCGGCCGCCGAGCGGGCCGCCCATGCGCCGCTCATCGAGGAGATCAACCGCCTGAAGCGGGAGCTCGGGGTGGCGATCCTCGCCCACAACTACCAGACCCCGGAGATCTTCCACGGGGTCGCGGATTTCGTCGGCGACTCGCTCGCGCTCGCCCGGCAGGCGGTGGCGAGCGACGCCGAGCGGCTCGTGGTCTGCGGCGTCCACTTCATGGCCGAGACCGCGAAGATCCTCAACCCCGAACGGACGGTGCTGATCCCCGACCCGGAGGCCGGCTGCTCGCTCGCCGACTCGATCACCGCCGCCGACATCCGGGCGCTGCGGGAGCGGTACCCCGGCGCGCCGGTGGTCACCTACGTGAACACCTCCGCCGCGGTGAAGGCGGAGTCGGACATCTGCTGCACCTCGGGCAACGCGGTGGAGGTCGTGGAGTCGCTCGGCGTGCCCCGGGTGATCTTCCTTCCCGACGAGTACCTCGGGAGCTGGGTGGCCTCGCAGACCGACGTCGAGCTGATCCTCTGGCGTGGCCACTGCGAGGTCCACGAGCGGTTCACCGGCCCGGAGGTGGCGGCGTTCCGCGCCGCGAATCCGGGGATCACCGTGCTCGCGCACCCCGAGTGCCCGCCCGAGGTGCTCGCCGAGGCCGACTACGTCGGGTCGACGGCGGGGATGATCTCCTACGTCGGCGACCGGCGGCCGGAGCGGGTGGTGATGATCACCGAGTGCTCGATGAGCGACAACGTGGCGGTCGCCCACCCCGAAGTGGAGTTTGTCCGCCCGTGCAACCTCTGCCCGCACATGAAGCGGATCACGCTGCCGAAGATCCTCGCGAGCCTCGAGCAGGGGATCCACGCGGTCGAGGTCGATCCCGCCGTCGCCGCGCAGGCACGGCAGGCGGTCGAGCGGATGCTCGCCGTGGCGCCGCGCGGGGGAGTCCGCCGGTGAAGCCGCTCTGGAGCGAGGAGGTCCGCGCCGACCTGGTGATCGTCGGCGGCGGCGCCGCCGGCCTCTCCGTCGCGCTCGGCGCGGGCGGGGCGCGGGTCCATCTCCTCGCGCGGCAGCCGCTCGGGGAGGGGGTGGCGACCGGGCTCGCCCAGGGCGGGATCGCCGCGGCGGTCGGGGTGGAGGACTCGCCGGCCCTGCATCTGGCCGACACCCTCGCCGCCGCCGCCGGGCTGGCGGAGCCGGCGGCGGTGCGTACGCTCGTGGAGGCGGCGCCGGCGGCGATCGCCCGGCTGATCGCGGCCGGCGCCCGCTTCGACCGGGACGCCGACGGCTCGCTCGCGCTCACCCGCGAGGCGGCCCACTCGCGGCGCCGGGTGCTCCACGCCGAGGGGGACGCCACCGGGCGGGAGCTGCTCCGGGCGCTCGCCGCCGCGGTGACGCGCCGCCCCGGGGTGCATCTCTTCAACGGGGCGACGGCGCTCGCCCTCCTGCGCGCCGGCGAGCGGGTCTGCGGGCTCCTGGCCCGGCCTCCGGACGGCCGCCTCGTGCTCCACCGCGCCGGGGCGGTGCTCCTCGCCACCGGCGGCTCGGGGGCGCTCTATCTCCACACCACGAACCCGGGGGAGGCCGACGGCGGCGGGCTCTGGCTCGCGGCGCGCGCCGGGGCGCTGCTCGCCGACCTGGAGTTCGTGCAGTTCCACCCCACCGCGCTCGCCACCGGTTCCGACCCGTTGCCGCTGCTCACCGAGGCGCTGCGCGGGGAGGGGGCGGCGGTGATCGACGAGCGCGGCGAGCGCTTCCTCGCGGCGGTCCACCCGGCCGCCGAGCTCGCGCCGCGCGACGTCGTGGCGCGCGGGATCTGGACCCACCGCGCCGCCGGGCACCAGACGTTCCTCGACGCCCGCGAGAGCGTCGGGGAGCGCTTCCCGGAACGGTTCCCCAGCGTCTTCCGGGCCTGCCGGGAGGCGGGGTTCGACCCGCGTCGGGAGCCGCTGCCGGTGGTCCCCGCCGCCCACTACCAGATGGGCGGGATCCTGACCTCGTGCGACGGCCGCAGCTCGCTCGCCGGTCTCTGGGCGGCGGGGGAGGTGGCGTCGACCGGCGTGCACGGCGCCAACCGGCTCGCCTCGAACTCGCTGCTCGAGGCGGTCGTCTTCGGCGCCCGCGCGGCAGCGGACATCCTCGCCGCCGCGGCGCCGCCGCTCCGGCCGGCTACCGGCGAGGAGCTCTGCGGCGGCGAGAGCCTGCCCGACCCCGGCCGCGCGGCGGTGCCGCGTTCGGTGCGAGAACGGATGTGGCAGGCGGTCGGGCTCGTGCGCCGCGGCGAGGAGCTCGCCGCGGCGGCGGCGGCGCTCGCCGAGGCGGCGGCGCGCGACCCCGGCCGGGGGCGCCCGGCGGCGGTCGCCGCGCTCGTGGCCGCGGCCGCGCTCGCGCGCCGGGAGAGCCGGGGCGCGCACTACCGCGCCGACTTCCCCGAACCGGATCCCGCCGGGGCGCGGCACACCGTCTTCTCCGTCGCCTTCACCGGCGGCCGGCCCGAACCCCGTTTCGTCGACACGGCCCGCCCGCGGGCCGCGGGAGGAGCCTGATGGCCGCTCCGGTGCTGCCCCCCCTGTTCTACGAGGAGCTGCTTCGCCGCGCGCTCGCCGAGGATCTCGGCACCGCGGGAGATCTGACCACCGACAGCGTGATCCCGGCCACCGCGCAGGCCCGGGCACGGATCGTCGCCCGGGCGGCCGGGCGGATCGCCGGTCTCGCGCCGGCACTCGCGGTCTTCCCGCTCCTCTCGCCCGCGGTGGGGAGCGAGGCGCTCGTGAGCGACGGCGACGACGTCGCCGCCGGCGCCACTCTCGCGACGCTCGCCGGCCCGGCGCGCGCGCTCCTGACCGGGGAGCGGACGGCGCTCAACCTGCTCGGCCGGCTCTCCGGCATCGCCACCGCCGCCCGCGACCTCGGCGCGCAGCTCGCGGGAACGCGGGCGCGGCTCGCGGGCACCCGCAAGACGACCCCGGGCCTGCGGGCGCTCGAGAAGCACGCGCTCGTCTGCGGCGGCGCGACCCCGCACCGCGCCGGGCTCCACGATGCGGTGCTGATCAAGGACAACCACCTCGCCGTGGCCGGCGGGGTGGGGGAGGCGGTCCGCCGGGCCCGGGCCGGGGTCGGACACCTCGTGAAGATCGAGGTGGAGGTCGACGATCTCGACCAGCTCCGGGAGGCGCTCGCGGCCGGCGCCGACGTGATCCTCCTCGACAACATGCTCCCCGCCCTCCTGCGGGAGGCGGTGGCGATCGCCGGCGGGCGGGTGCCGCTCGAAGCCTCCGGCGGCGTGCGCCCGGAGACGATCCGGGCGATCGCCGAAAGCGGCGTCGATCTGATCTCGGTCGGCTGGCTCACGCACTCGGCACCGGCGCTCGACGTCGCTCTCGATTTCGAGCCGTCGCCGGCGGCCGGTGTAGAGTCCGGCGCATGAGCGACTCCACCGAACTCCACGGCGCCGTGCCCGGCGGAAAGGGAGCGGGACGCCCGGAGCGGCGTCCCGAATGGCTCCGCATCCGTCTCGCGACGCCCGAACGTTTCCGTGAGGTGCGCGACCTCGTCGGGCGCCTTCGCCTCAACACCGTCTGCGCGGAGGCCCGCTGCCCCAACATCTTCGAGTGCTGGGGCGAGCACGGCACCGCGACCTTCATGATCCTCGGCGAGATCTGCACCCGGCGCTGCGGCTTCTGCGCCGTGACCTCGGGCCGCCCCCGCCCCGGCACCGACCCCGACGAGCCGGCGCACGTCGCCGAAGCGGTGGCCGAGATGGGGCTGCGGCACGCCGTGCTCACCTCGGTCGACCGCGACGACCTGCCCGACGGCGGCGCCGCCCACTGGGCGGCGGTGATCCGGGCGATCCACGAGCGCAACCCGGGGTGCGCGGTCGAGGTGCTCACCCCCGACTTCCGCGGGGTTCCCGACGCGCTCGACATCGTCCTCGGCGCGGCGCCGGAGATCTTCTCCCACAACATGGAGACCGTCCCGCGGCTCTATCGGACCGCCCGCCCCGGCAGCCGCTTCGAGACGAGCCTCGCGCTGCTCGCCGAGGCGAGCCGCCGCCGCGATGCCGGGGCGTACCGGGGCCGGGTGAAGACCGGCCTCATGCTCGGTCTCGGCGAGCGTCCGGAGGAGGTCGAGGAGGTGATGCGCGCGGTGCGGGAAGCGGGGGTCGAGATCCTCACCCTCGGCCAGTACCTCCAGCCGACCCGCAAGCACCTGCCGGTCGACCGGTACGTGCACCCCGGCGAGTTCGCCCGCTACCGCGAGCTCGCGGCGGCGCTTGGCTTCGCCCACTGCCAGTCCGGGCCGCTCGTGCGTTCCAGCTATCACGCGCACGAACAGGTGGGTGGGAGCCTGCGCGAAGCCCGGTGAGGGGCGAGAGACCGCGTAGCTTATCCGAGGCCGGGACGCCGGGCGATCCCGTCATGACGCGCCCGCATTCCGGGTAGAATCAGCGGCGTCGGCCGCGACGGGAGCGGCGGCCGATCCCCGCGGAGGCGACGATGGGCCAAGAGGAGAGTGGACGGGTGCGCCGGGACGGCCTGTCCCCGTATCCGTCGTCGCCGTCTCCCCGCCGTCTCCGGCCGTATGCCGAGTGCCGCAGGGTCGTTCGCGTCACCCGCATCTCCTGCCCGTCCGAAACCGTTTGCCACTCCCGTCGGCCGCGGCCGGTGCCGTTCGCGGCGGGAGCCGATCAGTTCGCTCGTCCCTTGCCGTTCGCCCGGGCTCGTCGAGTCGGACCCTGCCCGGGGCGGGACGGTCTCGTGCCTTTCGCCGTAGCCGGTGCGCGGGGGGCGCCGTCCGCCACGCTGAGAAGCGGGGCGCCGGCGGACCCGTGGCCGGCTCCGGAACGGAGTCCATCTGACCGCGGCGCCGGGGCGCCGCTCTCTGGGAGGAGTCGATGTCTCTGTTTCACAAGCTGATCGTCCTCACGATGCCGCTCGTCCCGAAGTTCATCGTCGGCCGTGTCGCCTCCCGGTACGTGGCCGGCGAGGGGATCGAGGATGCGCTGCGCGAGATTGCCAGGCTCAACGCCGAGGGCGCCATGGCGACGATGGATCTGCTCGGCGAGGAGGTCTACGACCCGGCCAAGGCCGAGACGAACGTGCGCGAGTACCAGCGGATGCTCAAGGAGATCGCGGAGCGGAAGCTCGACGCGAACATCTCGATCAAGCCGACCGCGCTCGGCCTGAAGATCAACCGGGAGCTGTTCGAGAGCAACCTCGACCAGATCGCGACCAGCGCCGCCGAGCACGGGAACTTCGTGCGGATCGACATGGAAGATCACACCACGATCGACGACACCCTCGCCGTCTTCCGCTCCCTGCGGAAGAAGCACGACAACCTCGGGGTCGTCTTCCAGGCCTACATGCGGCGGACGCTCGCCGACATCGAGGCGCTGCCGGCCGAAGGGGCGAACATCCGGCTCTGCAAGGGGATCTACATCGAGCCGCGAGCGGTGGCGTGGAAGGGGTTCGAGACGGTGCAGCGCGCCTTCCTGGCGGCGCTCGAGAAGGCGTTCCGGCAGGGCGTCTACGTCGGCATCGCGACGCACGACGAGTACCTCTGCTGCGCCGCGGTCCACCTGATCGACCGGCTGGGCATCCCGCGCGACCGGTACGAGTTCCAGATGCTGCTCGGCGTCGAGCCGCTCCTGCGGCGGATCCTCGTCGAAGGGGGGCACCGGCTCCGGGTCTACGTGCCGTACGGCAAGGACTGGTATCCCTACTCGACGCGCCGGCTGCGCGAGAACCCCGAGGTGGCGGGGCACATCATCCGCGCCTTCTTCAGCCGGAGCTGAAGCGGCGCCATGCGCTCTGCGGGAACCGGCACCCTGCGGCTGGCGCTCCTCCAGGTGCGCGACGATCCGCGCGCCGAAGCGCAGGAGCGGGAGGCGTTCGCGGCCGTCGGCGGCCTCCTTCCCGGGCAGATCCGCTCCTGGAACCTGGTGTCGCGGCCGGCGATCGGGATCGCCGATCTCGCCGGCTGCGACGCCGTGGTCATCGGCGGCGCCGGGGCGCACTCGGTCACCGAGGACGATCCGTTCACGGCGCCGCTGCTCGATCTCGTCGGCGAGCTCGTCGCCCGCCGCTGGCCGGTCTTCGGCTCCTGCTACGGGCACCAGTTCCTCGCCCGCGCCCTCGGCGGCCGGGTCGTCACCGACCCCGAGCACGGCGAGCTCGGCACCTTCGAGCTCCACCTGACCGCGGTGGGCGCCGCCGACCCCTGGCTCGCGGGGCTTCCCCCGAGCTTCGACGCGCAGTTCGGGCACAACGACTGGGTGGTGGAGCTGCCGCCGGACGCCGTGGAGCTCGCCTACACCGCCCGCTGCCGGCATCAGGCGTTCCGGATCGGCGAGCTGCCGGTCTACGGCGCGCAGTTCCACGTCGAGCTCGACGAGGCGCGGATGCTCGCCCGGGCCGCGCTCTATCGCGACGCCTATCTGCCCGCCAGCGACGCGATGAAGCGGCTGGCCGACTCCCTGCGGCCGTCTCCGGTGGCGGCCACGCTCTTCGCGCGGTTCCTCGCGCTCGTCTGAGCGCCCGGGCAGACACCGCTCGGCACCGCCGCCCGCGCTCCCGGCTCTCTGAGTAGAATGCCCCGATGTCCGAGCGAAGCGTGAAGTTCTACTCCTGTGCGAACTGCCCCGCCTACTGCTGTACCTACGACCAGATCGAGACGACGGCGGCGGACATCCGGCGCCTCGCCCGCCACTTCGGCCTCTCCGAAGAGCAGGCGCGCCGGCGCTTCACCAAGCCGGTCGAAGGGGGCGCCCGGCGGGCGCTGCGCCACCGGCGCGACGAGATCTTCGGCTCCGCCTGCCGGTTCCTCGATCCCGAACGGCGCCGGTGCACGATCTACGCGGCGCGGCCGCGGATCTGCCGCGTCTACCCCGGAACGCCGCGCTGCGGCTTCTACGATTTCCTGATGTCGGAGCGCCGGTCGCAGGACGACCCGGAGTACGTACCCTCGTTCCGGCGAGGCTGACGGGAGAGGCCGGTTGCTCGCCGAGCTCCACCTGCGCAACCTCGCCGTGCTCGCCGGCGCGAACGTGGAGTTCGGTCCCGGCCTCAACGTGCTGACCGGCGAGACCGGCGCCGGCAAGTCGATCGTGGTCGACGGCCTCGCGCTGCTGTCCGGAGCGCGGGCGAGCGCCGAGCTGGTGCGCGCTGGCGCCGAGCAGCTGCTGGTGACCGGGATCTTCCGCGGCCGCGACCCGGAGGTGGAGGCGCAGCTCGCCGCCGCGGGGATCGAGCCCGAAGGCGACGAGCTGGTGGTGCGCCGCGAGATCGGCCGCGAAGGGCGCAACCGGGTCTTCCTCAACGATCAGCCCGCGACCCTGCGGCTCCTCTCCGAGCTCGCGCCGCGGCTGCTGCGTCTCCACGGCCAACGCGAGGAGCTCGGGCTCGCCGCCCCCGACCTGCAGCGGGCCTGGCTCGACCGCAGCGGCGGTCCCGCGGCCGCCGCGCTGCTCGCGAAGGTGGGCGAGGCGTTCCGCGGGTGGCGGGCGCTCGCCGCGCGGCTCGACCTGCTGCGGGGCGACCAGCGCGCCCGCGCCGAACGGCTCGAGCTGCTCCGCTACCAGCTCGCCGAGCTGGTACGGGTGAACCCGGGCGCCGGCGAGGAGGAGGAGCTGCACCGGGAGCGCGAGCGTCTGCGCCATCGCGAGGCGATCGCGCGCTCGCTCGCCGCCGGCCTGGAGCTGCTCGCCGACGGCGAGGGGGCGGCGAGCGACCAGCTCGGCGCGGCCCGCGAGGCGCTGCGGGAGGCGGCGCGCTTCGAGCCGGCGGCCGCCGGGGCGGAGCGGCTCCTCACCGAGACCCTGGCGCTGCTCGCCGAGCAGGTGCGGGAGCTGCGGGCCGCGCTGCCCGCCGATGACGAGCCGGGCCGGCTCGACCGGGTCGAGGAGCGCCTCTTCGAGCTCGAACGGCTCGTACGGCGTCACGCGGTGCCGGCCGATACCCTGCCGGAGCTGCGCCAGCGCCTCGCCAGGGAGCTCGAGCAGCTGGGAGAGGACGAGGGGAACCGGGAAGGGCTCGAGGCCGCCTGCGCCGAAGCCCTCGCCGGTTTCGCGGCCGCGGCGGCCGCGCTGAGCCGGGCCCGCGCCGATTGGGGCGAGGAGCTCGCGCGCGCCCTCGCTCGCGAGCTCGCCGATCTCGCGCTGCCCCGGGCGCGCTTCGCGGTCCGGCTCGAGCGGCGCCCCGCCGCCGACAGCCCGCTCGCGCTCGAAGGGCGGCCGATCGACTTCGGTCCGCTCGGCTACGACAGCGTCGTCTTCGAGTTCTCGCCGAACCCCGGCGAAGGGCTCCGGCCGCTCGCCCGGATCGCCTCGGGCGGCGAGCTCTCCCGGGTCTATCTCGCGCTCCAGCTCGCCGCGCGGGGCGAAGAGGGGGCCGGCGGGGCGACGCTGGTCTTCGACGAGGTGGACGCCGGCATCGGCGGCGCGCAGGCCGCGGCGGTGGGGCGCAAGCTCCAGAGGCTCGCCACGCACGGCCAGAGCCTGGCGGTGACCCACCTGCCGCAGGTGGCGAGCCACGCGGACCGGCACTTCCTGGTGGAGAAGAGGGTCCGGCAGGGGCGGACCTTCGCCGAAGTACGGTTGCTCACCGAAGAAGAGAGGATCGAAGAGCTGGCGCGTATGCTCGGCGGCGCGCGGGTGACGGCGAGCAGCCGCGCCCATGCCGCGGAGCTGCTCGCGGGCGCACGCCGGAGGGAACGATGAGCGTACGGATCTGGAGACCGGGCGAGCCTCTCGAAGGGCTCGCCGGAGCGGTGGCAGCGGGGCGGGTGATCGCGATCCCGACCGAATCGAGCTATGGACTGGCGGTCGATCCGCGCGATGGCGACGCGGTGGGGCGGCTCTTCGCGTTCAAGCGGCGCGCCGGCCGGCTCCCCTTCCCGGTGGTGATCGGCGAACGCGCGCAGCTCTCGCTGCTGCCGGTCGATCCGGCGGCTCCGATCGTGGCGCAGTTCGGCCATCTCTGGCCGGCGCCGCTGTCGCTGGTCGTGCCGTTGCGCCGGCCGCTGCCGGCGGCGCTCGGGGAGAGCACGGCGGCGATCCGGATCCCGGACCACGCGCTCCTGCGCGAGCTGCTCTGCGCGCTCGGCGTGCCGCTCACCGCCACCAGCGCCAACCGCGCGGGCGAGCCGCCCGCGCTCAGCGTCGAAGAGGCGGCGGCGCTGCTCGCCGAGCTCGACGAGGCGTGGGTCGTGGATGGTGGCACCCTCCCCGGCGGTCTCCCCTCGACGCTGGTGGCGATGGTCGGTTCGGAGGTGCGGATGGTCCGGCAGGGGCGTTTCCCGATCGCCCGGCTGGTCCCGGCGGGGCAGGGAGAGAGCCCCGCTTGAGGCCGCGTCTCCTGTTCGCCCTGCTCGGCGCCGCCGCCCTCTCCGTGGCGGCCGCGGGAGCGAGCGAAACGGCGATCTTCCCGCTTTCCGAGGTGCGACCGGGTCTCGCCGGCTACGGGCTCTCGGTCTTCTCGGGCATCGAACCGCAACGCTTCGAGGTGGAGGTGGTCGGCGTCCTCCAGCGGGTCTCGCCCGGGACGAGCTACGTGCTCGCCCGCCTCTCGGGCCAGGGGCTGGAGCGGACCGGGGTGATCGCCGGGATGAGCGGCAGCCCGGTCTATTTCGACGGGCGGCTGGCCGGGGCGGTGGCGTTCGCCTATCAGTTCGCGAAAGAGGCGGTGGCGGGGATCACGCCGATCGAGGCGATGCGGGCGATCCCGCCGCCGGCGGGATCGGCGACGGCCGCCGCGGCGCCGGTGGCGCTCGCCGACCTCGTGGCGCAGCGGTGGCCCGCCGACCTGCTCGAACGGATGCTCGCGCCGCTGGCGGCGCCGGCGGGGTCCGCGGCGGCCGGGCGGCCGGGGCTGCTCTGGGCGGCCTCGGGATGGCCGGCGCTCGTCCGTGGCCGGCTGGAGGCCGCCGGGCTCGCGGCGGGGGAGCTGGCCGGGGTCCGGGAGGACGGAGTGGCGCTCGTGCCCGGCGCCGCCGCCGCCGCGCTGCTCGTCGATGGCGACTTCCAGCTCGCGGCGACGGGGACCATCACCGCGCGCGACGGCGACGAGCTGCTCGCCTTCGGACACGGTCTCTTCGGCCTGGGCCCGGTGGCGCTGCCGCTCGCCGGCGCCGAGATCGTCACCGTGGTGGCGAGCCAGGCCTCCTCGTTCAAGCTCGCCAACGTCGGGCCGGTCGCCGGCGTCTGGGACCGTGATCAGGCGGCCGGCGTGCGGGGGCGGATCGGGGGCGCGGCACCGCAGATGCCGGTCGAGATCGCCGTGGAGAGCGCGGGCGGAGGCGCGACGAGGATCGCGCTCCGGATCGCGGAGCATCCGCGGCTGACCCCCGCTCTCGCCGCCCTCGGCCTGCTGGGGGCTTTCGACCGGGCCGGGATCGCCGCCGCGCAGAGTCTCGATCTCGAGCTCCGCTTCCGGCTCGCTGGCGCGCCGCCGCTCACCCTCCGGCAGAGCTTCGACGGTCCGGGGGCGACGAACGAAGCGATGCTCTGGCAGCTCGCCCTCCAGACCTATCTCACGCTCAACCCGCTGGCGCCGGTCCGGATCGAGGCGCTCGAGGTCGGGGTCCGGCCGCATCCGGAGCCGCGGCTCGCGACGGTGGTGGCGACCCGCCCCGAGCGGACGGTGGTGCGCCCGGGCGAGCGGCTGGCGATCGACGTCGCGCTCGCGCCGCACCGCCGGCCGGGCGAGCGGCGGCGGCTGGAGCTCACGCTGCCGGCCGGGCTGCCGCCCGGGCGCTATCCCCTCTGGGTCGGCGACGGGGTCAGTGTCGACGCCGTCCGCCTCACGCTCGAACCGGCCGATCCGCTCCGGTTCGAGGCCGCCCGGGCGCTCCTCGCCGGGCTCGCCGGGCGTGACGAGCTCGCGCTCCTGCTCGCGGCGCCGGGGCGCGGGGTGGCGGCACCGGGTGAGACGCTGCCGCGACTGCCCGGGACGATCCAGTCGCTCCGTGGTCCGGTCGCCGGCCGCGCCGACGAGAAGGGGCTGCGGGCCGGCGTCGTCCTCCACCAGCGCGAGCCGGCCGCCGGCCCCCTCTCCGGGCTCGTCCGCCTCGAGCTCGAGGTGCGTCCCACCCGGTCGGTGAGCGGAAAGGAGCGATCATGACCCGCACGCAGCGAATCGTCTTCGGCGCCCTCTGCCTCGTGCTCGCCGCCACGGCGGCCGCCGCCGGTCCGGTGCGGCAGTTCCAGGTGCAGGGGGCGGAGGGCTTCGGCCGCGGCACGCTCGAGGCGGTGCGCACCGACGCGCTCGGCGCCCTCGAGCTCGGCGCCCGGCTCGAGCGGGTCGCCGCGCTCGACCCGCCGTATCTGCTCGCCGCCGCGCGCACGCGGGGCGGATGGATCGTCGGCACGGGGAACGAAGGGAAGGTGCTCCGGGTGACCGACGCCGGCGAGGTCACGGAGCTCTTCACCACGGCCGAGCCGGAGGTCTTCGCGGTCGCCGCCGGCGAGGACGGCACGATCTACGCCGCCTCCTCGCCCAACGGCAAGGTCTACCGCTTCCGGCAGGGGAAGGCCGAGAGCTGGTTCGACCCCGGCGAGCTCTACGTCTGGGCGCTCGCCTTCGACCGGACGGGCGGGCTGCTGGTGGCCACCGGCACCCGGGGCCGCCTCTACCGGGTGGGGGCCGACGGCCGCGGCGAGCTCTTCGCCGAGGTCGCCGATACCCACGTCCGATCGCTCCTGCCGCTTCCCGACGGCCGCCTCCTCCTCGGCACCGCCGGCCGCGGGCTCCTCGTCGAGCGCGACGGCCGGGGGCGGCTGCGGACGCTCCTCGAGGCGGTGCAGCCGGAGGTGGCGGCGCTCGCCGCCGGGGCCGACGGGATCTATCTGGCCACCGTCGCCTCCGAGGCGAGCTGGGCCGAGCCGGGGGCACGTGCGCAGGCTCCGGCCGGCGCCGGATCGCCGGGGGGAGAGCCGCAGGCGACGGTGACCGTGACCGGCGAGGGCGAGCCCCCCCCTCCCGCCGCCGGCCCGGCGGCGACCCCGGCGCCCCGGGGCCCCGGCAAGGGGCCGCGCAGCGAGCTCTGGCGGCTCGATGCGCAGGGCCGGCCCGAGCGGCTCGACGAGCTCGTCGAGGAGACCGTCTACGCTCTCCTCTGGCATCGCGACCGCCTCTGGGTGGCCACCGGGATCGAAGGGCGCCTCTACAGCCTCGGGCCGGAAGGACGGCTCGCCCTCGAGAGCGACCTCGACGAGCGGCAGCTGGTCGGCTTCGCGGCGGGCGAGCCGCCGGCGCTCGTCGCCACCAACGGCGGCGCGCTCTACCGCCTTGGCACCGGCCGCGCCCGGGAGGGCCGGTACGACTCCCCGGTGCTCGATGCGGGCGCGCTCGCCCGCTTCGGCGAGCTGCGCTGGCGGGGGAGCATCCCCAAGGGAACGAGCCTCCGCTGGGCGGTGCGCTTCGGCGGCAGCGCGGAGCCCGACGAGAGCTGGAGCGAGTGGAGCGAGCCGGCGGCCGGGGAGGTGATCGGGCTCGCGGCGGTGCCGCTCGCCCGCTACCTCCAGTTCCGCGCCGAGCTCACCGGCCGCGAGGAACGTTCGCCGCGCCTCGTCGCGGTCGAGATCTCCTACCGGCAGGAGAACCTCCGCCCCCGGATCGAGCGGTTCGAGGTCCTCGATCCCGGGCAGGTGCTCGTGCCGCAGACGTTCAACCCCGCCGAGCAGATCTACGAGCCGGCCAACCCGGCCCGCGGCGGCGTCTTCACCACCCTGCGCCGGAGCGACGGGCGCGGCGACGGGCGGCTCAAGCAGCTCTGGAAGCTCGGGTATCGGACCCTCCGCTGGAAGGCGGAGGATCCCAACGGCGACGCGCTCCGCTCGGCGCTGGAGTTCCGCTGCCGCGAGACCGGCGACTGGCTGCCGATGGCCCGCGATCTCGAGGAGGAGTGGTACAGCTTCGACGCCCAGGCCCTCCCCGACGGCCTCTGCTGGTTCCGGCTGCGGGTCGACGACGGCCGCGACCGGCCGGGCGAGACGCCGCTCGTCGCCGAGCGGGTGAGCGAGCCGGTGGTCGTGGATCACACGCCGCCGGCGCTCGTCTCGGCGCGCCGGGAGGGCACGCGCTGGGTGGTCGAGGTCGCCGACGCCCTGAACCCGCTGCGCACCGCCGAGGTGAGCATCGACGGCGGCGCGTGGCGGCCCGCCGTCGTCGCCGACGGTCTGCTCGACGGCCGCTCCGAGCGGCTCCACGTGGAGGTGCCGCCCGGAGCGCAGCTGGTCCTGCTCCGGGTCGCCGACGCCGCCTTCAACCAGGTCTCCTTCCAGCTCACGGAGGAAGCGCGATGAGCCCACGCATCGCCGTCTATCCGGGTTCGTTCGATCCGATCCACAACGGCCACCTCGACATCGTCTCGCGGCTCGGAGCCCTCTTCGACGAGGTCGTGATCGCGGTGCTGCAGAACGAGGAGAAACGGCCGCTCTTCTCGGTCGCCGAGCGCGAGGAGATGATCCGCGAGGTGGTCGGGGAGCGCTCGGGCTTCCGAGTCGAGAGCTTCTCCGGACTGCTCGTGGACTTCGCGCGGCAGCTTGGCGCCCGCACCATCGTGCGCGGGCTGCGCGCGGTGTCGGACTTCGAGTACGAGTTCCAGATGGCGCTGATGAACCGGCGCCTGAGCCCCGAGATCGAGACCGTCTTCATGATGCCGCGGGAGGAGTACACCTATCTCTCGAGCCGGCTGGTGAAGGAGGTCTTCGCCCTCGGGGGCTCGCTCGACGGTCTGGTGCCGGCGCAGGTCCTCGCGCGGCTGCGGGAGCGGTTCGTGCAGGGGACCGGGGGAGCCGGAGCGCGGTGAGCCTCGCGAGCTTCCTCGCGGCGCTGCCGAAGGCCGAGCTCCACCTCCACCTGGAGGGCGCGATCGCTCCCGCGACGCTGCTGCGGCTCGCCGCGCGGCGGCGGATCGCGCTGCCGGCCACCGACGAGCAGAGCCTGCGCGACTGGTTCCGGTTCCGCGACTTCGAGCATTTCGTCGAGGTCTACCTCGCCTGCTCGCGCTGCCTGCGCGATCCGGAGGATTTCCAGCTCGCCGCCGAGGGGCTGCTTGCGACGCTCGAGTCGCTCGGCATCGTCCACTGCGAGGCGCACTTCACGATCGCCACCCACGCGGCCAACGGCGCGAACCCGGGCGAGCTGCTCGACGCCCTGGCCGAGACCGTCGCGGCGGGGGAGCGGGAGCGGGGCGTGCGGCTGCGGCTGATCCCCGACATCGTCCGCAACGTCGGCACCGGTCCCGCCGACCTCACCCTCGACTGGGCCCTCGCCGGCCAGCGGCGGGGGCTGGTGGTGGCGCTCGGGCTGTCGGGCAGCGAGGCCCGCTTCCCCAGCGAACCGTTCGCCGATCATTTCGCGGCGGCGGCCCGGCACGGTCTGCACCGGGTCGCGCACGCCGGCGAGCACGCGGGCCCGGAGTCGGTTCGTGCGGTGCTCGCGCTCGGCGCCGAGCGCGAGCACCGCACGAACCGACTCCGGGCCCGCGTGCTCGCCGGCGTGCGCGACCCGGTGCAGACCGTGCCGGGCCGCCGCCGCGAAATGATCGGCGAACGGTTCGCTGGGGAAGCGGGCCTCGCTGCCCGACAGCCCGAGCGCCACCACCAGCCCCCGCCGCTGGCCGGCGAGGGCCCAGTCGAGGGTGAGGTCGGCGGGACCGGTGCCGACGTTGCGGACGATGTCGGGGATCAGCCGCAGCCGCACGCCCCGCTCCCGCTCCCCCGCCGCGACGGTCTCGGCCAGGGCGTCGAGCAGCTCGCCCGGGTTCGCGCCGTTGGCCGCGTGGGTGGCGATCGTGAAGTGCGCCTCGCAGTGGACGATGCCGAGCGACTCGAGCGTCGCAAGCAGCCCCTCGGCGGCGAGCTGGAAATCCTCCGGATCGCGCAGGCAGCGCGAGCAGGCGAGGTAGACCTCGACGAAATGCTCGAAGTCGCGGAACCGGAACCAGTCGCGCAGGCTCTGCTCGTCGGTGGCCGGCAGCGCGATCCGCCGCCGCGCGGCGAGCCGCAGCAGCGTCGCGGGAGCGATCGCGCCCTCCAGGTGGAGGTGGAGCTCGGCCTTCGGCAGCGCCGCGAGGAAGCTCGCGAGGCTCACCGCGCTCCGGCTCCCCCGGTCCCCTGCACGAACCGCTCCCGCAGCCGCGCGAGGACCTGCGCCGGCACCAGACCGTCGAGCGAGCCCCCGAGGGCGAAGACCTCCTTCACCAGCCGGCTCGAGAGATAGGTGTACTCCTCCCGCGGCATCATGAAGACGGTCTCGATCTCGGGGCTCAGGCGCCGGTTCATCAGCGCCATCTGGAACTCGTACTCGAAGTCCGACACCGCGCGCAGCCCGCGCACGATGGTGCGGGCGCCAAGCTGCCGCGCGAAGTCCACGAGCAGTCCGGAGAAGCTCTCGACTCGGAAGCCCGAGCGCTCCCCGACCACCTCGCGGATCATCTCCTCGCGCTCGGCGACCGAGAAGAGCGGCCGTTTCTCCTCGTTCTGCAGCACCGCGATCACGACCTCGTCGAAGAGGGCTCCGAGCCGCGAGACGATGTCGAGGTGGCCGTTGTGGATCGGATCGAACGAACCCGGATAGACGGCGATGCGTGGGCTCATCGCGCTTCCTCCGTGAGCTGGAAGGAGACCTGGTTGAAGGCGGCGTCGGCGACCCGGAGCAGGACCAGCTGCGCTCCGGGCGGCACCTCCACGTGGAGCCGCTCGGAGCGGCCGTCGAGCAGACCGTCGGCGACGACGGCGGGCCGCCACGCGCCGCCGTCGATGCTCACCTCGGCGGTGCGCAGCGGGTTCAGGGCGTCGGCGACCTCGACCACCCAGCGCGTGCCCTCCCGGCGCGCCGAGACGAGCGCCGGCGGCGTGTGATCCACGACCACCGGCTCGCTCACCCGCTCGGCGACGAGCGGCGTCTCGCCCGGCCGGTCGCGGCCGTCGTCGACCCGCAGCCGGAACCAGCAGAGGCCGTCGGGGAGGGCCTGGGCGTCGAAGCTGTACCACTCCTCCTCGAGATCGCGGGCCATCGGCAGCCAGTCGCCGGTCTCGCGGCAGCGGAACTCCAGCGCCGAGCGGAGCGCGTCGCCGTTGGGATCCTCCGCCTTCCAGCGGAGGGTCCGATACCCGAGCTTCCAGAGCTGCTTGAGCCGCCCGTCGCCGCGCCCGTCGCTCCGGCGCAGGGTGGTGAAGACGCCGCCGCGGGCCGGGTTGGCCGGCTCGTAGATCTGCTCGGCGGGGTTGAACGTCTGCGGCACGAGCACCTGCCCGGGATCGAGGACCTCGAACCGCTCGATCCGGGGGCGGAGGTTCTCCTGCCGGTAGGAGATCTCGACCGCGACGAGGCGCGGCGAACGTTCCTCGCGGCCGGTGAGCTCGGCGCGGAACTGGAGGTAGCGGGCGAGCGGCACCGCCGCGAGCCCGATCACCTCCCCGGCCGCCGGCTCGCTCCACTCGCTCCAGCTCTCGTCGGGCTCCGCGCTGCCGCCGAAGCGCACCGCCCAGCGGAGGCTCGTTCCCTTGGGGATGCTCCCCCGCCAGCGCAGCTCGCCGAAGCGGGCGAGCGCGCCCGCATCGAGCACCGGGGAGTCGTACCGGCCCTCCCGGGCGCGGCCGGTGCCAAGGCGGTAGAGCGCGCCGCCGTTGGTGGCGACGAGCGCCGGCGGCTCGCCCGCCGCGAAGCCGACCAGCTGCCGCTCGTCGAGGTCGCTCTCGAGGGCGAGCCGTCCTTCCGGCCCGAGGCTGTAGAGGCGCCCTTCGATCCCGGTGGCCACCCAGAGGCGGTCGCGATGCCAGAGGAGAGCGTAGACGGTCTCCTCGACGAGCTCGTCGAGCCGCTCGGGCCGGCCCTGCGCATCGAGCCGCCAGAGCTCGCTGCGCGGCCCCTTGCCGGGGCCCCGGGGCGCCGGGGTCGCCGCCGGGCCGGCGGCGGGAGGGGGGGGCTCGCCCTCGCCGGTCACGGTCACCGTCGCCTGCGGCTCTCCCCCCGGCGATCCGGCGCCGGCCGGAGCCTGCGCACGTGCCCCCGGCTCGGCCCAGCTCGCCTCGGAGGCGACGGTGGCCAGATAGATCCCGTCGGCCCCGGCGGCGAGCGCCGCCACCTCCGGCTGCACCGCCTCGAGGAGCGTCCGCAGCCGCCCCCGGCCGTCGCGCTCGACGAGGAGCCCGCGGCCGGCGGTGCCGAGGAGGAGGCGGCCGTCGGGAAGCGGCAGGAGCGATCGGACGTGGGTATCGGCGACCTCGGCGAAGAGCTCGCCGCGGCCGTCGGCCCCCACCCGGTAGAGGCGGCCCCGGGTGCCGGTGGCCACCAGCAGCCCGCCCGTCCGGTCGAAGGCGAGCGCCCAGACGTAGAGCTCGCCGGGGTCGAACCAGCTCTCGGCCTTCCCCTGCCGGAAGCGGTAGACCTTGCCGTTGGGCGAGGAGGCGGCGTAGATCGTGCCGTCCTCGCCGGCGGCGACCGCGAAGACCTCCGGCTCGGCCGTGGTGAAGAGCTCCGTGACCTCGCCGGCGTCGGTCACCCGGAGCACCTTCCCTTCGTTCCCCGTGCCGACGATCCATCCGCCCCGCGTGCGCGCGGCGGCGAGCAGATACGGCGGGTCGAGCGCGGCGACCCGCTCGAGCCGGGCGCCGAGCTCGAGGGCGCCGAGCGCGTCGGTGCGCACCGCCTCGAGCGTGCCGCGGCCGAAGCCCTCCGCCCCCTGCACCTGGAACTGCCGCACCGGACCGGCGGCGGCCGCCGTGGCGGCGAGCACGAGGCAGAGGGCGCCGAAGACGATTCGCTGCGTGCGGGTCATGATCGCTCCTTTCCGCTCACCGACCGGGTGGGACGCACCTCGAGCTCGAGGCGGACGAGCCCGGAGAGGGGGCCGGCGGCCGGCTCGCGCTGGTGGAGGACGACGCCGGCCCGCAGCCCCTTCTCGTCGGCGCGGCCGGCGACCGGACCACGGAGCGACTGGATCGTCCCGGGCAGTCGCGGCAGCGTCTCACCCGGTGCCGCCACCCCGCGCCCCGGCGCCGCGAGCAGGAGCGCGAGCTCGTCACGCCCGGCGAGCCCGGCGAGGAGCGCCCGGGCGGCCTCGAACCGGAGCGGATCGGCCGGTTCGAGCGTGAGGCGGACGGCGTCGACACTGACCCCGTCGCCGACCCAGAGGGGATAGCGCCCGGGCGGCAGCCCGGCCGGCAGCGTGAGCTCCAGCCGCCGCCGCTCGCCCGGCCGGCGGTGCGGCGCGAGCGCGACGTCGATCGCCAGCCGCTCGCCCGGGCGCACCACCGTCCGCTCGGGGCGGGTCGCCACCACCGTCGCGAGCCGCGGCTCCGGATGCGGCCGGACCCCGACCTCGAGCGCCTCGATCCGGACCGGCGCCAGCGGGTTGAGCGTGAGATAGGTCTGGAGGGCGAGCTGCCAGAGCATCGCTTCGTTCGTCGCCCCCGGACCGTCGAAGCTCTGCCGGAGGGTGAGCGGCGGCGCGCCAGCGAGCCGGAAGCGGAGCTCGAGATCGAGACTCTGCGCGGCGGCGATCCCGGCCCGGTCGAAAGCCCCCAGCAGGCCGAGGGCGGCGAGAGCGGGGGTCAGCCGCGGATGCTCCGCGATCCGGAGCGCGATCCTCGTCGCGCCTCCGCCCGCGCTCTCCACGGCGATCTCGACCGGCATCTGCGGTGCCGCGCCCCCGATCCGCCCCCGCACGCCGGCCGCCTGATCACGGTCCCAGACGCCGGCGACCGGCCCGACGTTGGCGAGCTTGAACGAGGAGGCCTGGCTCGCCACCACGGTGACGATCTCGGCGCCGGCGAGCGGCAGCGCCACCGGGCCCAGGCCGAAGAGACCGTGTCCGAAGGCGAGCAGCTCGTCGCCGTCGCGCGCGGTGATGGTCCCCGTCGCCGCGAGCTGGAAGTCGCCATCGACGAGCAGCGCGGCGGCGGCGGCGCCGGGCACGAGCGCCACTCCGTCCTCCCGGACCCCGGCCAGCTCCCCCGCCGCGAGCCCGGCGGCCTCCAGCCGGCCACGGACGAGCGCCGGCCATCCCGAGGCCGCCCAGAGCAGCCCCGGCCGCCCGGCCGCCGCGGACCCCGCCGGCGCCGCCAGCGGCGCGAGCATCCGTTCGAGCAGGTCGGCGGGCCACCGCTGCGCCACGAGGTCGGCGAGCGCCACCGGCGCCGCGGCGGCCGTCGCCGATCCCGCCGGCGGCGGGATCGCCCGCATCGCCTCGATCGGCGTGATCCCCGCCACCGCCTCTTTCGCGAACTGATAGGCGAACGCCACCGCCCCGGCCAGCCGCCCGTCGAAATAGACCGGGCTGCCGCTCATCCCGGCGATCACCCCGGTCCGCTCCAGCCCCTGGCCCGAGAGGCGGGCGAGCACGTAGCTCGTCCCGGGCGAGACCCGCTGGAGGACGCCGACCACCTCCACCTCGAAGCGTTGCGGTTCGATGCCCGAGAAGACCGAGAGCCCGTAGCCGGCGAGACCCGGTCGCACCTCGGAAAGCGGGAAGATCGCCGTTTCGCTCGCTCCCGCGGCCGCCACGGAGAGGGCGGCGGCGCCGAGCAGGGCGAACAGGAGACGCGGCCTCAAGCGGGGCTCTCTCCCTGCCCCGCCGGGACCAGCCGGGCGATCGGGAAACGCCCCTGCCGGACCATCCGCACCTCCGAACCGACCATCGCCACCAGCGTCGAGGGGAGACCGCCGGGGAGGGTGCCACCATCCACGACCCACGCCTCGTCGAGCTCGGCGAGCAGCGCCGCCGCCTCTTCGACGCTGAGCGCGGGCGGCTCGCCCGCGCGGTTGGCGCTGGTGGCGGTGAGCGGCACGCCGAGCGCGCAGAGCAGCTCGCGCAGGAGCGCGTGGTCCGGGATCCGGATCGCCGCCGTGCTCTCCCCGAGCGCCGCCGGCAGCGGCCGGCGCAACGGCACGACCAGCGACAGCGGCGCCGGCCAGAGATGGCCGAACTGCGCCACGATCGGAGCCGCCGGATCGACCGGCAGCAGCGAGAGCTGCGCGCGTTCGCCGATCACCACCGGGAAGGGGAGCCGGCCGGCGCGCCGCTTGAACGCGAAGAGCCGCCCCACCGCGTCGCCATCGCGCGGATCGACCGCCAGTCCATAGCTCGATTCGGTCGGGATCGCGATCACCCGCCCCGCTGCCACCGCTCCGGCGAGCCCTTCGAGAGGCTCGCCCGGTCTCCAGATCCGTACGCTCATCGTTCCCTCCGGCGTGCGCCCGCGAGCAGCTCCGCGGCATGGGCGCGGCTGCTCGCCGTCACCCGCGCGCCGCCGAGCATACGCGCCAGCTCTTCGATCCTCTCTTCTTCGGTGAGCAACCGTACTTCGGCGAAGGTCCGCCCCTGCCGGACCCTCTTCTCCACCAGGAAGTGCCGGTCCGCGTGGCTCGCCACCTGCGGCAGGTGGGTCACCGCCAGGCTCTGGCCGTGCGTGGCGAGCCTCTGGAGCTTGCGCCCCACCGCCGCGGCCTGCGCGCCGCCGATGCCGGCGTCCACCTCGTCGAAGACCAGCGTCGCCCCGCCGGCCCCCTCTTCGCCCCGCGCGGCGAGCTGGAGCGCGAGATAGACCCGGGAGAGCTCGCCGCCCGAGGCGATCCGGGCGAGCGGCCGGAGCCCTTCGCCGGGGTTCGGCGAGAACTCGAAGACGACGCTGTCGTAGCCGAGCGGACCGAAGTCGATCGGCCGCCCTTCGAGCGCGAGCGGGCTGTCGGCGGCGGGGCGCCGCTCGAGCCGGACCGCGAAGCGCGCCCGGGGCAGCGCGAGATCGGCGAGCTCGCGAGCGAGGGCGCGCGCGAGCTCCTCGCCCCAATCGGCGCGGGCCCGGCTCAGCGCGGCCGCCGCGGCCGCGAAACCGGCGAGGGCTTCGGCGCAGGCGGCCTCGAGCCCTTCCCGGTTCCCCTCGTCCTCTCCCAGCTGCTCGAGCTCCCTGGCGAGGCGCTGGCGCAGCTCCGGCAGGGTATCGGCCGGCACCGCGTGACGCCGTACGAGCCGTTCGAGCTCGAAGAGGCGCTCCTCGACCCGGTCGAGCCGGCCCGGCTCGTCATCGGCGGGCAGCGCGGCCCGCAGCTCCCGCACCTGCTCGGCGAGCAGCGCCAGGGTCTCGGTGAGGAGCCGCTCCGCCCCGGCGGCCGCCGGCTCGAAGCGCGCCGCCTCCCGCAGCGCCTCGCGGGCCGCGCCGAGCTGGTCGCTCGCCGCCCCCTCGCCGTCGGCGAGCAGCTCCAGGCCGGCGGCGAGCGAGCGCGCGATCGCCTCGCGATGGCGCAGACGCTCGCGCTCCCGGTGCAGCTCCTCCTCCTCGCCGGCGCCCGGGTTCACCCGTACCAGCTCGGCGAGCTGGTAGCGGAGCAGCTCGAGCCGTTCGGCGCGGGCGCGCTGGTCGCCCCGCAGCAGGTCGAGCCGCGCGGCGAGCGCCCGCCACCCGCGGAACGCCTCGCCCACCTTCGCGAGCAGCGCGGCGGCCGCGGGACCGCCGCTGCGGTCGAGCCAGGCCCGCTGCAGGTCGGGGGCGGCGAGCCCGAGCTCCTCGCGTTGGCCGTGGAGACGCAGCAGCCGCGGCGCGAGCTCGGAGAGGAGCCGCAGGGTCGCGGGCTGATCGTTGAGGAAGACCCGGTTGCGCCCTTCGCGGCCGATCTCGCGGCGCACCACCAGCTCGTCGCCTTCGGGCTCGATCCCCGCGGCGGCGAGCTGCGCCTCCACCTCCGGGTCGCGGCCGCGGAAGATCCCGGTCACCAGCAGCTGCTCGGCGCCAGCGCGCACCAGCTCGGCGCTCGCCCGCGCTCCGGACAGCAGCGCGAGGCCGTCGACCACGATCGACTTGCCGGCGCCGGTCTCGCCGGTCAGCACGTTGAGGCCGGGACCGAACTCCACGTTCGCGCCGGCGAGCACGGCGAGGTTGCGCAGGTGGAGCTCGGCGAGCAACCGGCCTCTCCCGTCAGCCTCGCCGGAACGAGGGTACGTACTCCGGGTCGTCCTGCGACCGGCGCTCCGACATCAGGAAATCGTAGAAGCCGCAGCGCGGCGTTCCGGGGTAGACGCGGCAGATCCGCGGCCGCGCCGCGTAGATCGTGCACCGGCGCCGTTCGGGATCGAGGAACCGGCAGGCGGAGCCGAAGATCTCGTCGCGCCGGTGGCGCAGCGCCCGCCGGGCGCCCCCTTCGACCGGCTTGGTGAAGCGCCGGCGCGCCTGCTCTTCGGAGAGGCCGAAGTGGCGGGCGAGGCGCCGGATGTCCGCCGCCGTCGTCTCGATCTGGTCGTAGGTACAGCAGTAGGCGGGGCAGTTCGCACAGGAGTAGAACTTCACGCTTCGCTCGGACATCGGGGCATTCTACTCAGAGAGCCGGGAGCGCGGGCGGCGGTGCCGAGCGGTGTCTGCCCGGGCGCTCAGACGAGCGCGAGGAACCGCGCGAAGAGCGTGGCCGCCACCGGAGACGGCCGCAGGGAGTCGGCCAGCCGCTTCATCGCGTCGCTGGCGGGCAGATAGGCGTCGCGATAGAGCGCGGCCCGGGCGAGCATCCGCGCCTCGTCGAGCTCGACGTGGAACTGCGCGCCGTAGACCGGCAGCTCGCCGATCCGGAACGCCTGATGCCGGCAGCGGGCGGTGTAGGCGAGCTCCACGGCGTCCGGCGGCAGCTCCACCACCCAGTCGTTGTGCCCGAACTGCGCGTCGAAGCTCGGGGGAAGCCCCGCGAGCCAGGGGTCGGCGGCGCCCACCGCGGTCAGGTGGAGCTCGAAGGTGCCGAGCTCGCCGTGCTCGGGGTCGGTGACGACCCGGCCGCCGAGGGCGCGGGCGAGGAACTGGTGCCCGTAGCAGGAGCCGAAGACCGGCCAGCGGCGGGCGACGAGCTCGCCGACGAGATCGAGCAGCGGCGCCGTGAACGGATCGTCCTCGGTGACCGAGTGCGCCCCGGCGCCGCCGATGACCACGGCGTCGCAGCCGGCGAGATCGGCGATCCCGATCGCCGGCCGCGACACCAGGTTCCAGGAGCGGATCTGCCCGGGAAGGAGGCCGCCGACGGCCGCGAACGCCTCCCGCTCCTGCGCTTCGGCGCGCGGATCGTCGCGCACCTGGAGGAGCGCCAGCCGCAGGGTGCCGGTTCCCGCAGAGCGCATGGCGCCGCTTCAGCTCCGGCTGAAGAAGGCGCGGATGATGTGCCCCGCCACCTCGGGGTTCTCGCGCAGCCGGCGCGTCGAGTAGGGATACCAGTCCTTGCCGTACGGCACGTAGACCCGGAGCCGGTGCCCCCCTTCGACGAGGATCCGCCGCAGGAGCGGCTCGACGCCGAGCAGCATCTGGAACTCGTACCGGTCGCGCGGGATGCCCAGCCGGTCGATCAGGTGGACCGCGGCGCAGCAGAGGTACTCGTCGTGCGTCGCGATGCCGACGTAGACGCCCTGCCGGAACGCCTTCTCGAGCGCCGCCAGGAAGGCGCGCTGCACCGTCTCGAACCCCTTCCACGCCACCGCTCGCGGCTCGATGTAGATCCCCTTGCAGAGCCGGATGTTCGCCCCTTCGGCCGGCAGCGCCTCGATGTCGGCGAGCGTCCGCCGCATGTAGGCCTGGAAGACGACCCCGAGGTTGTCGTGCTTCTTCCGCAGGGAGCGGAAGACGGCGAGGGTGTCGTCGATCGTGGTGTGATCTTCCATGTCGATCCGCACGAAGTTCCCGTGCTCGGCGGCGCTGGTCGCGATCTGGTCGAGGTTGCTCTCGAACAGCTCCCGGTTGATCTTCAGGCCGAGCGCGGTCGGCTTGATCGAGATGTTCGCGTCGAGCTTCCGCTCCGCGATCTCCTTGAGCATCCGCTGGTACTCGCGCACGTTCGTCTCGGCCTTGGCCGGGTCGTAGACCTCCTCGCCGAGCAGATCCATCGTCGCCATGGCGCCCTCGGCGTTGAGCCTGGCAATCTCGCGCAGCGCATCCTCGATCCCCTCGCCGGCCACGTACCGGGAGGCGACACGGCCGACGATGAACTTCGGGACGAGCGGCATCGTGAGGACGATCAGCTTGTGAAACAGAGACATCGACTCCTCCCAGAGAGCGGCGCCCCGGCGCCGCGGTCAGATGGACTCCGTTCCGGAGCCGGCCACGGGTCCGCCGGCGCCCCGCTTCTCAGCGTGGCGGACGGCGCCCCCCGCGCACCGGCTACGGCGAAAGGCACGAGACCGTCCCGCCCCGGGCAGGGTCCGACTCGACGAGCCCGGGCGAACGGCAAGGGACGAGCGAACTGATCGGCTCCCGCCGCGAACGGCACCGGCCGCGGCCGACGGGAGTGGCAAACGGTTTCGGACGGGCAGGAGATGCGGGTGACGCGAACGACCCTGCGGCACTCGGCATACGGCCGGAGACGGCGGGGAGACGGCGACGACGGATACGGGGACAGGCCGTCCCGGCGCACCCGTCCACTCTCCTCTTGGCCCATCGTCGCCTCCGCGGGGATCGGCCGCCGCTCCCGTCGCGGCCGACGCCGCTGATTCTACCCGGAATGCGGGCGCGTCATGACGGGATCGCCCGGCGTCCCGGCCTCGGATAAGCTACGCGGTCTCTCGCCCCTCACCGGGCTTCGCGCAGGCTCCCACCCACCTGTTCGTGCGCGTGATAGCTGGAACGCACGAGCGGCCCGGACTGGCAGTGGGCGAAGCCAAGCGCCGCCGCGAGCTCGCGGTAGCGGGCGAACTCGCCGGGGTGCACGTACCGGTCGACCGGCAGGTGCTTGCGGGTCGGCTGGAGGTACTGGCCGAGGGTGAGGATCTCGACCCCCGCTTCCCGCACCGCGCGCATCACCTCCTCGACCTCCTCCGGACGCTCGCCGAGACCGAGCATGAGGCCGGTCTTCACCCGGCCCCGGTACGCCCCGGCATCGCGGCGGCGGCTCGCCTCGGCGAGCAGCGCGAGGCTCGTCTCGAAGCGGCTGCCGGGGCGGGCGGTCCGATAGAGCCGCGGGACGGTCTCCATGTTGTGGGAGAAGATCTCCGGCGCCGCGCCGAGGACGATGTCGAGCGCGTCGGGAACCCCGCGGAAGTCGGGGGTGAGCACCTCGACCGCGCACCCCGGGTTGCGCTCGTGGATCGCCCGGATCACCGCCGCCCAGTGGGCGGCGCCGCCGTCGGGCAGGTCGTCGCGGTCGACCGAGGTGAGCACGGCGTGCCGCAGCCCCATCTCGGCCACCGCTTCGGCGACGTGCGCCGGCTCGTCGGGGTCGGTGCCGGGGCGGGGGCGGCCCGAGGTCACGGCGCAGAAGCCGCAGCGCCGGGTGCAGATCTCGCCGAGGATCATGAAGGTCGCGGTGCCGTGCTCGCCCCAGCACTCGAAGATGTTGGGGCAGCGGGCCTCCGCGCAGACGGTGTTGAGGCGAAGGCGCCCGACGAGGTCGCGCACCTCACGGAAACGTTCGGGCGTCGCGAGACGGATGCGGAGCCATTCGGGACGCCGCTCCGGGCGTCCCGCTCCCTTTCCGCCGGGCACGGCGCCGTGGAGTTCGGTGGAGTCGCTCATGCGCCGGACTCTACACCGGCCGCCGGCGACGGCTCGAAATCGAGAGCGACGTCGAGCGCCGGTGCCGAGTGCGTGAGCCAGCCGACCGAGATCAGATCGACGCCGCTTTCGGCGATCGCCCGGATCGTCTCCGGGCGCACGCCGCCGGAGGCTTCGAGCGGCACCCGCCCGCCGGCGATCGCCACCGCCTCCCGCAGGAGGGCGGGGAGCATGTTGTCGAGGAGGATCACGTCGGCGCCGGCCGCGAGCGCCTCCCGGAGCTGGTCGAGATCGTCGACCTCCACCTCGATCTTCACGAGGTGTCCGACCCCGGCCCGGGCCCGGCGGACCGCCTCCCCCACCCCGCCGGCCACGGCGAGGTGGTTGTCCTTGATCAGCACCGCATCGTGGAGCCCGGCGCGGTGCGGGGTCGCGCCGCCGCAGACGAGCGCGTGCTTCTCGAGCGCCCGCAGGCCCGGGGTCGTCTTGCGGGTGCCCGCGAGCCGCGCCCGCGTTCCCGCGAGCTGCGCGCCGAGGTCGCGGGCGGCGGTGGCGATGCCGGAGAGCCGGCCGAGCAGGTTGAGCGCCGTCCGCTCCCCGGTCAGGAGCGCGCGCGCCGGGCCGGCGAGCGTCGCGAGAGTGGCGCCGGCGGCGACGTCGTCGCCGTCGCTCACGAGCGCCTCGCTCCCCACCGCGGGCGAGAGGAGCGGGAAGACCGCGAGTGCCGGCGCGAGACCGGCGATCCGCCCGGCCGCCCGGGCGACGATCCGTGCCCGGGCCTGCGCGGTGGCCGGGATCACGCTGTCGGTGGTCAGATCTCCCGCGGTGCCGAGATCCTCGGCGAGCGCGCGGCGAAGCAGCTCCTCGTAGAACAGGGGGGGCAGCACCGGAGCGGCCATCAGGCTCCTCCCGCGGCCCGCGGGCGGGCCGTGTCGACGAAACGGGGTTCGGGCCGGCCGCCGGTGAAGGCGACGGAGAAGACGGTGTGCCGCGCCCCGGCGGGATCCGGTTCGGGGAAGTCGGCGCGGTAGTGCGCGCCCCGGCTCTCCCGGCGCGCGAGCGCGGCCGCGGCCACGAGCGCGGCGACCGCCGCCGGGCGCCCCCGGCCGGGGTCGCGCGCCGCCGCCTCGGCGAGCGCCGCCGCCGCCGCGGCGAGCTCCTCGCCGCGGCGCACGAGCCCGACCGCCTGCCACATCCGTTCTCGCACCGAACGCGGCACCGCCGCGCGGCCGGGGTCGGGCAGGCTCTCGCCGCCGCAGAGCTCCTCGCCGGTAGCCGGCCGGAGCGGCGGCGCCGCGGCGGCGAGGATGTCCGCTGCCGCGCGGGCGCCGAAGACGACCGCCTCGAGCAGCGAGTTCGAGGCGAGCCGGTTGGCGCCGTGCACGCCGGTCGACGCCACCTCCCCCGCCGCCCAGAGACCGGCGAGCGAGCTGCGGCCGTCGCACGAGGTCAGGATCCCGCCCATCTGGTAGTGGGCGGCGGGGACCACCGGCAGCGGCTCCCGACGCGGGTCGAACCCCGCCTCCCGGCAGGCCCGGAAGACGCTGGGGAACCGTTCCGGGAAGCGCTCCCCGACGCTCTCGCGGGCGTCGAGGAACGTCTGGTGCCCGGCGGCGCGGTGGGTCCAGATCCCGCGCGCCACGACGTCGCGCGGCGCGAGCTCGGCGGCCGGGTGGACCGCCGCGAGGAAGCGCTCGCCGCGCTCGTCGATCACCGCCGCCCCCTCCCCGCGCAGCGCCTCGGTGAGCAGCGGCAACGGGTCGGAACCGGTGGCGAGCGCGGTGGGGTGGAACTGCACGAACTCCAGGTCGGCGAGCAGCGCCCCGGCGCGCGCCGCGAGCCAGAGCCCGCCGCCGTCGGCCTCCCCCGGGTTCGTGGTGTGGAGATAGAGCGCCCCCGAGCCGCCGGTGGCGAGGAGCACCGCCCCGGCGCGGTGGAGCACGAGGCGGCCGTCCGGAGGCCGGGCCAGGAGCCCGCAGACCCGCTCGCCGGCGCGCAGGAGGGCGAGCGCCGTCGCCCCGTTGAAGAGATGCACCCCGGGGCGGCGCGTCACCGCGGCGGCGAGCGCCCGGAGCAGCTCCCGCCCGGTGGCGTCCCCCTCGGCGTGGAGCACCCGGCGCCGCGAGTGGGCCGCCTCGCGGGTGAGCGCGAGCGAGCCGTCGGCGTCCCGGTCGAAGCGGGCGCCGGCCGCGATCAGCCGGGCGATCGCCGCCGGCGCCGCCTCCACGAGCGTACGCACCGCCGCCGGCTCCGCCAGCCCGGCGGCGGCGGCGAGGGTGTCGGCCAGATGCAGGGCCGGCGAGTCCTCCACCCCGACCGCCGCGGCGATCCCGCCCTGGGCGAGCCCGGTCGCCACCCCCTCCCCGAGCGGCTGCCGCGCGAGGAGATGGACCCGCGCCCCGCCCGCGCCGAGCGCGACGGAGAGGCCGGCGGCGCCGCCGCCGACGATCACCAGGTCGGCGCGGACCTCCTCGCTCCAGAGCGGCTTCACCGGCGGACTCCCCCGCGCGGCGCCACGGCGAGCATCCGCTCGACCGCCTGCCGTGCCTGCGCGGCGACGGCGGGATCGACCTCGACCGCGTGGATCCCCTGCTCGAGGCTCGCGAGGATCTTCGGCAGCGTGATCCGCTTCATGTGCGGGCAGAGGTTGCACGGGCGGACAAACTCCACTTCGGGGTGGGCGACCGCCACGTTGTCGCTCATCGAGCACTCGGTGATCATCACCACCCGCTCCGGCCGCCGGTCGCCGACGTAGGAGATCATCCCCGCCGTCGACCCGACGTAGTCGGCCTCGGCGAGCACCTCGGGCGGGCACTCGGGGTGCGCGAGCACGGTGATCCCCGGATTCGCGGCGCGGAACGCCGCCACCTCCGGGCCGGTGAACCGCTCGTGGACCTCGCAGTGGCCACGCCAGAGGATCAGCTCGACGTCGGTCTGCGAGGCCACCCAGCTCCCGAGGTACTCGTCGGGAAGGAAGATCACCCGGGGCACGCCGAGCGACTCCACGACCTCCACCGCGTTGCCCGAGGTGCAGCAGATGTCCGACTCCGCCTTCACCGCGGCGGAGGTGTTCACGTAGGTGACCACCGGCGCGCCGGGGTACCGCTCCCGCAGCGCCCGGATGTCGGCGGCGGTGATCGAGTCGGCGAGCGAGCAGCCGGCCTCCGGGTCGGGGATCAGCACCGTCCGTTCGGGGTTGAGGATCTTCGCGGTCTCGGCCATGAAGTGGACGCCGCAGACCACGAGCCGCTCGGCGTCGCTCGCCACCGCCTGCCGGGCGAGCGCGAGCGAGTCGCCGACGAAATCCGCGACCCCGTGGAAGATCTCCGGGGTCTGGTAGTTGTGGGCGAGGATCGCCACCCCGAGCTCCCGCTTCAGGCGGTTGATCTCCTCGATGAGCGGCGCATGGGCGGCCCGCTCGGCGGCCGGCATCACCCGGGCGAGGCGGGCGTCGAGCCCGGACGCGGGTGGCGGGGTTGCCGGGCGGGCCTCCGTGGCTGGCAGGGTCGGCTCCATCGCTCTCTCCTCTGTTCTCGACGTGCGCTGCGAACGGCGGCGAGCCGCCGGGCTCTTCAGGGCCCTTATACTAAGAATGAGTAAAAGACGGCGTCAAGAGGCCAGCCGGGCCGCGAGCGTCGCGCGCTCCCGGCGCAGCTGCCCGACGACCCGGCTGTAGCGCACCAGCTCGCGGCGGAAGCTCGTGTTGCTCTCCCCCCGCAGGCGCTGGAGGTAGCGCATCGGGAGCTCCACCACCCGCCAGCCGAGCAGGTGCGCGGCGAAGAGGAGGCGGATGTAGTAGTCGCCGTAGCCGTGGAAGAGCTCCCAGCGGCGCTTCAGCTCGACGATCCGCGCGCGCTCGGCGAGCCAGTAGCCGCCGAGATGGTCGGTGGTCGGCAGCGCCAGGGCGCGGCGGATGAAGAGGTTGAAGAGCCGGCTGCCCTGGCAGCGGAACGGGTGGCCGGGCATGCCGCCGCCGGGCAGGAAGCGGGAGCCCCCGACGAGGTCGGCGCCCTCCTGGAACCGGGCGAGCAGGGGCGGGACGTCGAGCGGATCGTGGTTGAAGTCGGCATCCATCACCGCCACGAGCCGGCAGGTCGCCATCTCGATCCCGTCGCCGATCGCCGTGCCCAGCCCCGTGCCCCGGGCGCGGTGGTGGAACCGCACCCGCGGCGCGAGCGGCGCGAACCGCTCGGCGAGGTAGCGATCGCTTCCGTCGTTGCTGTCGTCGACGACCAGCAGCTCGAACGCCCCTCCGGTGGGCCGGTCGAGGATGCTCGCGAGCGCGTGGACGAGGATCTCCACACCTTCCCGCTCGTTGCGGGTCGGCAGCACCACGGAGAGCATCAGGTCTCCGGACCCGTGGTGGAGAACGCCGGCCGGCGGCGGAAGACGAACCACCGCTCGAGGCCGAGGAAGAGCGTGCCGCGCCGCTCGAGGGCGAACCCCGGCGCCGTGAGGGCGATCACCCGGCGCAGGGCGGACTGGCGGTACTGGAAGGCCGGCCGGAGCTTCTTGATGCGGAGGATCTCGAGCGCCGTGAGGAAGAGCCGGGCGCCCTGGTTGGGGGTGAAGAGCACGAGGCGGCCCCCGTCGCGAAGCGCTCCGTGCAGCACCCGCACGACGCGCTCCGGCCGGGCGAGCACCTCCCAGCTGTCCATCACCACCGCCGTGTCGAACGGCTCGGCGAAGCCGGTGGCTTCGTGGACGTCGGCGCAGCGGACGAGATCGGGACCGGGCAGCCCCAGCCCCGTCAGCTTCTTCTCCGCCAGCTCGCACATCGCCGGGCTGATGTCCGTTCCGAACGCCTCGATCCCCCGCTGCCGGAGCTCGACCAGGTAGCCGCCGGTGCCGCAGCCGACCTCGAGCACCCGCCCCGGCGCGGGGCCGAGGCAGTCGAGATAGCGGGCGAGCGCCAGCCGGAAGAAGCGCTGATTGCGCCCCGTGTCGTACGCGGTGCTCAGCTGCTGGTAATGCTCGTAGACGGAGGTGTCGGTCATGGGACCCGTCCGAGGGCGCTGCGCACCGCCGCGGCCACGCGGTCGATCTCCGCCGGGCGCAGCGTGGTCGCCGACGGCAGGCTGAGCCCGCGCGCACCGAGCCGTGACGCGACCGGGAACTCCTGCCCCGGCCTGACGTACCGGGCGTAGAGCGGCATCTCGGGCAGGGGGTAGAAGACCGGGCGGCTGTCGACTCCGGCCGCGGCGAGCTGGCGCATCACCGCGTCCCGCTCCCAGCGCGGCTCGGATCCGAGCAGGAGGTTGAACATCCAGAAGGTGCTCCGCACCCGGGCGCTTTCCGGCGGGAAGCCGACGGGCAGATCCGCGAGGCGCTCGCGGTAGGCGGCGGCGTTGCGGCGGCGGGCCGCGACGAGCTCCTCGATCCGCTCGAGCTGCGCCACCCCGACCGCCGCCTGCAGGCTCGTCATCCGGTAGTTGAAGCCGAGCTCGTCGTGCCAGTAGCGGCGCGCCTTGTTCATTCCGTGGTCGCGCAGCAGCGCCATCCGCTCCGCGAGATCGGCGCGGGAGGTCAGGCATGCCCCGCCCTCGCCGGTGGTGATCAGCTTGTTGCCGTAGAAGCTGAAGCAGGAGATGTCGCCGAAGCTCCCCGCCGGACGGCCGTCGTAGAGCGCTCCGAGCGCCTCGGCGGCGTCCTCGACGACCGCCAGATCGTGCCGCCGGGCGAGCGCGAGCAGCGGCTCGAGGTCGCACGGATGACCGTAGAGGTGAACCGGCAGGAGCGCCCGGGTCCGCGGCGTCACCGCCTCGGCCACGAGTCGCGGATCGAGGCCCCAGTCCTCTTCGCGGACGTCGACGAGGACCGGCGTGGCCCCGCAGTAGAGCACCGCGTTCGCGGTCGCCGCGAAGGTCAGGGCCGGCACGATCACCTCGTCGCCCGGACCGATGCCGAGCGCCGCCAGGGCCAGGTGGAGCGCCACCGTGCCGTTCGCGGTGGTGAGCGCCCGGCGCACGCCCACGTACTGCGCCAGCTCCCGCTCGAAGCGGTCGACCCAGGGGCCGATCGACGAGATCCAGCCGCTCCGGACGCAGTCGGTGACGTACTCGAGCTCGCGTCCGCGCAGATCGGGCTCGGCGAGCGGGATCCGTTCGCGGGCACCGGCGCCGTCCGGAGAGCTCTCGGGGGAGAAGGGCAACCGCGGGTCGGAGGGGCTCATGGTCTCGTGCGCGAAGGTCCGGGGGCCGGGCCGCGCGGAACGCTAGCAGGGCGTCTGGCGCGGTTCAATAGCCCGAGGCGTCAACGGTATCCGTTTCCGCCGGCGACCGCCATCGGCTCGCGAGCACTCGCGCCCGCTCCTCCCCGGGAGCGGCGAACGACGACTCCGGAGGCGCCGCGAGCGCGATCTCTTCGCCGGCGGCGACGTGAAAACGGGCCGTGGTGACGACCAGCGCCTCCGCGCCCCTCCAGTCCGCCGCCGGACCGATCGGGATGGAGGTACCATCCGCCCGGCGCAGCGTCGGCTGGACCCCGTCGGGGAGCTCGAGCTGGAGCGACACCAGCTCGCCCTCCGGCCACTCCTCGGGCAGCTGCAGTCGCCAGCGCCCGGCTTCCTCCGGCAGGAACGGGAGCTCGACCTCATCGCCGTACGGCTGCCAGGGTTGCAGACGCAGGCTCAACTCGGGGCCCCGGGCCCGGAGCAGACCCGGAGCGAAGACGATCCGTTCGGATCCGGCCGGCTCCGAGAGCGCCCGGCAGAACGCGCTCTCGCGCTCCCGGCAGGCGCCCGGAGGGGCGAGCAGGAGATCGGCGAGCCGCGGATCCATCTCCGCCGCCTCGCCATCCGCCGGCCACCAGGAGACGAAACGGCGCTCGTACCCGCTCGTCACGAGCGGCCCGGGAGGAGCCTCGTCGAGGCCGCAGTAGAGGCCAACCCGCGGGCTGACGAACGGCAGGCGGCTCTTGACCGTGAGAAGGGCGAGATCGAGCGTGGTGGGGACGTGCTCCTCCACCGAGAAACTCCAGGCGGCGGGCATCGCCGTCACCGCGAGGAGCCCGACGGCCAGCAGGGGAGCCATCGCCGGCCAGCGTCCGATTCGCTCCGTGACGACCTGCGCCAGCCGCGCCGCGAAGAGCCCGGCCAGCACCGCCGCGAACGGCAGCAGCGGCACCAGGTTGTTGCTCTTCGGGTAGCGGGTCGCGGCGAGGAGCAACGAGAGGTAGAGCGGGATCGCCACGACCACGGCGAGCTGCGCGAGATCCCGGCCGGCGGCGCGCCGGGCGCGCCAGAGCACCCAGAGGCCGCCGAGCAGGGCACAGAGGCCGACCCAGCGGCCCAGGTACACGGGGGAGAGCAGCTGCCGCCCCATCTCGGCGGCGAGGGCCCCCACTCCCGTCTCGACCGCGTTGCGCTGGTAGTGCTTCTGAATCCGGCCGAAGAAGAAGAGCCACTCCTCGAACCAGGGGGTGAGGAGCAGAAACGTGAGCGGGGCCACGACGGCGCTGGCGGCGAGGCCGGCCGCGACCCGCCGGAGCCGGGTGGTCCGGGCGAGCGCCCAGGCCGGGAAGAGAAGCAGGGGGGCGAAGAAGGCCGCGTTGAGCTTCACCGCGGTCGCCGCCCCGAACAGCGCCGCGACTCCGATCAGCCGGCCCACGGAGGGCCGCTGGCAGGCCGCGACGAGCGCCCGGAGGCAGAGCGCGAGCGCGAGCAGCAGGGGTCCGTCCGGCTTGAACTCGACCGCGCTCCGGATCGCCCAGGGGCTCGAGGCCAGCACCACGGCCGCGGCGAGCCCGGCACCCGCTCCCCCGAGCGCCTGGCCGGCCCAGAAAAGGACGAGCACCGCCGTCACCCCGTAGGCGATGCCCACGAGGCGCGCCACGCGGTAGGCGGCGACGGTGGCCCCCCCGTTCTGGTCGAGCATCTCCCAGCCCCGGCCGCCGCTCGCCCGGTGGAACCGTTCGAGCCCGGCGATCACCGCGGTCTGGGGCAGGTAGGTCATCGGCCCGTACCAGGCGTTGGCGGGTTGCAGCCGCCCCGAGCCGACGATCGCCCGGACGTTCTCCATGTTGAACCGCTCGTCGTAGAAATAGTCGCCCGGACCGTGCGCCCACGCCATCCAGAGCGTGAGGATCAGATGCCAGGCGAGCAGCCCCCCCAGCACCAGGCGGATGCCCGCCCGGGCGAGAGAGGAAGAGGGAGCGGTTGGAGAAAAGACCGGGGAAGCCACGCCGAGGGCGAATCCTATCCCGCGGGTTCCCGGTTCCGAGCGCGCATGCCGCGGCTCCCGGCCCGTTCCCCGGCGCCCTCCCGCTCGCCGCCCGGAGGCGCCTCCCGCCGCCCGGGCAGCCCCACGCCCGGCGCCGGCCGCTCGCGCAGGACCTCGCGCCGGAAGCGGAAGAGCTCGGCCGGCCGGCCGCCGGTGCGGGTCTCGCGCCGGCCGGTCCCCTCCACGAGCCCGGCCTGTTCGATCAGCCGCCGGAAGTTCTGCTGGTGGAGCCGGAGGCCGGCGAGCGCTTCGACCGCGCGCTGGAGCTGCGAGAGCGTGAAGAGCGGCGGGAGCAGCTCGAAGACCACCGGCCGGTAGCGGAGCTTGCCGCGCAGACGCCCGAGCGCCACCGCGAGGATCCGGCGGTGGTCGAGGGCGAGCACCTGCCCCGTCCCGGGAGCCGGACGGCTCCGGCCGCCCCGGTCGCGCACGCTCTCGCCCACCGCCCGGGCTTCGTAGAGGAGCTCGTACCGGTCGAGGACCCGCTCGCCATCGCCGGGGGTGCCGCCCAGACCGAAGACGATGTCGATCCGCTCCCGCCGGGCCGCGGCGGCCTCGCCGCCGGCCCCATCGGCCCAGCGGGCGAGGAGCGGAGCGAGGACCCGGTCGATCTCCGGCGGCCGCCCCTGCCGCCAGTCCTCCCACGGGAAGAGGTCGTAGACGTCGAGCCAGCCCGCGCCGGTCGCCTCCGGCGCTCCCCCTTCGCGCACCAGCGCGAGGTAGGCGATCGAGAGCTCCCGCGCCTCCTCTTCGCCGCTGCGCCCCCGGACGCGATCGCCGAAGGTGTAGAGCTGCTCGACGTACCCCAGCTCCAGCCCGGTCTGGGTGCGCACCCAGTTGCGCAGCGCGAGCTCGAGCGTGCGGTCCCGGTCGGGGTCGAGGGGGCCGGAGGGGAGCGCCAGCTCGCCGGCGGCGCCGGGCCGGCGCACCACGAGCACCCGCGGCGTCTCGTCGGTGACCGCGACGATGACCGCCGAGAGCCCGATGACCAGCGGGGTGCTCATCGCCGCCTCACCCCTTGATCACCCCGAGCGGCCGCAGCCGCGCCACCCGGCAGCTGATCCCTGCGCCCTCGACCACCTCGACCACCTCCGCCACGTCCTTGTACGCCTCCGGCATCTCCTCGGCGACCGTTCCCATCCCATCCGCCATCACCACGACCCCGCGCGCGGCGAGCTCGCCCACGAGATCGCGCCCCCTCGCGGCGGCCTTCGCCCGGTGGCGGGAGAGACGGCGGCCGGCGCCGTGGCAGCTCGAGCCGAAGGTGTCGGCGAAGGCGCGCTCGGTGCCGGCGAGCACGTACGAGTAGCGCCCCATGTCGCCGGGGATGATCACCGGCTGGCCGGCCTCCCGGTACGCCTCCGGGGTCTGCGGATGCCCCGGCGGGTACGCCCGGGTCGCCCCCTTGCGGTGGACGCAGAGCCGCCGCTCCCGGCCGGCGACGGTGAAGCGTTCGAACTTCGCGATGTTGTGGCAGACGTCGTAGACGACCCCGAGTCCGAGCCGCGCCGGGGGGAGCCCGAAGACGGCGGCGAAGCTCTCCCGCACCCAGTGGGTCATCACCTGCCGGTTGGCGAAGGCGAAGTTCGCCGCCGCGGCCATCGCCCCGAGGTACTCCCGCCCCTCCTCGGAGCGGATCGGCGCGCAGCAGAGCTGCCGGTCGGGGAGCGCGATCCCGTACCGCCGCGCGGCGTCGAGCATCCGCTTGAGGAAGTCGCTGCAGACCTGATGGCCGAGCCCACGCGAGCCGCTGTGGAGCATCACCGTGACCTGCCCGCGCGCGAGCCCGAAGGCCGCGGCGGCCTTCTCGTCGAAGACCTCCTCGACCTCCTGCACCTCGCAGAAGTGGTTCCCCGAGCCGAGGGTGCCGAGCTGCGGGCCGCCGCGCTCGCAGGCGCGCGCCGAGACCGCCTCCGGGTCGGCGGTGGCGAGGCAGCCGCCCTCTTCGATGTGGAGCAGATCGTCCGGCTCCCCCATCCCGCGCCCGACCGCCCACGCCGCCCCGCGCGCGAGGACGCGCTCGAGGTCGCGCCGCCCGAGCCGGAGGTCGCGCCGGCCGGCGCCGACCCCGGTCGGCACGTTGCGGAAGAGCTGCGCCACCAGCTCCCGCAGGCGCGGGCGGACCTCGTCGGCGGTGAGGGTGGAGCGCAGGAGGCGCACCCCGCAGTTGATGTCGTAGCCGACCCCGCCGGGGGAGATCACCCCCTCCTCGGCGTCCATCGCCGCCACCCCGCCGATCGGGAAGCCGTACCCCCAGTGGATGTCGGGCATCGCGAGCGAGGCGCCGACGATCCCCGGCAGGTGCGCCACGTTGGCGACCTGCTCGAGGCAGGGGTCGCGCTCGATCTCCGCCATCAGCTCCGGCCCGGCGTAGACGATCCCGTCGACCCGCATCCCGCCGTGGCGGGGGATCCGCACGCGCCAGGGGTCGAGCCGTTCGAGCCGCATCTCCGCCTCCTCAGATGTCGAGCAGGACGCGGCCGTGGAAGCCGCCGTCCCGCTCCGCGACCGCGAGCTGGTGGTAGGTGATCCCCTTGACGAGCAGCTTCAGGGGGAGCCGCTGCGGATCCCGGCACTCGCCCGCGAGCCGGGCCCGGAGCCGCCACGGGCGCTCCCCGGCGAGCTCCATCCGCCCCTCCCGGGCGAGGAAGCCGTCGCGCTCGAAGAGGTAGAGGAGCTCTTCGAGGAGCGCATGGAGGAGCAGGTCCGGGGCGGGCGCCGCAAGCTCGAGCTCCCGGCTCTCCGCGCTTCCGAGCCGTTCGCGATCGGTGAGGGTGCACGCGAACGCCGCCACCGCCTCGCTCAGGAGCTCGGCGAGCGTGCCCCCCTCCAGCTCGAAACCGACGTCGCCGGTGTGGTCTATGAAGCGGAACGGCATACGGCCAGTACCTCGCCGGGCGGCGCCTCCACGAGCTCCCGGTCGAACTGCGCGGCGAACGGTACGAGGAAGCGCCGGGCCACCTCCGCCAGATCCGGCTCCCCCGCGCCTTCGGCCGCGATCGAGGTCATCCGGACGCCGGGCATCCCGCAGGGGACGATGCCGCCGAAAAACGAGAGATCGGGGGTGACGTTGAGCGCGAAGCCGTGGGTGGTCACCCAGCGGGAGAGATGGATGCCGATCGAGGCGATCTTCCGCTCCTCGACCCAGACCCCGGTCTCGGCGCTGCGCGCCGCCGCCCGCGCCGCGATCCCGTAGCCGGCGAGGGTGGCGACGAGGGCGGCGGAGAGGTCGGCGACGTAGCGCCGGACATCACGGCGGTCGGGGTTGAGGTCGAGGATCGGATAGCCGACGAGCTGCCCGGGGCCGTGGTAGGTGACCTGCCCGCCACGGTCGGTCTCGCAGACCTCGACCCCCTCCCGGGCGAGCCAGGCCCGGGAGGCGACGACGTCGGCCGCGGTCGCGTTGCGCCCCAGGGTGTAGACGTGCGGGTGCTCGAGCAGGAGGAGGTGCTCCTCCCCCTCCCCCCGCTGCACCCGCGCCCGCAGCGCGAGTTGCAGCGCCGTGGCCTCACGGTAGCCGATCCGGCCGAGCCAGCTCCATCGGGTGCGGCGATTCCCCACGCGGAGAGTCTATCCGCGCGGCCGGCCGGAGCGCCCGCTCAGAGGTACGGATCGAGCTCCGGCCAGGGGCCGAGGAGCCCCTTCTTGACGCTGTTCATGAAATGGTCGGCGTCGGCGCCGTCGACCAGCCGGTGATCGTAGGTGATGCCGAAGTAGGCCATCGGCTTGATCACCATGTGATCGTTGCCGTCGGCGTCGGTCTCGACCACCACCCGCTTCTCCACCGTCCCGATCCCGAGGATCGCCACCTGCGGCTGGTTGATGATCGGGGTTCCGAAGAGCGAGCCGTAGACGCCGGGGTTGGTGATCGTGAAGGTGCCGCCCTTGAGCTCGTCGGGGGAGAGCTTCTTGGCGCGCGCCCGGTCGGCGAGGTCGTTCGCCCCCTTGGCGAGCCCCACGAGGTTGAGCGTGTCGGCGTTGCGGAGCACCGGCACGAGCAGCCCCCAGTCGAGCGCCACCGCCATCCCGAGGTGGATCTGCTTCTTGAAGACCACGTTCGTACCGTCGACGGCGGCGTTGAGCTTCGGATGCGCCTTGAGCGCCGCGGCCACCGCCTTGAAGATGAACGGCATGTAGGTGAGCTTGGTGCCGTTGGCGGCGAGGAACTTCCCCTTCGCCCGCTCGCGCGTCGCGTGCACCTTCGAGAAGTCGATGTGGAAGACGGTCGTCACGTGCGCGGAGGTGTCCTTCGAGTAGCGCATGTGGGCCGCGGTGATCTGCCGGATCCGCGACATCGGCTCGATCACCACCTCCTCGCCCGGCAGGTAGGCCGGGACGTGGAAGCCGGTGTCGACCTTGCCGGCCGGAGCCGCCGCCGCGGCGGGAGCCGCAGCCGCTGCCGGCGCCGCTACCGTCGCCACCGGCGGGGCGACGCCGCCGGCGCGCCGCCGCTCGAGATACGCCTCGATGTCCTGCTTCGTGACCCGGCCGTGGATCCCCGTCCCCTCGATCTGGGAGATGTCCACCCCCTCCTTGGCGGCGATCGAGCGCACGAGCGGGCTCGAGAGCCGCCGCACCCGGTCGGCGAGAGCTTCCTCCGGAGAAACGGCCGCTGAGGTTGGAGCTGGGGCTGGAGCCGGGGCCGGCGCGGCCGCCGGCGCGGGAGCGGCGGGAGCCGCAGGCGCCGGCGCCGCCACGGCGGGCGCCGGAGCCGGAGCCGCCGGCTGCTCGCCCGCCTCCCCGATCACCGCCACCACCGTCTGCACCGCCACCGTCGCCCCGGCCGCGAAACGGATCTCCTGCAGCACCCCGGCCGCCGGGCTC
>JAAYLR010000158.1 GCA_012521815.1 Acidobacteriota bacterium
CACCCAGGACGTGCTCTACCACCTCTCGACGCTCGCCGACGAGGGCTTCCTTGATCCGAACGTGGTCTACGTCGACAGCCCGATGGCGATCGAGGCGACCGAGATCTACCGCCGGGCCGCGTCGGAGTTCGACGCCGACCTCGAGGCGCTGGCGCGCAACGGCGTCAACCCGCTCGCGCCGGACCGCTTCCAGCGCTGCCGGTCGAGCGAGCAGTCGCGGGAGCTCAACGGGCGCACCGACTCGCTCGTGATCGTCGCGGCGAGCGGGATGGCGGTCGGCGGGCGGGTCGTGCATCACCTCAAGCACCGGCTGCCCGATCCCCGCAACACGATCCTCTTCGCCGGCTACCAGGCCGCCGGCACCCGCGGCCGCGCGATCCTCGACGGGGCCGACACGGTGGCGATCCACGGCCACCAGATCCGGGTCGCCGCCGAGATCCTCTCGCTGCCGGGCCTCTCGGCCCACGCCGACCGCGCGGAGCTGGTCCGCTGGTGCCAGGCGCTGCCGGCCCCGCCCGCCCGGCTCTTCCTCAACCATGGGGAGGACCCGGCGCGCAAGGCGCTCGCCGTGGCGCTGGCGGCCGAGCCGGGCTGGCCCCGGGCCGTGCTGCCGTTGCGCGGCCAGTCCGTGCCGTGGTGAACGAGCCGCCCCGCCGCTCCTGGCGGGCGCTCGCGCGATGGGGCGCCGAGGCGGCGCGGCAGTCGGGCCGGCTCCTCGGGTTCGCCTGGCGGCGGGCCGGTGAGCAGTCGATCGGGGTGCGCGCCTCCGCCCTCGCCTTCACCAGCGTCGTCTCCCTCGTGCCGCTGCTCGCCGCGTTCACCTTCGTGGGGGCGCAGGCGTTCGCGGAGTACCAGAGCCAGTTCCAGCGCTTTCTAGTCGAGATCCTGCCGTACTCCGAAGCGGCGATCCTCGACGCCCTCGGGCGCTTCGTCGCCCAGGCCGAGCGGGTGCGCGGTCCCGGGATCGTCGGCTTCGCGGCGGTGGCGCTCGGCATCCTCTTCACCGTCGAGGAGACGATCAACCGAACCTGGGAGGCCTCGGCGTCGCGCCCGTTGCGGACGCGGCTGGTCTCCTACCTGCTCCTCTTCCTCTTCGGTCCGCTCCTGATCGGCGGCGCGCTCTCGCTCTGGTTCGTGCTCGAGCGCGAGGCCGGGGTCACCGGGGTACCGCTGCGCGGCCTGCTGCCCCCGGTCGCGACCTTTACCGGGCTCACCCTCCTCTATTGGCTGGTGCCCAACGCCCGGGTGCGCGTGGCGAGCGCCGCCCTGGGCGCGGTGACGGCGACGGCGGCGCTCGAGCTGCTGCGCCGCGGCTTCGGCGCCTACCTCGGCATCTTCGGGCGCACCAACCAGCTCGTCTACGGCAGCTACGCGGCCGCCCTCTTCCTCATGCTCTCGCTGCAGCTCGGCTGGTGGCTGGTGCTCGGCGGCAACGTCCTTGCCTACTGCCACCAGTTCCGGCGGGCGATGCTGCGCGGCCCGGAGGTGGAGCGGCGCACGCTCGCGAGCGATCCGTGGCTGGCGTTCGCGGCGCTCGCGCTGCTCGCCGAGCAGGCCGAAAAGCGGCCCGCCGAGATCGGCCTCGGCCCGCTCGCCGAGGAGCTCGCGGTCTCTCCCGCCCGCCTGCAACGGGCGCTCGCACCGCTCGAACAGGCGGGCTGGGTGGCGCGGAGCCGCTCCTACTCCCCCCGGCTCTCGACCTCGCCGGAGGTCCTCTCCCGGCCCCTCGTCGAGCTGTTCGCCCTCTTCGAGGCCGGGGTGAGCGAGGAGCTGCCGGCCACCGGCCCGCTCGCCGGGATCGCCGCCCTGCGCAGCCGCTTCCTGCGCGAGTGGGCCGCGAGCACCCGCGAGGCGACCCTGGGCGAAGCGATCCGCGGCCTGCCCGCGGCCGCGGCCGAGGAGCCCCTTGCCGCCGGCTCGAAGGCGAGGATAGAATCGGCGCCTCCCGCCGTGGGGCAGTAGCTCAGCTGGGAGAGCACCACGTTCGCAACGTGGGGGTCGAGGGTTCGAATCCCTTCTGCTCCACCATTTTTTCTCGCTCAGAAACAGAGAGTCACGCCTCCCGTCTTCGACAAAGGTGAGGCCGTGCCGTTGTCGCACGCACGGTCATCTCTCCCCGGGGACAGGCCGCCATTCCGGAGTGCACCGCCGGAGCTGGTCCGCTCCCCACCCGATCTGCTCTACGATGACCTCTTTCCCAGTCCCGCTCGGGGACGACCGGGGCGGGCGGCGGAGGGAGGGGTGAGATGACCGAAGCGGCGGCCGGGGAGCGGCCCGGCGAGGATCTGCAGGCGCTGCGCGAGACGCTCGAGCGGCTCGATGACCGGCTCCTCGACCTGCTCGTGGAGCGGATGAATCTGGCGGAGAAGGTCGCCTCCACCAAGCTCGACACCGCCTGGCCGTTCCGCGACGCGCTGCGCGAGGAGCGGCTGCTGCTCTCGGTGCGGCGGCGGGCGACCGAGCGCGGTCTCGACGCGCACGAGGTCGAACGGCTCTTCCGGGCCGTGCTCGACATGTCGGTGGCGCGTCAGCAGGCCCACGTGCGCGGGCTCGAGACGGCGCCCCTGCGGGTCGCCTACCAGGGCGCGGAAGGCTCCTACAGCCACCTCGCCGCGCAGCGCCGCTTCGCCGGCCGGGCCGGCGGCGTCCTGCTGACCGGCTGCGAGACATTCCGCGAGGTGGCCGCGGCGGTCGCCGAGGGCACCTGCGATCTCGCGCTCCTGCCGATCGAGAACACCACCGCCGGCTCGATCAACGAGACCTACGACCTGCTCGCCGAGGAGCGGCTGGTGATCACCGGCGAGGTGGTCGCGGCGGTCGAGCACTGCCTGCTCGCGCTGCCCGGCTCCCGGCTCGAGGAGATCCGCGCCGCGCTCTCCCATCCGCAGGCGCTGCGCCAGTGCGCCGGCTTCTTCGCCCGCCATCCGGCGATCCGGCCGCAGGAGGAGTACGACACCGCCGGGGCGGCGCGGAAGGTGCGCGATCTCGGCAACCGGAGCCTCGCGGCGATCGCCTCCGCCTCGGCCGCCGCGGCCTACGGCCTCGAGATCCTCGCCACGGGGATCCAGAGCGCCACCGGCAACGCCACCCGCTTCGTCGAGGTGGCGCTCCACGCGACGCCGGTGCCGGCCGAGGTGAAGGTGAAATCGTCGCTGCTCTTCGAGCTCGTCGACCGCCCCGGCGCGCTCGGCGAGGTGCTCACCGAGTTCAGCCGGCGGGGCCTGAACCTGACCAAGCTCGAATCGCGCCCGATCCCCGAATCGCCGTTCTCGTACCGCTTCTACCTCGACGTCGAAGCGCACGCCGCCTCGGCGCCGTTCGTCGCCGTGCTCGCGGCGATCCGCCCCGCGGTGCGCTCGGTGCGGGTGCTCGGCTCCTATCCGGCGGCCGAGCGGTAGCCGGCGGGGCGGCCGCCCTCAGCGCCGCGCCCGGTGCGGGCTGACGTAGTCGCCGACCGTGGTGCGGAAGGCGACGTTCAGCCGGTTCCAGCCGTTGATCGCGATGATCGCGAGGGTCAGGTCGACCAGCTCCTTCTCGTCGAACTGAGCGCGCGCCTCGGCGTAGACGTCGTCACCGACCTCCTGGGAGGCGAGCCGGGTGACCGCTTCCGTCCAGGCCAGCGCCGCCCGCTCGCGCGGGCTGTAGCAGGGCGCCTCGCGCCAGGCCGTGAGCAGGTAGAGGCGCTGCTCGCTCTCGCCCATGGCACGGGCGTCCTTGGTGTGCATGTCGAGGCACCAGGCGCAGCCGTTGAGCTGCGAGGCGCGGGTCTTGACGAGCTCGAGGAGCGAAGGCTCGAGGCCGAGCCGGTGGATCTGCTGCTCGAACTGGAGCATGGCGTTGAACGCTTCGGGCGAGGCGCCCTTGTAGTCGAGACGCTGCTGCATCGGGGTTCTCCTGTCAGTGCCGGGCGCGGCCGGTGCGATGCGCGCGGCGGGTTTCGCGGGGGCATGATCATCCCGCTCCGGGCCGGATTCGAGCTGCCGGCGCGGCGCGGTCAGCCCGGACGCCGGCCGGCGCCGCGCCGCCGCGGCGCCGGGGGGCTGGCGGGGGCGTAGACGCAGGCATGGCTTCCCTCCGGGATGAACGCCTCGCGGTCGAGCTGATCGCCCGCCAGCGCCTCGATCAGGGAGAGCTCGAACCGGCAGGGCAGATCGGAGACGGCGACCAGCCCCCGGAGCGGACAGTGCGAGAGCCGCAACCGGGGGCCGTCGGCGGTGTCGGTGACCTCGGCGACGAACCCCTCCTCGGAGAGGAAAGCGGCGATCCGTTCGAGCCGGGCGCGGCCCCGCAGGCCGGCGAGCTGCCGTTCGGCCTCCTCGCGCTTGCGGGCGAGCCGGTCGGAGAAGAACTCCTCGAGCAGATCGCTCCGGCCCTCGGCGAGGAGGAAGGAGGCGAGCTCGCCGAGCAGCTCCCCTTCGCGCCGCGGGAAGAGCGCTTCGCCGGCCGCCGTGAGGCGGTAGAGGACGTGGGGACGGCCCGGACCGCCCCGCTGCACGCCCGCACGCTCGACGAGACCCTGCGCGGCGAGCGATTTCAGGTGGATCCGCAGCGTCTCGCGGTTGAGCCGGATCTCCTCTTCGAGCCGGGCGAGGGTGCACTCGCCGCCCCGCTTCAGCAGCTCGAGGAGGCGCCGCTGCGTGGCGCCGAGGCCGGGGACGACGATCCCTTCAGGCGTGCTCATGACTCCCTCCCCACGGTGATCAGTACGCGAGCACCCGGCGCGCGGCGTCCAGGACCCGGTCGGCGTCCGGAAGGATCGCACGCTCGAGCGCGCGGTGGAAACCGACCGGGGTGAACTCCGAGCCGACCCGCGCCACCGGCGCGTCGAGGTAGGCGAAGAGCTCCTGGCCGATCTGTGCCGCGAGCTCGCCGCCGAAGCCGCCGTGGACCTTGTCTTCGTGGGCGACGAGCACCCGCGAGGTCTTCCGCACGGAGCGGGCGATCGCCTCCCAGTCGAGGGGCACGAGGGAGCGCAGGTCGAGGACCTCGACGCTCCGCCCTTCGGCCGCCAGCCTCTCGGCCGCGGCAAGCGCGAGGTGCACCGCGGTGCCGTAGGAGACGATCGTCAGCTCGGTCCCCTCCCGGCGGCGGCGCGCCACCCCGAACGGCACCGCGAAATCGGGCGGCAGGTGGGCGCGGGCGCCGCGGGCGTTGTAGAGGAACTTCGGTTCGAGATAGACGGTGATCCCGCGCGAACGGAGCGCGGTGCGCAGCAGCCCGGCGGCATCGTCGGCGAAGGCCGGGGTCACGATCCGGATCCCCGGGAGGGTGGTGAGCCAGCCCTCGATGTTCTGGGAGTGGTAGAGGCCGCCGCCGATGTAGCCGCCCGAGGCGATCCGGATCGTGACGTTCGGCACGAACTGGCCCCGGGTGCGCCACGACTCGTGCGACATCTCGACCATCTGCTCGGCGGCGGGCCAGAAGTAGTCGGCGAACTCCGCCCCCTCGACGACGACCCGGATCCGGTCGTCGAAGCGGGAGAAGCCGTCGGCGGTGCCCAGGATGTAATCCTCGGCGAGCGGGCCGTTGAAGACCCGGCGGGCGCCGAACTCCTGCTGCATCCCCTTGGTGACGTTGAAGATGCCGCCCTTCTCCCGGCTCGCGACGTCCTGCCCCCAGAGGTAGGCGTCGAGGTTCTCGCGGAAGAGCTCCTTCAGCGTGAGGTTCACCGCTTCGAGCAGGGAACGCTCCGGCAGCGGCACCCCCGCGAGCTCGGCCGGCGTCACGGCGATGGTGGCGAGGCCGTCGCCCTCCGGCCGCCACGGCTCCGGAAGCAGGAAGTCGTGGATCGACGCGGGGTCGGGATCGGGGGCCTCGCGCACCCGTGCGGCGCACTCCTCGTAGGCCTGCACGTTCGCGGCTTCGAGCGCCGCGAGCTCCGCGGCGTCGATCAGGCCGTCGGCGAGGAGCCGGGAGCGGAGCTTCGGCAGGGGGTCGCGCGCGCGGGCCGCCGCGAGCTCTTCGGGGGAGCGGTAGAGCTCGTGCCGGTCGGAGTTCGAATGGGAGTGGATCCGCACGCACTCGGCGTGGACGAGCGCGCAGCCGGCGCCGGAGCCGACGTACTCGACCGCGGCCTGCAGGGCCCGCCGGGAGTCGAGGTAGTCGGTCCCGTCGCAGTGGAGGATCCGGAGGTTCCGGAAGCCGGAGAAGTTGTCGGCGGCGAAGCGGTTCGCCGTCTGCTCCTCCTTCGGTACCGAGATCCCGAAGCCGTTGTCCTGGATGACGAAGACGACCGGGAGCCGCTCGCGCGAGGCGCCGTTGACGGCTTCGTAGAAGTACCCCTCGGAGGTCGACGACTCGCCCACCGAGCAGAAAACGATCGCGTCGGAGCCGTAGGTCCGGATGGCGCGCCCGAGCCCGGCCGCGTGCTGGGCGTGGTTGGCCACCACCGAGGAGACGTTCTGGATGCCGAGGGCGGACTTGGCGAAATGGTTCGACATGTGGCGGCCGCCGCCGGCGACGTCGTCACGCTTGGAGAGGCCGTTGAGGAGGATCTCCTCGACGCTGAGACCGGCGGCGAGACAGGTCGCCAGATCCCGGTAGTAGGGGAAGAGGTAGTCGTGCCCCGGGCGGAAGGTGAGACCGAGGGCGATCTGGATCCCGTCGTGGCCGGCACAGGGGGCGTGGTACGACCAGCCGAGCCCCTGCTTGAGGTAGTTCGGAGCCTTGTCGTCGAGCACCCGGGCCTGATGCATGAGGGCGTAGGCGCGGCGCAGCTCCGCGGCGGAAACGTTCTCTCCCTCCGGCGGCGGAAACGGCGGTTCCTGCGGCGAGAGCTGTTGCTGGAAAGGTAGGACGGTCATCGTGAGCCTCCTGCTGGACCGGCCGCGGACCGCTCGTCCGGGGGAACGAAGAGAGCGCCTCCCTCGTTCTCCCACCGCTCCCACTGCCGCCGGTCGAGGCGTTCGTCCCGGTTTCCCGCGGGGGCCGATCGCGGCGCCCCCGCGTCACGGTCGGCCCCGGAGCCGGGAAGCACCGGCAGGGACACGCCTTCGGGAAGCTGGCGGCTGGCGGGAGTGGCGGGCATCTCGCGACCTCGCCTCCAACGTACGCTTGACGTGGCGCATTGTCAAGTTTATTCTCCCGACAATCATGACAAAGGGGACCCCGTTGCCGTATCCGCATCCGTCCGTTCTCGCCCCGCCCCCTCCCGGCCGTCGACCCGGAAGCTGCCGCCTTGGCGGGAGGGAAGAGTGATGGTCCAGTCACTCGCCGCTCTCGTCTCGCTCGTCCTCGCCCTGATCGTGGTCGCGGTCGCGCTCGTCGTGGTCCGCCGCGCGAGCCGGCGCGATCCGGCGGGGTACGCGAACGTCTACCGCGTCCGCCGCTACTACGCGATCGGGCTGATCGGGGCGCTCGCCGTGCTGCTCGTCCTCACGCTCGCGCGCACGCCGTACGCCGCCGCCGCCGCGCCGCCGCCCGACCTGAAGGTCGAGGCCTTCGGCTGGATGTGGGCCTGGGAGTTCGTCGTCGACGGCGAGAGCCGGGGGCCGCGCCTCGAGCTGCCGGCCGGCAAGCTCGTCGAGTTCGCCGTGAGCGCCCGGGACGTCAACCACGGCTTCGGCATCTACGATCCGCAGGGCCGCCTCGTCGCGCAGACGCAGGCGATGCCCGGCTACGTCAACCCGCTGCGCGTCCGCTTCGACGAGCCGGGGACCTACCACGTCCTCTGCCTCGAGTACTGCGGTCTGGGACACGCGGTGATGATGGGGGAGATCTCCGTTCAATGAGCACCGGCACCTCTCACCCCGGCCGCGACCGGCGGGTGATCGTCGTCTGGATGGTCACCAGCGTGGCGCTCTTCCTGGTCATGGTCACCCTCGGCATCCTCATGCGCCTCGCCCAGGGCGACGTCATGGCGATCACGCCCCAGACCTTCTACGCCCTGATGACGATGCACGGCCTCGGCATGGCCGGCACGCTCTTCTCCGCCGGGATCGCGATGGTCTGGTACGTCGCGGCCCGGCATGCGCGGCCGAGCCGGCTCGCGATGTGGATCGCCTGGGCCCTCTTCCTCGCCGGCGGCCTCGCGCTTCTCGCCGCCACCCTGATCGGCAAGTTCGCCGCCGGCTGGTACACGCTCTACCCGCTGCCGTTCCTCAAGGCCACCTGGCCCGGCTGGAGCACCGGCCTGACGATCGTCTCCCTGATGGCGATGGGCGTCGGCTGGCTGGTGGCGCTGCTCGACATCCTCCGCGCGCTCGCGGTCGAGCACGGCATCGCCCGGATGTTCGCCTGGGATCGCTTCGGCGCCGGCGCCGGGCGCGAGGCGGCGCCGGCGGGCGTGCTGATCGGCGCGGTCTGCGCGGTCGCGGGCGTGCTCGGCACGATCGTGGGCGCCGCCTCCCTGATGATGTACCTCTTCCAGTGGTTCGCGCCGGCGACCCAGTTCGATCCGCTGCTGCTGAAGAACAGCATGTTCATGTTCGGGCACACGATCGTCAACGTCGCCATGTACTGCGGCATCGGGGTGGTCTACGAGCTGATGCCCGGCTTCACCGGCCGGCCGTGGAAGGTGACGAAGACGGTCGCCGTCGCCTGGAACGCGACCCTCGCCTTCATCCTCTTCGCCTACTTCCACCACCTCTACATGGACTTCGCGCAGCCGGTGACGCTGCACGTGATCGGACAGATCGCCTCCTACTCCTCGGCGGTGCCGGCGACCGCGGTCACCGTCTTCGGGCTCGGCGGTCAGCTCCACCGCTCCGGGCTGCGCTGGAGCTTCGTCCCCGCGGCGTTCACCCTGGGGATCCTCGGCTGGGTCCTCGGCGGCATCACGGCGGTGGTCGACTCGACGATCGCGGTCAACCTCGTCTTCCACAACACGCTCTGGGTGCCCGCGCACTTCCACACCTACTTCCTCGTCGGCTTCGTCCTGCTGCTCTTCGGCTTCGTCCACCACCTGCTCGGCTCGCGCGCCGAGCGGCTCGCCAAGAGCGGCCTGGTCGTCATGCTCACGGGCGGCTACCTGTTCGTCCTGATGTTCTTCCTGGGCGGGCTCTGGTCGGTGCCGCGGCGCTTCGCGAGCTACCAGGCGATCCCCTACCCGGATCTCGTCGCGCACGCCACGCGCTTCGCGGCCTGGGGCGCGGTGGGCGGCTCGCTCTTCCTGCTGGGCGCCCTGCTCTACGCGGCGTCGCTCGTGACCGGACGGCAACCCGCTCCGGATCGCGAGGGATGAGCGCCGCGCCCGGCCGCTCGCGGTCGCGGCGCGTGCGGACCGCACTGCCGGTGGTGCTGGTGGCCGGGGCGTGGCTCGCCCTGGCCGCCTGGTGGACCCACGGCTTCACGGCGTTCACCTTCTTCTCCGCCGCGATGGCGGAAGCCGGCCCGCTGCCCCGGCCGGCACCGCGGTTTCCGGTGATCGACCAGGCCGGGCGTCACCTCGATCTCGGCGCCGCCGACGGCCGTTTCCGGCTCGTGCAGGCGATGTACGTCCGCTGCCCCGACCTCTGTCCGCTCGCCATGTCGCGCCTCCAGCGCCTCGCCGCCCGGCTCGCGGACGTGCCCCCGGAGCGGCTGATGACGGTGAGCGTGAGCGTCGACCACGATCCGCCCGACCGGCTGCACACCGTCTGGAAGGCGTACGGCGCGCCGGCGAACTGGACGTTCGTGACCCCGGCCGGAGAGGACGGTGACGAGGCGCTGCGCGCTCTCGGGATCGGGATCTACCGGCGGCCGGACGGGCTGATCAACCATGCGGTCGACATCTTCGTCATCGATCCCGCGGGGCGGGTCGTACGGATCCTCCCGGCGGACGAGGATCTGGCGAAGACCGCCGCGGCGGTGCGCGAGGTGATCGGGTGAGGTGGGCGGCCGGGGTGACGGTGGTGGCGCTGCTGCTCGCCCTCTCGCCGGTGGCGCGCTGGCTCGTGGCGACGATGCCCCGGCTCCTCCTGCTCGCCGTGCCGCTCTGGTTCGTCCTCGGCCTCGCCGCCACCGCCGGGGGCCGCCGCGTCTGGGAGCGGGGCAACCCGCACGGCCTCACCGGCCTCGCCTGGACGCTCGGCGCGTTCGGCTTCTGGATGATTCCGCGCTCGGTCGACGCGGTCGCCAGCAGCGCCCTCGTCGCCGGGCTGATGGCCGCCTCGCTCTTCGCCGCCGGCGCCCTGCTCGCGGCGAGCTGGCGCCGGGTACCGTTCGTGATCCGCGGCGCTCTGGGGATCCAGGGCGCCGCGATGACGATCGCGCTCGGCTTCATCTATCTGGGCTACACCGCCCTGCTCTGCGGCACCTTCAACCTCGCCCAGCAGCGGCAGACGGGCGTCTGGCTGCTGCGGCTCGCGCCGGTGATCGTCCTGATCGTGGTCGGCGCCGGTGCCCGGGCGCTCCACCTCGCCGCCCGGCAGCGGAGCCGGGAGCGTCTCGCCGCGCCCACCGCCTGAGGGCGCCGCGGCTCAGAACGACCAGCCGGTCCGGAACGAAATCCCGACGACGACGAAGAGAATCGAGACGATCGTCACCGGCACGACGTGCCAGGCGAGCGCGCGCGCAGGAAGCGGGGGAGGATCGTGACGGCGAGGACCAGGTGCCTCCCGGTCCAGATCGTCGCGCCGAGGATGTGCAGCAGGAGGATGGTGGCGTACACGCGCGGTCTCCTCCGGAGAAGCAGGGGGTGGCCGGCTCAGCTCTCGACCGGCGCGGACGCCGCGCCGGCGGCGAGTCCCGCGGCCGGCGGCACGAGCGGCTGGCCGACCCGCAGGAGGCGGGGGACGATCCAGGTCGCCCACCAGACGAGCCCCGTGACCTCGAACAGCCCCGAGGCGCCGGCCGGCAGGAAGGCGAGCGGGGTGAGGTCGGTGAGGACCTGCTGGCTCACCCGGAGAGTGCAGCCGAGGTTGAGCAGGACGAACGGCGTGACCGGCATCGCCGCGCCGGCCGCGCCGCTGTCGTACGGCCGCGGCGCGAGCCGGGAGGCGACGCCGACCATCATGAGGCTGACGAACCCGACGGTGACCGCGTGCCGGGTCGCCCCGTGCCAGGCGTGGGAGAAGGGGATGCCGAGCCAGTGCGCCCAGAGCGGCCCGGTCGCGAGCATCGCCAGCGAGACCGCGAGCCAGACGTGCGCGGCGCGGATGAAGGTGAGCGGCGAGAGCCGGGGCAGGACGACCCGCGGACGGGCGAAGACCCGCAGGTTCGCCGCCGCGAGCGCTGCCGTGGCGACGAAGAGGAGGGTTGCAGCTCCGTAGACGACGAACCAGAGCGGCCGCCGGGTGCTCATCGCGGCGGGGA
>JAAYLR010000159.1 GCA_012521815.1 Acidobacteriota bacterium
CCCCTCGCCGCCGGCGACGATCACCCGCCAGGGGAGGAGGAGATAGTCGAGGAGGCCGCGCCCCATTCCGATCCCTCGCTGCCAGGCGACGAGGCGATCGCCGAGGGCGGCGCTCCACTCCGGACCGCCGAACCAGGAGTAGAGAAACGGGTAGAAAGGGTTGCCGGTCAGGAGCGCACTCCGCACGAGCCAGGGGGTGAGGAGGAGCGCCACGGGCAGCACGAGCCCGAGACCAACGGCGACGAAAGCCCGTTTCGGCCCGGCGCGCCGCAGCGCCAGCCCCAGCGCGAAGAGCCCCAGGGTGCCGGCGAGGAGGAAACCGGTCGCCTTCGCCCCGGCGGCCCAGCCGAGGGCGACGCCGGCCGGCAGGAAGGCGCGGGCCGAGATCTCCCCGGCGAGCGCCCGCTCCAGGAGGAGGAACGCCACGAGGCAGGCGAGGGCGAGGGCGAGATCGGCGTACGCCGCCCGCGCCTCGAAGAGAACCACCTCGTTGGCGAGCAGCAGTCCGGCCGCCACCGCTCCTCCCAGCACCCCGCCTGCCGCCCGCCAGAGGAAGACGACAAGCAGCAGGGCAACCCCCCAGTGGAGGAGGGTCGCGAGGGTGGCGCCGCTCGCTGCCATCGCCCCCGCATAGAGGAGCTGGAAGTTGAGCGGCCAGACCGAATAGACGTTGAGCGGCACCCGCACGAGCCGGCCCGCCGCGAGCCAGAGCTTCGGCACCGTGAGGTGGTACGCCTGCGCGTCCCAGGCGGGGCTCGGGTTGGCGGCGACGAGCAGGAGGAGAGCGAAGAGCGCCCCCACGAGGAGGGCGAAGAGGGAGGCCGCCACCCTCTCCGCTCCCCCGGCTCCGGGAGCGAGCCGCGCATCTGCTCCGGGTACCGCGGGCGCGGCCTCCCGCCGGCCGGTCAGGATCCGGGCGCAGCCGACGAGGGCGAGCCCGGCGAGCACGCCGGTCGGGCCGAGCAGCCCGAGCGTTCCGAGGAGGAAGAGATAGCCGGTCCAGGCGAGGGCGCCCAGGAGGAGGCAGCCGGCCCAGCGCGGTTCGGGCAGCGGCAGCCGCGGCTGCGCCCGCAGCCAGCTCGCTCCGGTCATCCAGAGGACGAAGCCCACCGCGGCGATGCCGAGCGTCTGGCCGAGGAGGTATCCCACCGCGTGCCTACGCTACCCCACGGCGCGCCCGCCGCGGTACGGGCGGGCCGGAGCGTGCCGCCGCCAACGCGAATCGCAAGGTTCGAAAGAAGCCGAAAAGGCGGCCCCGCCACTCCGGGCCGGGCCGCCTGAGAAGAAGAGAGTGCGCGCCGGGATCGCTACCAGGCCGGACGCCAGCTCGCGAGCACGCGCATGTAGTTCGTGCGCTCGAGCTGTCGCGGGTCGGGGCAGCGCTCCAGGCTCATGTTGCCGCGGATCTCGTCGAGCGAGCCGATCTCGTGCTCCTCGAGCCAGCGGTTGAGGTCGTCGAGGATGAACTTGAGGTAGTACGGCCCGTGCCGCAGCAGCGCCGAGACGAGCTGCACCCCGTGGGCGCCGCTCATCACCGCCTTGACCACGTCGACCGCGCTGTGCACACCGCCGGTCACCGCGAACGAGGCGTTCACGCGGCCGGAGAGGATCGCGATCCAGCGGAGCCGGAGCAGCAGCTCGGACGAGTCGGAGAGCCGCAGCTGGGGCTTGACGTCGAGCTCCTCGATGTCGATGTCCGACTGGTAGAAGCGGTTGAAGAGGACGAGCCCCGCGGCGCCGGCGGCGACCAGCTGGCGCGCGAAGTTCGCCGTCGAGGTGTAGAACGGCGAGAGCTTGACCGCCACCGGAATCGACACCGCCTCGGTCACCGCCCGCACCACGGCGAGCGTGCGCTGCTCGAGGGCCTGGGCGCTCTCCTCCGGGTCGGTGGCGAGCTGATAGACGTTCAGCTCGAGGGCGTCGGCTCCGGCCTCGGCCATCATCTTCGCGTAGCCGAGCCAGCCACCGAGCGTGGCGCCGTTGAGCGAGGCGATCACCGGCACCTTCACCAGCTGCTTGATCTTCCGGATCTGCTCGAGGTACTCCTCCGGCCCCAGCCGGAAGTCGGAGATGCTCGGCAGGAAGGAGAGCGACTCACCGTACGATTCGGTGCTCGCCTCCAGCGCCGCGTGGGTCGCCAGCTGCTCGCCCGTGAGCTGCTCCTCGAAGAGCGAGTGCATCACGATCGCGGCCGCGCCCGCGTCCTCGAGACGGCGCACGGTGTCCAGGTCGTCGGCCATCGGCGAGCCGCCCGGCATCAGCGGGTGAGCGAGCTCGAGGCCCAGG
>JAAYLR010000160.1 GCA_012521815.1 Acidobacteriota bacterium
ATGAAGACCGTGTTGACGGCGCGACAGGCCATCCCGGCGAGCGGCCAGCTCCCGATCTCCCCCTTGGCCACGAAGACACAGGGCGCGAACGCCGCGAGCAGCGGGATGTCGAGATAGGAGAGGTGATTGGCCGCGAGCACCACCGGCCGCGGCGGGGGCGTGCCGACGAGCCGCACCCGCACCCCGAAGAGCGCGAGCAGCGACCGCGACCAGCTCCGCATCCAGAAGTCCTGCCACCGCGCCCGCAGACGCGGCCAGGCGAAGAGGAACGGGAGGGCGAGGAGGATGCTGACGTAGGCGACGAGGCTCGCCACGACCACGCCGGCGAGCCGCCCGACGGCGCGCAGCCGTCGCCAGAGGCCGGCTTCGAGCCGCAGCACCTCCGGCGTGCGCACGGGCTCGGGCCCGGGACGGCGAAGCGGGCGAGGGAGCCGCTCGCTCCGAAGCGGTCGATCAGCGGCGGTCCGCAAACCGTGCCAGCCTACCGCAGCGCGACAGGAGCCTGCCTCCGGCGCCCCTCACGCCGCCGCCGGACGGCCACCACCGCGGGCGAGCCGCCGGGCCAGGAGCGCGAGGGTGCTCGTCCCTTCCGGCGCGCGGGCGAGCTGCCCGGCGAAGCTCCGGACGATCCCCGCGGCCGCCGCCGCGAAGCGCTCCTCCCCCGTCCGTTCGGCAAGCTCGAGGAGCGCCAGCCCCGCGAGCGGGTTGGCCGCCGGCGCCGCCCCGTCGTAGACCTCGCGCACGCGCACGAGGAGGTCCGGCGCGGCCGCGGCCGTGAAGTAGCCGCCGCCGGGGGCGCGCAGGCGCTCTTCCATCTCGCCGGCGAGACGGACGGCCTCGTCGAGCCACCGGGCCTCGCCGGTCGCCTCGTGGAGCGCCACGAGGCCGTGCAGGAGCCCGGCGTAGTCGGCGAGCTGTGCCGCGACCCCGGTGCGGCCGCCGCGCCAGCTCCGGCGCAGCGGCCCGTCGTCCGGGCGGAGCGCCGGGAGCAGGAAGCTCGCCGCGGCCGCCGCGCTCTCGACGTAGCGCGGCTCGCCGAGCAGCCGCCCGGCGGTCGCGAGACCGGCGATCGCGAGGCCGTTCCAGTCGGCGAGCAGCTTGTCGTCGGAGAGCGGCCGGGGGCGCCCGGCGCGCGCCGCGCGCAGGCGGGCCCGCAGCGGCGCGAGCTCTTCGAAGAGCGCCGCCGGCGTCATCCGCCGCTCGCGGGCGAGCTGCTCGACCGGCTTCGGGAGATGGAGCACGTACCGCTGCCCGGCGAAGAACGGCTCCCCGGCGTAGCCGAGCAGCGGCGCCGCCCATTCGGCATCCTCCGCGCCGAGCGCGGCGTCGAGCTCCGCGCGGCTCCAGACGTAGAACGCCCCCTCCTCGCCGTCGGTCTCGGCGTCGATCGCGCTCCGGAACGCCCCCTCGGCACCGCGCAGCTCGGCGAGCAGGAACTCCGCCGTCGCCCGCGCCACCCGGGCGCTCTCCGGCTTGCCCGTGCGCGCGTACTCCCGGGCGTAGATCTCGAGGAGGAGGCCGTTGTCGGAGAGCATCTTCTCGAAGTGAGGGACCCGCCATTCGCGATCGGTGGCGTAGCGGTGGAAGCCGCCCGCGAGCTGATCGCAGATCCCGCCGCGTCCCATCTGGCCGAGGGTGGCGCTGAGCATCAGCCCGGCCTCGGAGCTCTCGGGAGCGAGCTCGAGCAGCAGCAGGAGGTGCGCCGGCGTCGGGAACTTCGGCGCCCCGCCGAAGCCCCCCCAGACCGCGTCGAACCGCTGCCGCAGGGAGGCGAGCTGCGGCTCGGCGCCGAACTCCGCCGGCACGCCGTCGCCCGGATCCGCCGCCTCCTCGAGGTGCCGGCGGATCGCGGCCATCGCTTCCCGGGCCTGCTCCTCCACCTCCTCGCGCCGGTCGTGCCACGCCTCGGCGAGGGCATGGAGCACGGTGCCGAACCCCGGCATCTCCCGCCGGTCGACCGGGGGGAAGTAGGTGCCGGCGAAGAACGGCTCGAGTCGCGGGGTGAGGAAGACCGCGTTCGGCCAGCCCCCCTGTCCGGAGAGCACCTGCGTCGCCGTCATGTAGATCTCGTCGAGGTCGGGCCGCTCTTCGCGATCGACCTTCACCGGGACGAACTCCCGGTTGAGGAAGGAGGCCAGCAGCGGGTCGGAGAACGACTCGCGCGCCATGACGTGACACCAGTGGCAGGTCGCGTAGCCGATCGAGAGGAAGATCGGCCGGTCGAGAGC
>JAAYLR010000013.1 GCA_012521815.1 Acidobacteriota bacterium
GGAGAGGGCCGGGGTGAGGGGCCAAGCAGCCCATCGTAGATCCCCCCCAAAACAGCCTCTGTCTCCCGAACCACTTCATCGTTCCAGAATCGCAGCACCCGAAGCCCGCGGGCCTCGAGAAAGGCCGTGCGCTCGGCATCCGCCTCTTTCTGGAACAACTCGCCGTGCTGGCCGCCATCCAGCTCGACGACCAACCCGCGTTCGACGCAGATGAAGTCGACGATGAACTGGCCGATCGCATGTTGGCGCCGGAACTTGCAGCCCGCCAGGCGCCGATCGCGCAGAAAGAACCACAAACGCGCCTCAGCGTCGGTCGGTGCTTTGCGCATGTCGCGGGCGAATCCCGTAAGGACAGCGTTGCGCTCAGACGCATGTCGAGTGAGGCGTCGAGGCCCCTCACCCTGGCCCTCTCCCCGGAGGGGAGAGGGGAAGTCGATGGCATGCAGCCGCACCCACTCCTCGCGCTGCGCGTCGTTCGCCGCGATCTCCGGGTAGAACGCCTCCGGTATCTCGCCGAGCCGGATGCACCAACTCGTCTCCGTCACGAACTTCTTCTTCAGCCACAGCTTCTTCTGGAAGTCCTCGAGCTGCGCCAGGAAGGTGATGATCTTGCCGGCGATGCGGCGGATGACCTTGATCTTCGAGAGGTACTGCTCGACGCGCGGGGCGCTCTCGTTCTCCACGTCGTCGAGGTGCATCACCTCGTTCTTGATGTAGAAGTCGAGCTCGCGGCGCAGGAACCCGCCGAGGTCCTTGTGGATGAAGTAGTCGAAGGTGTTGCGCGCGGTGTAGCGGTCCAGATGCACGCGCAGGCGCGTGGCGTACGACGCGGTGCCGTCGGCGCGCACGTGCTCGGCGCCCAGCGCCTTCAGCCACTCGGCGAGGGATGCGTCGGCGAGGCCGAGGATCGCCGCCTCGGCGGCCGCGTTCAGCTCCTTCTGCTTGGCCGGATCGGGCTCGTAGGTGAAGCGGATCGTGAGCTCGCCGTTCTCCACCGCGGCGAAGTTCTCCGCCGCCAGCTTGAAGCGGCGCTCCTTGCCGGTCTGCTCCTTGACGTTCCCGTGCTCGCCCTCGGCCGCGTCCACCAGCCGGAAGTGCACGCGCAGCGGGTTCTTCTCGTCGTCCGGGCGCAGCCGGAAGGCGTAGTCGCGCAGGTACTCGCTGGTCTTGATGTAGTACTGGTCGGCGTTGGCCCAGTGGAGCTTGACCTCCTCGCCCTCGTAGGGGATGGCGTAGACGCCGGGCTTGTAGACGCGCTTGCTGAGGAAGTCGCCTTCGGAGTAGTAGCGGCGGAAGAAGCTGAAGAGATGGTCGTAGACCTCGGCTTCGAGCGCGTCCAGGTCCACCGCGTCATCGGCGAGCTTCGCACGCAGCTCCTTGACCTTCGGCGAGTCCTCGGGATTCATGCCGGCGGCTTCGATGCCGGCGATCACCTTGGCCAGCTCCTTCTCGAGTGCTGCCTTGTCCGCCGGTTGGTACTGCTCAAAGGCCGCCTTCACCTGCGGCAGCAGGTCCCGGTCCAGGAACTGCGTGACCTCCGCGGCGCGGGCGTGCATCACGCGGTAGAAGCCGAAGTCGAGGTCGGGCTGGTCGAGCTGGAACAGCTCCTTCAGCAGGGTTTTCAGTTTCTCGTACTTCTGGCTCATCGGGCTTGCCTCACGGTTGCAGCCAGTCGGTGACCGGCCGCGACAGGAACTCTTCGAGCGGGATGCCGTCGCCGCCCACGATCAGGCTGCGCCGGGGCTTGAACGACGCGGTGAACGCGGCGAGGCCCGGAAAGGCGTCCGGGGCGCGGCCGCTCTTCACTTCGATGGCGGCCACGCGGCGGCCGGCGCGGAGCACGAAGTCCACCTCGCGACTGCGCTCGCGCCAGTAGAACAGTTCGCAGGCGCCGCCGGCCGCGGCGTTGGCCAGGTGCGCGCCGACGGCCGACTCGACGAGGCGCCCGCGGAACTCGCGGTCCGAGTGTGCTTCCGCGGGCGAGAGGCCGGACTGGGCGGTCATGAGCGCCGTGTTCAGCACCTGGAGCTTGGGGCTCGAGCCCCGCTGGCGCACGGCCGTGCCGGCGTACTTCTGCAGGCCCGTGAGCATGCCCGCGCCGCCGAGCAAGTCGAGGTAGTGCGCGAGCGTCACCGTGTTGCCGGCATCCTGGAGCTGGCCGAGCATCTTCGTGAAGGAGAGGATCTGCCCCGAGTGCCGGCAGCCCAGCTCGAAGAGGCGGCGCAGCAGGGCGGGCTTCTCGACGCGCGACATGAGCAGCACGTCGCGCGCGATCGTCGTCTCGATCATCGCCTGCGCAACGTAGCTGCGCCAGCGCGGCGGGTCCGCCACCAGGTGTGCCGCGCCCGGATAGCCGCCGAAGTAGAGGTAGGTCTCGAGATCCCAGCCGAAGGCGCTGCGCATCTCGGTGAACGACCAGTGGCCGACATGGATCGTCTCGAAGCGCCCGGCGAGGCTCTCGGTGAGGCCGCGCTGCATCACGAGCGGCGCCGATCCGAGCAGCACCAGCCGCAGCGGCCGGCGGTGGCGGCTGTCCTCGTCCCACAGCCGCTTCACCGTCTCGGACCAGCCGCTCACCTTCTGCACCTCGTCGATGGCGAGGATGGCCCCGGCACCGCGCGGGCCGGTGATCAGGTCGCGCGCCCGCTCCCACTGCGCCGCGAGCCACGTGGTGTCGCGCACCGCGGGCTCGTCGGCCGAGGCGTAGAGCGACGGCGTCGTCAGGCCCGCGAGGGCCTGCTGGACGATCGTGGTCTTGCCCGCCTGGCGCGGCCCGCCCACGAACTGGATGAACCGCCGCGGCTCGGCCAGCCGGTCGCGCAGCAACCGGGCGTGGGGTCTCTCGTAGGTGGGGGCTGCATCTCTCATTGGTGTGAGTAATTTTACTCAGACATGCGAGCAAAACACAAGCGCATGCTGGCCTTCCAGGTGCGCATCACAGCACGGCCCAGCGGATGCTGAAGAGCGTTTCGCTCGTCGTGCGCTGAGCCAGTCGCTGTTCGAGCTGGTCGATGAGCTGGTCGCGCCTGGCCATGATCTCGTCCTCGACCTGGAAGATCTCCTGCCGCTGGCGTCGCTGCTGGCGCTCGAGCCGGCTCGTCTTCTCCTGGATCGCGCGCTGCTCTTCGAGCGTCACGGCCTGCCGCGCCTGGCGTCGCAGCGCCTTGATCTGCTCCTTGGTGTCCGCCAGCGCCTTCTCGGCCGCGAGCACCATGTCGTCGGCCCAGCGCTCCAGCTTCTCACGCGCCTCGTGGAAGTGCCTGCTGTTCCGTTCGAGCGAGCGGCTGACGGTGGCCTGCGCGTGGCGCTCGGACTCGGCAGCCAGACGTTGCGCGTGGGCTTCCGGGATGGCGGCGTCGCCAACCACGCCACCGCCGCACAGGAAGAGCTTTTCCATCGTCTCCTGGTCGAGCGGCGCGCCATCGTCGGCGAAACCGGAGAAAAGCAGATGCTCCTCCCGATCGTAGGAGTCGATCGCGAGCCGCGCGAGCGTCAGGTACCCCCGCTTGCCGCGCAGGGCCTCGACCACGGAGAGCCGGGTGGGGTGGCCCGTGACGTCGAAGTGGATCTCCGCGGCCGGCGTCGCCGCCCGCTTCGCTTCGTCCAGGACGTGCGCGCCCAGCGGGTGGGTCAGCCGGTAGAGGAAGCGGCCGGATCCTTCGCCGCTCTCGTCACCGCCCTGCGGCTGCGACCTGGAGATGAGGTGGTAGCGGCCGCGCGGGGTGTCGTCCCGCGGCGGGCGCTCCAGGTCGAAGGCGAGCGTGGCTTCGTCGAAGCGCGCGCGATCGGCGAGCATGTGGCGCGTCAGCGACCAGAAGCGCTGGCCCACGCGGTCGAGCTGGGCGCGCGCATCCGCGAGCCGCAGGCGCAGCCGCTGGTGGACGTCCTCGTCGAAGTGCTCGAGGAGCGCGCGGCGGGTGTCGTCGAGACGGGTACGGATCTGCTCGTCCATTTCGGCCTGCAGCGCGCGGAACGCGGCGTCGATGGCCTCCGGCGTGCGGCATTCCTGGTAGATCGCGAGGATGCGCTTCTCGAAGTCCACCCCGGACTCGATGCTGCCGAGGACTTCGTCGGAGGCGCCGAACACGCCGCTGAACAGTTGGAACTTCTCGGTCAGGAGCTCGAGCACGCGCCGGTCGGCCTCGTTGCGCTCGTTGAGGAAGTTGATGACCACGACGTCGTGCCGCTGGCCGTAGCGATGGCAGCGGCCGATGCGCTGCTCGATGCGCTGGGGGTTCCAGGGCAAGTCGTAGTTGACGACCAGGGAGCAGAACTGGAGGTTGACGCCCTCGGCCGCGGCCTCGGTGGCGAGCAGGATCACAGCGTCGTCGCGGAAGTGCCCGATGAGTGCAGTCCGCACGTCCACGGCGCGCGAGCCCGACACGCGCCCGCTGTCGCGGTTGCGCTCGACCCACCGTTCGTAGATGGCCGTGGCCTCGGGGCCGCCGTTGGTGCCGTTGAAGAGAACCACCTGGCCGGCGTAGCCGTGCGCCTCGAGGAAGCCCTTGAGGTAATCCTGGGTGCGGCGCGACTCGGTGAAGATCAGCGCCTTGCGGGCGGCGCCGGTCGTTGCCATCTGCTCGAAGCCGATCTCCAGCGCCTTGAGCAGCGCCTGCGACTTGGTGTCCACGCCGATGCGGCGCGCTTTCTCCGCCAGTCTGCGGAGCGCCTCGATCTCCTCGCGGAGCTTGCGGCGGTCGATGGGCGCCGCGCTCGTCTCGTCACCCTCGCCGCCATTTGCCTCTGCAAGAATCTCATCGAGGAGGTCACCTTCGATCTCCTCGCTCTCGACCAAGTGCTCCGCGAACTCCGGATCGCTCCGAACGCGCTCATCGCGCAGCGTTTCGAGGCGCTGGCGCAGGATGTCCAGTGTCGCGGCGATCGCCAGCGACGACGACGCGAGCAGCTTGCGGAGGATGAGCGCCGTCAGGTGCCGTTGCCGGCGCGGCAGGGCATAACTGTCCTCGCGCTGCAGGAAGGTTGAGACCTCTTCGTAGAGAGCGTGCTCGGCGTCGGTCGGGTGAAACGGGCGCGTGACGGGCCGTCGCTCGGTGTAGCGGATGTACTCGGTGACCTGGTTGCGCAGCGTCCGCTTGCAGAACGGCGCAAGGCGCGCGCGAAGCGCCCCGAGGTCGCTGCCTGCGCCGGCGTACTGGGCACGAAAGGCGTTGACGTCGCAGAACAGTTGCTCGTCGATGAGCGTCGAGAGCCCGTACAGCTCGAGCAGGGAGTTCTGCAGTGGTGTCGCGGTGAGCAGGAGCTTGCGGCAATCCTCGGTCGCCCAACGGATCCCCTGGCCGACCTTGTTGCTCGGACGGTAGGCGTTGCGGAGCTTGTGGGCCTCGTCGATGACGACCAGATCCCACTGGACCGACCGCAGTTCCTCACGCAGCGCGTTCGCGTAATTGAGCGACACGATCACGATGGCGCCTGGGCCAAGCGGATCGCGGGCTTCGCGCTGCGCGCTGCGGTACGCCCTGGCATCCAGCACGGTGGCCGGCAGGCTGAACTTCTCCTCGAGCTCCAGCGCCCACTGCTTGCGGATGGACGCCGGGCAGATCACGAGCAGCCGCCGCCGGCGCTCCGCCCAGTACTGGCAGAGCACGATCCCCGCCTCGATCGTCTTGCCGAGGCCGACCTCGTCGGCGAGGATCACCCCCTTGGACAGCGGCGACTGCAGCGCGAACAGCGCCGCCTCGATCTGGTGCGGGTTGAGATCCACGGCGGCGTCGAAGAGGGCCGTGGAGAGGCGGTCCATGCCGTCAGGCGCGCGCCGCGTGAGGTCGTGCGCGTAGAACTTGGCGTGGTGGGGCGTGAGCCGGGGGTTCATCGGCCAAGCGGCAAGGCGTTGGTGTTGCCCGCGGTCGGGATGCCCTACCCGAAGCGCCCGAACTCATCGTGCTCGGGGTTGAGCCCGCTGGACCAGGCCTTGGCGGAGAAAGGGGGATTGGCGACGGCGAAGTCGAAGGTCCTGAGGCTGTCGTCCCGGTTCTTGAAATGCGGCGCGGCGAGCGTGTTGCCGCGCCAGAGCTCGGCGGTGGGGTGGCCGTGCAGGATCATGTTCATGCGCGCCAGCGCCCAGGTGGCGACGTCCATCTCCTGGCCGTAGATGGCGAGCTTCGGCGTGCCGGCCTCATCGGCCGCCTTGATCAGCAGCGAGCCCGAGCCGCAGGTGGGGTCGTAGACGGTGGGCTCGGGCAATTCGCCCGCGCGCTCGATGCCGATGACCTGCGCCATGATGCGCGAGACCTCGGCCGGGGTGTAGAACTGCCCTTTGCTCTTGCCGCTCTCGGTGGCGAAGTGGCGCATGAGGTATTCGTAGGCGTCGCCCAGCAGGTCGTCGCCCTCGGCGCGGTTGGCACGAAAGTCCAGCCCGTGGAAGATGGCCACCAGCTTCGAGAGCCGGTCCTGCATCTCCTTGCCGGAGCCGAGCTTGCCCTCGTCGTTGAAGTCGGCCTGATCGATGACGCCCTTGAGCTCGTTGGCCTCGGCGAGCCGGCCGATGATCTTGTTGATCCTGTCGCCGATCTCCTTGTCGCCCTTGAGCGCGACCATGTCGGCAAAGCTCGCGCCCGGCGGCACGTCGATCAGCGAGCCCTGGTCGCTCGCCGCCTTGTCCGACACGTACTTCATGAAGAGCAGCGTCAGGACGTAGTCCTTGTACTGCGAGGCGTCCATGCCGCCGCGCAGCTCGTCGCACGACTGCCATAGGGAGGAGTAGAGCCGGGATTTCTTGAGCGCCATCGGTCAGGGTCATTTCCATGGAGATGTCATTTGGCGAGCCCCCCCGCACGACGAATCACGAGTGGAGCGGCTGGCGGCGAAGCGGACCAGCGTTGCGGAGCGCGTCCGCCCGAACGAAAAACCTGACGGCGAGGATTCACCGTTCATGCTGACCGAGCCTTCGACAGAGAGTTCGCGGCGAGAAGCAGCAGGAGCACGGCCATGAGAGCCGAGCCTGCGACTCGGCCCGCTCCAGATGCCGAAAGGACCCCGAAGAACAGAAGCTGCACCGCCTGGAAGCCAACCAGCAATCCCAGAGCACCCAGAAGCACGACCAGGAGATGCCAGAAGGTCTTCATGAGCAGAACCTCGCGAAGCTCGGGAGCATCCTCATCGCCGTCCAGCTCCCTTTCGTCACGTGGCAGAAGTGTGCGTTGCGTGCGGCAACGCGATCTGGCTGGGGCTGAGCGGCAGCGAATCGGAGCACGCAACCTCCTGCGCGTGCTGGGTTTGGCGGCATTCTACGACGCTCGCGCGGATGGCTGGCGAAGCGGGGCCGCGGCGTGGCGCGGCTGGCAGCGAGGCGCGCCGGTGCCTGAGTCGAGCCGGCAGCGGCGGGCCGCGGGGGCGGTGGCGCCCGAGCGGTTCCTCGCGGGCCTGCACCTGGGAGCCCGCCGGGCGGCGGGCCGAGGGCCCGGGCTGATAGTCTTGGCGGTCCCGGGCGGCCTGCTCCGCCCCGGTTCCCGACGAGGATCGACCATGGCCGGCATCTACAAGGCGTACGACGTTCGCGGCATCTACCCGACCGAGATCGACGAGGCGATCGCCCGGAAGATCGGGCTCGCCTTCCAGCACCTGCTCGACGACGAGGACCACGCGCACGGCGGGACGAAGGTCGTCGTCTCGCGCGACATGCGCCCCTCGTCGCTCCCGCTCGCGGCGGCCCTCATCGAGGGCCTGACCGCGGCCGGGCTCGACGTGATCGACATCGGGCTCGCCACGACCCCGATGAACTACTTCGCGATCGGCCACCTCGGGGCGGCCGGCGGGATCCAGGTCACCGCCTCCCACAACCCGGCCGAGTACAACGGGATGAAGCTGAGCAAGCACGAGGCGCGGCCGGTCTCGGGCGACCACGGCATCCCGCTGCTCGAGCAGAAGGTGACGGCGGGAGATCTGCCGGTGGCGGCCCGCCCGGGCCGGGTGACGACCGCCGACGTCTTCGCCGCCTACCAGCGCCACGTCCTCTCCTTCCTCCGCCGCCCGGCCGGCGCCCGGCCGCTGAAGGTCGTCATCGACGCCGCCAACGGCATGGGGACGATCGACCGGCCGATCTTCGAGGCGATGGGGATCGAGGTCGTGCCGCTCTACTTCGAGCTCGACGGCACCTTCCCGAACCACGAGGCGAACCCGCTCGTGCTCGCCAACCTGCGCGACCTGATCGCCAAGGTGCGGGAGACCGGCGCCGACCTCGGCGTCTCCTGCGACGGCGACTACGACCGCTCGGCGTTCATCGACGAGACCGGCGAGCCGGTCGGCTCCGACCTCGTCACCGGCCTGATCGCCGGCGAGCTGCTCTCGCGCGAGCCGGGCAAGCACGTCCTCTACGACTTGCGCTCCTCGCGCGCGGTGGCCGAGTACATCCGCGAGCACGGCGGCATCCCGGTGCGCGAGCGGGTCGGCCACTCGTTCATGAAGGCGACGCTGCGCCGCCACGAGGGGCTCTTCGGCGGCGAGCTCGCCGGCCACTACTACTTCCGGGACAACTACTACGCCGACTGCGCGGTGCTGGCGGTCGTCGAGGTGCTCAACCTCCTCTGGCACTCCGGGCAGCGGCTCTCCGCGCTCGTCGCCCCGCTCCGGCGGTACGCCAAGACCCCGGAGACGAACTTCGTGGTGGCCGACAAGGAGGGGATGATCCGGAAGCTCGCGGCGCAGTACGCCGACGCCGAGATCGACTACCTCGACGGGATCACGATCCAGTACCCCGACTGGTGGTGCAACGTCCGCCCGTCGAACACCGAGCCGCTGCTGCGGCTCGTCTGCGAGGCGGCCACCCCCGAGCTGATGGCCGCCCGGCGCGACGAGCTCGTCGCCCTCATCGGCCCCCCGGTCGCCGGCGGCCACTGAGGCCGCACCGGGAAGGCAACCTTCCACCGTGCCGCTCCGTATACGCGGGTGGCGGCCGGAGGTGACCCCGGACCGGGGTGCCCCGGCGACCTGTCGAGAGGGGCCATGATCCAACTGCGCGGCATCCACAAGAGCTACTGGATGGGGACGAACCGCCTGCACGTGCTGCGGGGGATCGACCTCGACATCGCGCCGGGGGAGTTCGTCGCGATCATGGGCGCCTCGGGCTCGGGGAAGTCCACCCTGATGAACGTCCTCGGGCTGCTCGACAACTACGACGAGGGGGAGTACCGGTTCGACGGCGAGCTCTACCGGGACCTCTCCGAAACGCGCTCCGCGCGGATCCGGAGCGAGCGGATCGGCTTCGTCTTCCAGTCGTTCCACCTCATTCCGTTCAAGACCGCGCTGAGCAACGTCGCCCTGCCGCTCTACTACCGGAAGGTGCCGCGCCGGGAGCGCCTCGGTCTCGCCGCGGAGTACCTCGCCCGGGTCGGCCTCGCCGACCGCGCCACCCACCTGCCCCGCGAGCTCTCCGGCGGCCAGCAGCAGCGGGTGGCGATCGCCCGGGCGCTGATCTCCCGCCCCCGGATCCTGCTGGCCGACGAGCCCACCGGCGCGCTCGACTCGCAGACCTCGCGCGAGATCATGGCGGTGCTCCAGGACGTGCAGAGCGAGGGCGTGGCGGTCGTGATCGTCACCCACGAACACGCCATCGCGAGCATGACCGACCGCGTCATCCACCTCGTCGACGGCGAGATCGCCTCCGACCGCCGCCAGCAGCGGCGGCCCGCCCTCGACGTGCCGATCCCCGGGCTCGAGAGCACCCCGTCCCGAATCGCTGCCGCCTCATGATCGACTTCGATCTCTGGCAGGAGATCCTCGAGACCGCCAGCCGCAACAAGCTGCGCTCGGCCCTGACCGGGTTCTCGGTGGCGTGGGGGATCTTCATGCTCGTGGTGCTCCTCGGCTCCGGCACCGGCCTCCAGCAGGGGGTCGAGTACCAGTTCCGCGACGACGCCACGAACTCGATCTACGTGCGCGCCGGCCGCACCAGCCTGCCGTACCGGGGGATGCGCCCCGGGCGGTTCCTCGAGTTCACCAACCGCGACTTCGACGCGCTGCGCGAGCGCGTTCCGGGCATCGAGCACATGAGCGCCCGCGCCTTCATCCGGGGCACGACCCTCGTGCGCCGCGGCCGCGAGAGCGGCACCTTCAGCGTGCGGGCGGTCCATCCGGGGCACCGGTTCGTCGAGAAGACGCTGGTGCGCGAAGGGCGCTACCTCAACGATCTCGATCTCGCGGAGCATCGCAAGAGCGCCGTGATCGGCACGCTGGTCAAGGAGGCGCTCTTCGGCGCCGAGCCCGCGCTCGGGCGCGAGATCGAGATCAACGGCGTCGTCTTCCAGGTCGTCGGGGTCTTCGACGACGAGGGATCGGAGCAGGAGCGCGAGCTCGTCTACGTGCCGGTCACCACCGCGCAGCGCGCCTTCGGCGGCCGCGACCGGATGGCGCAGATCCTCTTCACCACCGGCGACGCCACCCTCGCCGAGAGCCAGGAGATGGAGGTCACCGTCAAGGAGCTGCTCGCCAACCGGCACCTCTTCGACCCGGCCGACCCGCGGGCGCTGTTCATCACCAACAACGTGGAGATCTACCAGCGCTTCGCCTCCCTGCTCGCGAGCATCCGGACCTTCATCTGGCTGGTGGGGATCGGCACCCTCGTCGCCGGGGTCGTCGGGGTCTCGAACATCATGATGATCGCGGTCAAGGAGCGCACCCGCGAGATCGGCATCCGCAAGGCGGTCGGGGCGACCCCGTTCTCCGTCGTCCGCCTGATCCTCGAAGAGACGGTGCTGATCACCGCGGTGGCCGGCTACGTCGGCCTCGTGCTGGGCGTCTTCACCCTCGAAGGGCTCTCGCGGGTGCTGCCCGAGGCGGAGTACTTCCGCAACCCGCAGGTGGATCTGCGGGGCGCGATCGCCGCCACCGTGCTGCTGATCGTCGCCGGCGCGATCGCCGGCTTCTTCCCCGCCCGCCGCGCCGCGGCCATCCGGCCGGTCGAGGCGCTGCGCTACGAGTGAGGCCGGCGTGATCCTCTTCGACCGCGACCACTGGCAGGAGATCCTCGAGGCGCTCGCCAAGAACAAGCTGCGCACGCTCCTGACGGCGTTCGGCGTCTTCTGGGGGATCTTCCTGCTCGTGGTCCTCCTCGGCGCCGGCAACGGGATCCAGAACGGCGTCCTGCGGCAGTTCGGCGGGGTCGCCACGAACTCCTTCTTCGTCTGGGGAGGGAGCACGAGCCGCCCCTGGGCCGGGCTCAAGGCCGGCCGCTGGGTGATGTTCGACAACGACGACACCGCGGCGATCCGCCGCGAGGTGCCGGAGGTCGGAATCCTCGCGCCCCGCGCCTCGCGCGGCATGCCGAACGTGGTGCGCGGCACGAAGCTCAACACCTTCCGGGTCCTGGGCGACGAGCCGGCGATCTTCGGGATCGAGTCGCTCCGGATCGTCCGCGGGCGCTTCCTCAACGAGCTCGATCTGGCCGAGGCCCGCAAGGTCGCGGTCATCGGCAGCCGGCCGCGCGAGGTGCTCTTCGAACCCGGCGAGGACCCGCTCGGCGAGGCGATCGAGATCGGCGGCGTCTCGTTCAAGGTCATCGGCGTCTTCGAATCGCGCCAGCTCGGCGGCTCGGCCGAGTGGCAGCAGCAGACGATCTACGTGCCCCTCTCCACCTACCAGCAGGCGTTCAACTACCGGGACCGGGTCGGCTACTACGCGGCGACCGCCGCCCCCGGCGTCTCCGCCGCCGCGGCGCAGGAGAAGGTCGCGGCGCTCCTGCGCAAGCGGCACCGCGTCGCCCCCGACGACCGCCGGGCGGTCGGCGGCTACGACATCGAGGAGGAGTTCCGGAAGGTCCAGGGCCTCTTCACCGGGATCCACGCGCTGATGTGGCTGGTCGGTCTCGGCACCCTCGCCGCCGGCGCGATCGGGGTGTCGAACATCATGCTCATCGTCGTGCGCGAGCGGACGCCGGAGATCGGGATCCGCCGCGCGGTGGGCGCCGTCCCCGTCTGGGTGATGGCGCAGATCGTCGTCGAGGCGGTGATCCTCACCGCCCTCGCCGGCCTGCTCGGGCTCGCCACCGGCATCGGCGTGGTCGAGCTGGTCGCCGCGCTGCTGCCCGCCGCGGGCACCAGCGGCGGCCCGCAGATGTTCCAGAACCCCGGGGTCGAGCCGGGCGATGCCCTGCGCGCCCTCACCGTGCTCGTCGCCGCGGGCGCGCTCGCCGGCGTCGCCCCGGCCCAGCGTGCCATCGCCGTCCCCCCCGTCGTCGCCCTGCGCTCGGAGTGACCATGAAGAAGCTCTTCGCCATCCTGTTCGTCCTCGTCTTCCTCGGCGCCCTCGGGGGCTCCGGGTACCTCCTCTACCGCCGGGCCCACAAGCCGCCAGTGGTCTACCGCGTCGAGACCCCGGTGCGCACCACGATCCTGAAGAAGGCGGTCGCCACCGGCGCCGTCGTCCCCCGGCAGGAGGTCGCGATCAAGCCGCAGGTCTCCGGCATCCTTGACCAGCTCGAGGTCGAGCCCGGCACCCTCGTGAAAGCCGGCGATCTCGTGGCGCGGGTGCGCGTGGTGCCGAACATGGTCAGCCTCAACGCCGCCCAGAGCCGGGTGGAGCGCGCCAGGATCGCGCTCGACCAGGCCACCGCCGACCACGCCCGCTACCAGGCGCTCTGGGCGGAGGGGACCGTCTCGCAGGCGCAGTACCAGCAGTTCGAGATCGCGCTGCGCAACGCGACCGAGGAGCTCGCCGCGGCCCGCGACAACCTCGACATCGTCGAGCGCGGCACCACCGGCCGTCTCGCCTCGGCCGCGAACACGCTGGTGCGCGCCACCGTCTCCGGGATGATCCTCGAGGTGCCGGTCGAGATCGGCCGCTCGGTGATCGAGGCGAACACCTTCAACGACGGCACCACGATCGCCACCGTCGCCGACATGGACGACATGATCTTCAAGGGGCGGGTCGACGAGTCCGAGGTCGGCAAGATCCGCCCCGGCATGCACCTGCTCGTGCGGATCGGCGCCATCGAGGCGGCGGTCTTCGACGCCACGCTCGAGCACATCGCCCCGAAGGGGGTCGAGGAGAGCGGGGCGATCCAGTTCGAGATCCGCGCCGCCGTCGCCCCCCGCCCCGACCTCTTCCTCCGCGCCAACTACAGCGCCAACGCCGACATCGTGCTCGACCGCCGCGACGACGTGCTGGCGATCGACGAGAGCCTCCTCCAGTTCGCCGACGGCGAGCCGTTCGTGGAGGTGGAGGTCGGCGAGCAGCGCTTCGAGCGCCGCCCGGTCCGGCTCGGTCTCTCCGACGGGATCCGGGTCGAGATCCTCTCCGGCCTCGACGAGGGGGCACGGATCAAGCAGCCGAACACCGACCTGACCGCGGTCAACGGCGCGGGCGGCGGCGGCCGGCGCGCCGGCTGACGCTCCCGCCGCGCCGCCCCCGTCCGGTGGCGGTATCATGCTCCCGGCCCCGCCGGGCGGGGCGGATACGACCGTGGACCAGATCCGGAACTTCTGCATCATCGCCCACATCGATCACGGCAAGTCGACGCTCGCCGACCGCCTGATCCAGCGCTGCGGGGGGGTCGAGGAGCGCGAGTTCCGCAACCAGATCCTCGACACGATGGAGCTGGAGCGCGAGCGCGGGATCACGATCAAGTCGAACACCATCAGCCTTCCCTACACCGCGCCCGACGGGCGCGAGTACGAGCTGAACCTGATCGACACCCCCGGGCACGTCGACTTCTCCCACGAGGTGCGCCGCTCGCTGATGGCCGCCGAGGGGGCGCTGCTCGTGGTCGACGCCTCGCAGGGGGTCGAGGCGCAGACCGTCGCCAACCTCTACCTCGCCGTCGAGTACGGCCTCGAGATCCTGCCGGTGATCAACAAGATCGACCTCCCCTCGGCCGATCCCGAGCGGGTGATGGAGGAGATCGACAGCGACCTCGGGCTCGACCCGTTCGCCGCCGTGCCGGTCTCGGCCAAGCTCGGCACCGGGATCGACGAGCTGCTCGCGGCGATCGTCGAACGGCTGCCGCCCCCCGGCGGCGACCCCGACGCCCCCCTCCAGGCGCTCCTCTTCGACGCCCAGTACGACCCGTACCGCGGCGCCGTGCTCCTCGTGCGGGTGATGGACGGGCGGCTGCGCCCCGGCATGACGGTGCGCCTCATGCACTCCGAGGCCGAGCACCGCGTCGAGGAGGTGGGGCGGCTGCGGCTGAAGCGGGTGCCGGCCGACGAGCTGGTGGCGGGCGAGGTCGGCTACCTGATCGCCGGCATCAAGAGCCTCGCCGGGCTCGCGATCGGCGACACCCTGACCGCCGCGGACCGCCCCGCGGCGGTGCCGGTGCCCGGCTACCGGGAGGCGAAGCCGGTGGTCTTCTCCTCGATCTTCCCGATGGCCACCGACGACTACGAGGAGCTGACCAAGGCGCTCGAGAAGCTCAAGCTCAACGACGCGGCGCTCATCTACGAGAAGGACTCCTCCGCCGCTCTCGGCTTCGGCTTCCGCTGCGGCTTCCTCGGCCTCCTCCATCTCGACGTCGTGCAGGAGCGGCTCGAGCGGGAGTACGGCCTCTCGCTGATCCTCACCGCCCCGTCCGTCCGCTACCGGGTGGCGCTCGAGGACGGCCGCGAGATCGAGGTCGACAACCCGAGCTACTACCCCGATCCTGCCGCCATCCGGCAGGTCCACGAGCCGTACATCCGCGCCTCGCTCTGGATGCCCGAGCGGTACCTCGGCCCGGTGATGGAGCTCTGCCGCGAGCGGCGCGGCACCCAGCCGACCTTCCAGTACGTCGCCGCCGGCCGGATCGAGATGACGAGCGAGCTGCCGCTCGCCGAGGTGCTCTTCGACTTCTACGACCGCCTCAAGTCGCTCACCCAGGGGTACGGCTCGTTCGACTACGAGCTGATCGACTACCGCCCCGCCGACCTCGTGAAGGTGGACATCCTCGTCAACGGCGAGAAGGTCGACGCCCTCTCCCAGCTCGTCCACCGGGAGTTCGCGCGTCCGCGGGCGCTGCGCTACTGCGAGCGACTGGCCAAGACGATTCCTCGCCAGCAGTTCAAGATCGCGGTGCAGGGGGCGATCGGCGGCCAGATCATCGCCCGCACCACGATCGCTCCCTTCCGCAAGGACGTGACCGCCAAGTGCTACGGCGGCGACATCTCCCGGAAGCGGAAGCTGCTCGAGAAGCAGCGCGAGGGGAAGAAGCGGATGAAGATCGTCGGGGCGGTGGAGATCCCGCAGGAGGCGTTCGTGGCGGTGCTGCGCGCCGACGAGGAGGAGGCGTAGCGATCGCCGCTCCCGGGCTCTACCTCCACCTCCCCTACTGCGCCCGGATCTGCCCCTACTGCGACTTCGCGGTCCTGCCCGGCCGGCCGGAACAGCTCGCCGCCCACGTCGACCTCCTCCTCGCCGAGATGCGCCTCGCGCGCGACGAGGGGAGCTTCGCGGACGCCGCCTTCGACACCGTCTACCTCGGCGGCGGCACCCCCTCCCTCGCGCCGCCGGAAGAGCTCGGCCGGCTCCTCGCCGGCGCCCGCACCCTCCTCGGCGCCCGCCCCGACGCCTGGATCACCCTGGAGGCGAACCCCGAGCAGGTGACGACAGCGGCCTGCGCCGCCTGGCGCGACCTCGGTATCGCCGCCGTCTCGCTGGGGGTCCAGTCCTTCGACGAGGCCGACCTCGCTTTTCTGGGTAGGGGACACTCCCCGGAGCAGGGTGCCGACGCCGCCCGCACCGCGCTGGCCGCCGGCTTCCCGTGGGTCTCGCTCGACCTGATCTACGGCCTCCCCGGCCAGAGCGAGGAAGCGTGGCAGCGGAACCTCGAGACCGCCGCCGCCCTCGCCCCCCACCACCTCTCCTGCTACCAGCTCACGATCCACGACGGCACCCCGTTCGGCTTCCGCGCAGCGCGCGGCGAGCTCGCCGAAATGCCCGAACCGGCCCAGGCCCGCCTTTTCTCCCTTACCCGGAAATCCTTGTCTCGTCTCGGCTTCCCCGCCTACGAGGTCTCCAACTTCGCCCGCGCTCCCGAGCTCCGCTCCCGGCACAACCGGAAGTACTGGGACCACACGCCGTACCTGGGGATCGGCCTGGGGGCCCACTCCTTCGCCTGGGACGCGCGGGGCGCCCGGCGCTGGTGGAACGAGCGGAAGATCCGCCCCTGGACGGCGAAGGTGGCAGCCGCGCAACGTCCGTTGGCCGGGGAGGAGACGCTCGACATCGCCGCACTTCGCCTGGAGGCGCTGCTCCTCGGCCTGCGCACCGCTGAGGGGATCGACCTCGACCGCTTCCGCGAGCGCTACGGCCTCGACCTCGCCGCCGCCAACGAGGCGCTCCTCGCCCGACTGACGGCGGAGGACCTGGCGGAGCGCGCCGGGAGCCGGCTGCGGCTCACCCCGCGGGGCCTGGCGGTGGCCGACGGCCTCGCCGCCCGCTTCACCGTCGCCTGAAAGGAGCCGTGGCCACATAGAATGTCCAGGTGGCCCGGCGCCGGGCGGGCCGCTGGAATCATCTCCCCCCCGGCCCTGTTCTCTTGGCAGATGCGGAGGTCGCCAACCCCATGATGTTCGATCCGATCTACTTCGTCTTCCTCGCCCCCGCCCTGCTCCTCTCGCTCTGGGCGAGCTTTCGCACCAAGAGCGCCTTCAACAAGTACTCGCAGGTGCGTACCGCGACCGGTCTGACCGGGGCGGAAGCGGCCGCGCGGATGCTCGCGGGCGCCGGCATCGCCGACGTGAAGATCGTCGCCCACCGGGGGCTGCTCACCGACCATTACAACCCGATGACGAAGACGCTGGCGCTCTCCGAGCAGGTCTACGGCGTGCCGTCGATCGCCGCCGTCGGCGTCGCCTGCCACGAGGCCGGCCATGCCATCCAGCACGCGACGAAGTACGCGCCGCTCGCGCTCCGCTCGCTGCTCGTGCCGACCGCCAACATCGGCTCGTCGCTCGGCTACCTGGTGATGGCGTTCGGCCTCGTGCTGGCCTCGACGAAGATGGTGATCTTCGGCGCCCTCCTCTTCTCGGCGGTGCTCCTCTTCCAGTTCGTCACCCTGCCGGTGGAGTTCGACGCCTCGGCGCGGGCCAAGAAGCTCGCGGTGGCCAACGGCCTCGTGCTGCCGCAGGAGCGCGAGGGGATCGACCGGGTGCTCAACGCCGCGGCGCTCACCTACGTCGCCGCCGCGGTCTCGACCCTGCTCACCCTCCTCTACTTCCTCTTCCGGGCCGGCCTGCTCGGCGGCCGCCGCGACTGACCGGGGCCGTGCCCGCCGGATAGGCTGCTCCCCGCGGGGCATCCGGTGTCGATCTGCGTCCAGGGCCTCACCAAGCGGTACGACCGGCAGCCGGTCGTCGCCGATTTCTCGCTCACCGTGCCGGCGGGCGAGCTCTGCGTGCTGCTCGGCCCCTCGGGCAGCGGCAAGAGCACGGTGCTGCGGATCATCGCCGGGCTCCTCGCCCCCGACGCGGGGCGGGTCTCGCTCCACGGGCGGGACGTCACGGGGCTCCCCCCGCAGGCGCGCGGCGCCGGCTTCGTCTTCCAGAGCTACGCCCTCTTCCGCAGCATGACGGTGGCGGAGAACGTCGGCTTCGCGCTCGCCGTGCGCGGCGTGCCGCGCGCCGAGCGGCGCCACCGGGTCGACGAGCTGCTCGAGCTCGTCGGCCTCGGCGGGCTCGGCCGGCGGCTGCCGCGCCAGCTCTCCGGCGGCCAGCAGCAGCGGGTGGCGCTCGCCCGGGCGCTCGCGCACCGGCCCGAGGTCCTCCTGCTCGACGAGCCGTTCGGCGCCCTCGACGCCCGCATCCGCGCCGAGCTGCGCCGCAGCCTCCGGGAGATCCAGCGGGAGCTCGGCATCGCCACGCTCTTCGTGACCCACGACCAGGAAGAGGCGTTTGCCCTCGCCGACCGGATCGCGGTCATGGCGCTCGGCCGCCTCGTGGAGACCGGTACCCCGCGGGAGCTCTACCTGCGCCCGCAGACCGAGTTCGTCGCCACCTTCCTCGGCGCCGCCAACCTCCTGGTCGGCGAGGCCACGGCGCGGGGGGTGCGGATCGGGCCGGTCGACTTCCCGCTCGGAGGCGACGCCGGGGGCGAGGGCGCGCAGCGCCGGGTCCAGGTCCTCTTCCGCCCGGAGGACGTGGCGCTCGTGGCCCCCGGCGCGCCGAGCCCGGCGCCGCTGCTCGGCACCGGCACGGTGGAGAGCTGCGCCTTCGCCGGGGCGCTCGAACAGCTGCGGCTCCGCCTGCCGCCGTTCGTCGGGGTGCGGGCGATCGCGCCGCCGGTGCCGTTCGGCGCCGGCAGCTTCGCGATCGTCGCGAGCCGCCCTCCCCACGAGGCGCACGCCCTGCCGCTCGCCCCCGGCGACGAGGTCGGCGTCGCGGTGCGCCGCCTCCACGCCCTCGCCCACCCGGGGCTCCAGTTCCTGCTCCTCGCCGAGCCCTCCCCCGAGGGGCTCGCGGCGGTGGGCTGGGCCGGCGAGCTCACCCGGCGCACCCACGCCCGGCTCGCGGTGCTCCTCGCGGGGCTCCCGGAGGAGACCGCCCGGCAGCGGCTCGGGAGCGGCCTCCCGGCGGTGACCTTCCACCCCGTCCGGGGAGTCGTGGAGGCGGCGGTCGCCGAGCTCGCCCGGCTCACCGCCCCCGACCTCCTGCTCGCCGGCGCTCCGCCGGGGCGCGGTGCGACGCTCGGCGCGAGCCTGCTGGCGACCGGGGCGCACCATCTCCTGCTCGTCCGTGCCGAGGGGCCGCTGCCGGAGCGCGCCCTCGTCTGCGCCGCGGTCGGCGAGCCGGGCAAGGAGGACGTGGCGTTCACCGGCCGCCTCCTGCGCCACCTCGGCACCCACGTCACCGTCCTCACGGTCCTCCCGGCGGCGAGCCCCGCCGCCCCCCGCACCCAGGCCGAGCGCTTCCTCACGGCGAGCGCCCGCACGCTCGAACCGCTCGGCGTGCCCGCCGCGACCCGCCTTGGGGAAGGGGACCCGGAGGCGGAGATCCTCGCGGTACTCGCCGGCGGCGCCGAGCTCCTGGTGCTCGGCGTGCCGCTGCCGAAGGCGGACGGCGCGCTCTCTCTCGACGGCATCGCCGGCCGTCTCGTCGAGCGCACCGGCGACCTGCCGCTCCTCGTGATCCGCAGCTTCCCGGAGATGACGACATGATCCGCAGCCGCCCCCTCCCGCTCCTCGCCGCGACCCTCGTCGCCGCCCTGTTCGCCGCGCCCGCCGCCGGGCAGCCGCTGCGTCTCCTCAACGCCTCCTACGATCCGACCCGCGAGCTCTACCAGGAGCTCAACGCCACCTTCGCCCGGGAGTGGACGGCGAAGACCGGGCAGACGATCGAGCTCCAGCAGTCCCACGGCGGCTCCGGCAAACAGGCGCGCGCGGTGATCGACGGCCTGGAAGCCGACGTGGTGACCCTCGCGCTCGCCTGGGACATCGACGCGATCGCCGCCACGGGCCTCCTGCCGAAGAGCTGGCAGGAGCGGCTGCCGCACCGCAGCTGCCCGTACACCTCGACCGTCGTCTTCCTCGTCCGCAAGGGGAACCCGAAGGGGATCCGCGACTGGGACGACCTCGCCCGCCCCGGCGTCGCCGTGATCACCCCGAACCCGAAGACTTCGGGCGGGGCGCGCTGGAACGTGCTCGCGGCGTGGGGCTGGGCGGTGCGCAGGCACGGCAGCGAGGAGCGGGCCCGCGCGCTCCTGCGGGGGATCTTCCAGAACGTCCCGGTGCTCGACACCGGCGCCCGCGGCGCGACGATCACCTTCGTCGAGCGGGGGATCGGCGACGTCCTCCTCGCCTGGGAGAACGAGGCGTGGCTCGCGCTGCGGGAGCTCGGCCCCGACCGGCTCGAGATCGTCCTGCCGTCGGTCTCGATCCTCGCCGAGCCGCCGGTCGCGCTCGTCGACCGGGTCGCCGACCGCCGCCGCACCCGCGCCGCCGCCGAGGCGTACCTCGAGTTCCTCTACAGTCCGGCGGCGCAGGAGATCGCCGCCCGCCACCACTACCGGCCGACCTCGCCGGAGGTGATGGCGAAGCACGCGACGGACTTCCCCTCCCTCGAGCTCTTCACGATCGACGAGCAGTTCGGCGGCTGGGCGCGGGCGCACGAACGCTTCTTCGCCGCCGGCGGGGAGCTCGACCGCGCCATGGCGCGGCGCTGAACGGCGATGCGGGGCGCGCGGCGGGGACCGCTCCCGGGCTTCGGGCTCGCGCTCGGCTTCACCCTGAGCTATCTCGGGGCGCTCGTCCTGCTGCCGTTCGCGGCGCTCCTGCTGCGGGCGCTCCAGCTCACCCCGGCCCGCTTCTGGGAGCTCGTCTCCACCCCGCGGACGCTCGCCGCCTTCCGGCTCTCCTTCGGCGCCGCGCTCACGGCGGCGGCGGTCAACCTCCTCTGCGGTCTGCTCGTCGCCTGGGTGCTCGAACGGTACCGCTTCCCCGGCCGGCGGCTGCTCGACGCGCTCGTCGACCTTCCGTTCGCGCTGCCGACCGCGGTCGCCGGCATCGCCCTCACCGCGCTCTGGGACGAGCGGGGGTGGCTCGGCGCGCTCGTCGCCCCGCTCGGGATCCGGGTCGCCAACACCCCGCTCGGGGTGCTCGTGGCGCTCGTCTTCATCGGGCTGCCGTTCGTGGTGCGCACCGTCCAGCCGGTGCTCCGCGGCCTCGAACCGGCGCTCGAGGAGGCCGCCGCCAGCCTCGGGGCGTCGCGCCGGCAGGCGTTCGCCCGGGTGCTCCTCCCCGAGCTGCGGCCGGCGGCCCTCACCGGCTTCGTCCTCGCGATCGCCCGCGGCCTCGGCGAGTACGGCTCGGTGATCTTCATCGCCGGGAACCTGCCGGAGCGCACCGAGATCGCCCCGCTCCTGATCATGATCCGGCTCGAGGAGTACGACCTCGCCGGGGCCACGGCGATCGCCGCGACCTTCCTCGCCGCCTCCCTCCTCCTCCTCTTCGCCGTGAACCTCCTCTCCTGGCGGCAGCGCCGGCGGGTGGGGGCGGCATGAGCGAGCGCGACCGCGCCCCGGCCGCGCCGCGCTGGCGCGACCCCCGCGCCGAGCCGCCCGCGGTGCGCCGGGCGCTCATCGTGGCGGCCGTCGCCTTCCTCGCCCTCTTCCTCCTGCTCCCGCTCCTCGTCGTCTTCGTCCGCGCCCTCGAGAAGGGGACCGCCGCCTACCTCGCCGCGATCGCCGAGCCGTACGCCCGCGCGGCGGCGCTCCTGACGCTCCGGACCGCGGCGCTCGTGGTGCCCGCCAACCTCCTCTTCGGCCTCGCCGCCGCCTGGGCGGTGACCCGCTTCGAGTTCCGCGGCAAGAACCTGCTCGTCACCCTCGTCGACGCCCCGTTCACCGTCTCGCCGGTGGTCGCGGGCCTCCTCTTCGTCCTCCTCTTCGGGGCGCAGGGCCTCTTCGGCCCCTGGCTGCTCGCCCGCGGGGTGAAGATCCTCTTCTCCTGGCCGGCGATCGCGCTCGTGACCGCCTTCGTCACCATGCCGCTCGTGGCCCGCCAGCTCATCCCGCTCATGCAGGCGCAGGGCAGCGACGAGGAGCAGGCCGCCCTCACCCTCGGCGCCTCCCCCTGGCGGATGTTCTTCCGGGTCGCGCTCCCCAAGGTCCGCTGGGGGCTCCTCTACGGGGTGCTGCTCTGCAACGCGCGGGCGATGGGGGAGTTCGGCGCCGTCTCGGTGGTCTCCGGCCACATCCGCGGCAGCACGAACACCCTCCCGCTCCACGTCGAGATCCTCTACGACGAGTACCAGTTCCAGGCCGCCTTCGCGGTGGCGACGCTCCTCGCGCTGCTCGGCCTCCTCACCCTCGCCGCCCAGGCGCTCCTCGACTGGCGGCTCCGGCGCCGCGGCGGGGCGTGAAGCGCCGCCTTCAGGCGCCGGGATCGATCCGCCGTTCGGCCGGGTCGGCCGCCGGCCGGTAGAGGATCGCGACGTGACCGACGAGACCGGCGAGCGCGCAGCCGAGCCGTTCTTCGATCGCCGCCGCCTGCGCCTGGCGCTCCTCCCTCTCTCCGGTGAGCCGCACCTTGATCAGCTCGTGGCTGGCGAGCTCCTGGTCGATCGCCGCGAGCAGCGCCTCTCCGAGCCCGCCCCGGCCGACCTGGACGACCGGGTGCAGGGGGTGAGCGAGTCCGCGCAGGCGCTTGCGCTGACTGCTGCGGAGCTGGAGGGGGGCGGAAGTGGACATCGGGGAGCTCCTCGGCGGGATAACCAGAGAAAAGCATTGTATAGTCCACGGTCTCAACTCACCACTCTTCGGGAGAACCGACATGCGATCGCTGTACCGCCGCCTTTCCCTGCTTCTTCTCGCCGGCGCCCTCGTCGCCGGTGGCGCCGCCGCCGACCAGGTGATCACCATGCAGAGCCATGCCGACGCGGTGACGGTGATGGGGCAGAAGAGCCCCGCCAAGGACTACACGCAGACCTACTGGTTCGGCAACGACCGGATGCGCGTCGACGACGACGAGAACTCGACGATCATGCGCCTCGACCAGAAGAAGCTCTACCTCCTCGACCACGCCCAGAAGACCTTCTCGGCGATCGACCTGCCGGTCGACTTCAAGAAGCTGGTCGATCCGGAGATGGCGGGGATGATGGAGCAGATGATGCAGATGATGGCGCCGTCGGTCACCGTCACCGCCACCGGCCAGAGCGGGAGCTTCGCCGGCTACGCCTGTGACTACTACGACGTCGCGGTCAAGGTCGCGATGATGCAGATCAACACGACCGGCTGCTACTCCGACAAGATCCTGACGCACACCGCCCGCTACCAGGCGCTCGCCGAGGCCCAGGCCGAGCTCGTCCCGAACGCCAGCTGGATGAAGGACCTCGCCCAGAAGATCAAGGGCTTCCCGGTGCGCACCGAGACCACGACGGCGATGGGCAAGAAGTCGTTCAAGAACTGGCAGGAGCTGAAGTCGGTCGAGGAACGGACGGCGCCGGAAGGCCTCTACGCGCCGCCCGCGGGTTACCGGGAGGTCAAGTTCGACCCGATGGCGCAGGGCCGCTGAGGCGACGACCGCGCGACCTCGCCACCGCCGCTCCGGAGTTGGAGGGATGACGATGACGACCTTTCCCGCATGCCGCGGCTTCGCCACCGGGACACCTGGCGGCGTGGAGTGCCGGCTGGTGGAGATGGAGACCGATGCCCTCTCCCCGGGTGAGGTGGTGATCGCCGGCGAGTGGTCCGGGATCAACTTCAAGGATGCGCTCGCGGTCACCGGCCGCGGGCGCATCTTCCGCACCCTCCCGTGCAACGCGGGGATCGACGTCGCCGGCCGGGTCGCGGCGTCGTCCGATCCCCGCTTCGCCCCCGGCGACGCGGTGCTCGTCAACGGCACCGGCCTCGGGGAGCTCCACGACGGCGGCTTCGCGGGCCGGGTCCGCGTCCCGGCCGACTGGGTGGTGCCGCTGCCCGCCGGCCTCACGACGCGGGAGGCGATGATCCTCGGCACCGCCGGCTTCACCGCCGCGCAGGCGCTCGACCGGATGGAACGGCTCGGCCAGGTACCCGAGCTCGGGCCGATCGTCGTCACCGGCGCCTCGGGCGGCGTCGGCTCGCTCGCGATCCCGCTCTTCGCCGCCCGCGGCTACCGGGTGATCGCGGTCTCCGGCCGCCCGGAACACCACCCGTGGCTGCTCGGGCTCGGCGCCGACGCGGTGGTCACCCCGGCCGACCTCGCCCTGGGCAGCCGGCCGCTCGAGAGCGCCCGCTTCGGCGGCGCCGTCGACAACGTGGGCGGCGAGCTGCTCGCCGGGCTGACCCGGCACGTCGACCTCTTCGGAACGATCGCGGTGGTCGGCAACGCCGCGAGCCCGGAGCTGGCGACCACGGTCTTCCCGCTCATCCTGCGCGGCGTGAGCCTCGTGGGGGTCAGCTCGACGAACTGCCCGCAGCCGCTGCGCCGGGAGCTCTGGCGCCGCCTCGGCGCGGAGTGGCGGCCGCCGGCGCTCGCCGAGATCGTCACCGCCGAGGTACCGCTCGCCGGGGTGATCGCCGCCTGCCACGACCAGCTCGCCCGGCGCCATCACGGCCGGGTGCTGGTGCGGCTCTCCGAAGCCTGAGTCGCCGTCATGGCCCCGCCGCGCGGCGGGGCCGTCATCTGCGGACTCTCCTTCCCGATTCGCAGCGGCTCTGCAGCCCGCGGTCGACGACCCGCTTCGCCAGCTTGCCGACCCGCCGGAGGAACCTGCTGTCGGTCGCCGACCGGTTCGTCCCGCTGACCACGCGGTGATCGAGGCCGGTACGGTAACATTTCGTCTCGGGGCGGGCCGCAGCGGGCTCGCCTCTGCCGTCCCGCAGGAGACCGAGATCATGGCCGTGAAGACCCTCTACATCAGCGAGTCCGACCGCAAGCGGCTCCAGTCTCTCCTCGAACAGGTCGGGCCGGAGGACCTCGGCAGCCGCCGGGATCTCGACGTCGAGCTGCGGCTCGGCCGGATCGTCACCCCCGCCGAGATGCCGCCCGACATCGTGACGATGAACTCCCGGATCCGCCTCACCGACCTCGATTCGGCCGAGGAGCTCGTCTATACGCTGGTCTATCCCGCCGAGGCCGATTACGCGGCCGGGAAGATCTCGGTGCTGGCGCCGGTGGGCACCGCTCTCCTCGGCGAGCGGGTGGGCAACGAGATCGTCTGGGACGTGCCCGGCGGCACCCGCCGCCTGCGGATCGAGGAGCTCCTCTACCAGCCCGAGTCGTCAGGCGATCTGGACCGGTAGACGCGGCGCTCGGGTACCGGTCCGAGGATCCGGACACGGCGACCCCGGCGCCGCACAGGGTGCCGTTTTCAGCCCCATGCGAGCCGGGTAGCTGAGACCTCGCTCGCTCCAGCCGCCTCGCGTCTGCCTCCCCCTCAGGTCAGCTCCCGGCACTCCGTCCGCAGCTTCCAGAGCTTGTAGGCGGCGGGGTAGAGGAGGAGCTCGGCGAGGAAGGAGGTGACGAGCCCGCCGATCATCGGCGCCGCGACCCGCTTCATCACGTCGGCTCCGGCCGAGGTGGCGAAGAGGATCGGCAGCAGCCCGAAGAACGCCGTGGCGACCGTCATCATCTTCGGCCGCGCCCGCTTCACCGCCCCGTGGAGGAGCGCTTCGTCCACCGCCGCCCGGCTCGTGAGCAGCCCCCGCTCCCGGTACTCCTTCCAGGAGAGGTCGAGGAAGAGGAGCATGAAGATCGCCATCTCGGCGTCGAGGCCGAGCAGCGCGATCATCCCCACCCAGGCGGCGATCGAGACGTGGTAGCCGAGCAGGTGGAAGAGCCAGATCGCGCCGATCGCCGAGAACGGCACCGTGGCCATGATCAGGCCCGCCTTGAACGGCGAGCCGGAGTTCACGTAGAGGAGGACGAAGATGAGCGCGAGGGTGATCGGCACGATCACCCGCAGCCGCGAGCGCACCCGGAGCATGTTCTCGTACTGGCCGCTCCAGACGAGGCTCGTGCCGGCGGGCAGCGTGAGCCGCTCTCCCACCGCGCGCTTCGCCGCCGCGACGTAGCCGCCGATGTCCCGGCCGGCGACGTCGACGAAGACGTAGCCGGCGAGGAAGCCGTTCTCGTTGCGGACCATCGCCGGGCCGTGGACGAGCCGGATCTCGGCGAGCTGGGCGAGCGGAACCTGCGCCCCGCCCGGCACCGGCACCAGCACCCGCGCGAGCCGGTCGGGGTCCTCCCGCAGCTCGCGCGGGTAGCGGACGGTGACCGGATACCGCTCCCGCCCCGCGACCACCGTCGTCACCCGCTCGCCGCCCACCGCCGCCCCGATCACCCGCTGCAGCTCCCCCACGGTGAGGCCGTGGCGCGCCAGCCGGTCGCGGCGCGGCTCGATGTCGAGGAACGCCCCGCCGGCAACCCGCTCGGCGAAGACGCTGCGGGTGCCGGGCACCGCCTGGAGGATCGGCTCGAGCTCCTCGCCGAGGCGCTCGATCTCGTCGAGGTCGCGGCCGAGGATCTTGATCCCCACCGGCGTGCGCACGCCGGTGGAGAGCATGTCGATCCGCGCCTTGATCGGCATCGTCCAGGCGTTCGTCACCCCCGGGATCCGGAGCGCCCGATCCATCTCGCCGATCAGCTCGTCGTAGCCGATCCGGTCGGGCCAGAACGGGCGGAGCAGGCCCTTCAGGAGCTCCGGCGCCCACCCCGAGTACCAGGTCTCCCGGCTCCGCCACTCCCGCTCGGGACGCAGCACCACCGTGGTCTCCATCATCGAGAACGGCGCCGGGTCGGTCGAGGTCTCGGCCCGGCCCGCCTTCCCGTGGACCGTCTCGACCTCGGGGAAGCTCGCGAGCACCCGGTCCTGCGCCTGCAGGAGCGTTTCGGCCTCCGTGACCGAGAGCCCGGGCAACGTCGTCGGCATGTAGAGGATCGACCCCTCGCCGAGCGGCGGCATGAACTCCTGCCCGAGGCGCGTGTAGACCGGCAGCGAGAGCGCGAGCAGGATGAACGCCCCGCCCAGCACGCTCTTCGGATGGCGGAGCACGAAGCGGCAGGCCGGCTCGTAGAGCCGGTGGACGGCGCGCGAGACCGGGTGCGCCTCCTCGGCGTGGTAAGTGCCGACGAACACCGCGCTCGCCAGCCGCGCGAGCCAGCGCGGCCGGAAGGTGTACGGGTCGACGTGGGCGAAGAGCATCCGCACCGCCGGGTCGAGGGTGATCGCGAGGATCGCGGCGAGGAGCATCGTCAGGTTCTTCGACCAGGCGAGCGGCCCGAAGAGGCGCCCCTCCTGGTCGACGAGCGCGAAGATCGGCAGGAAGGCGACCGCGATCACGAGGAGCGAGAAGAAGACCGAGGGGCCGACCTCCTTGAGCGCGGCGAGGCGCACCGCGTGGAAATCCCCCTGCCGCCCCCCCTCCTTCCAGAGATGGATCCGGTTGTAGGCGTTCTCCACCTCGACGATCGCGCCGTCGACCAGCACCCCGATCGAGATCGCGATGCCGGAGAGCGACATGATGTTGACCGTGATCCCGAAGAGATAGAGCGGGATGAAGGCGAGGAGGACCGAGACCGGGATCGTCAGGATCGGCACCAGCGCCGAAGGGACGTGCCAGAGGAAGAGCAGGATCACGATCGAGACGACGAGCATCGCCAGCTTCAGCTCGTGGGTGAGCGTCCCGATGGCGCGGGAGATCAGCACCGAGCGGTCGTAGGTCGAGACGACCTCGACCCCGGCAGGGAGCGAGGGCGCGAGCTCCGCGAGCTTCGTCTTCACCCGCGCGATCACGTTCTGGGCGTTCTCGCCGTGGCGCATGACCACGATCCCGCCGACCGCGTCCCCCTCGCCGTTGAAATCCGCCACCCCGCGCCGCAGCTCGGGGCCGAGCTCCACCCGCGCGACGTCGCGGAGGAGCACCGGCACCCCGCCGGGCGCCACCTTGAGGACGATCTGCTCGAAGTCGGCCAGCGTCCGGGCGTAGCCGCGCACCCGCACCATCTGCTCGACGCCGCTCCATTCGAGCAGCCGCCCGCCCGCCTCGTCGTTGGCGTCGCCGAGCGCCCGCACCAGGTCGAGGATCGGGATCGCGTGCGCCGCGAGGCGGTTCGGATCGACGGTGATCTGGTACTCGCGGCCGTAGCCGCCGAGCGAGGCGACCTCGGAGACCCCGGGCACGCTCTGGAGCGCGTAACGCAGCGTCCAGTCCTGATAGGCACGCAGCTCGTCGAGCGTGTACCGGCCCGCGCGGTCGCTGAGCACGTACTGGTAGACCCAGCCGACCCCGCTCGCGTCGGGGCCGAGCTCGGTGCGCACCCCCGGCGGCAGCTGCGCCTGGATCTTCGAGAGGTACTCGAGCACCCGCGAGCGCGCCCAGTAGAGATCGGTCCCGTCCTCGAAGATCACGTAGACGTAGGAGAAGCCGAAGTCGGAGAGCCCGCGCACCGCCTTGACCCGCGGCATCCCGAGCAGCGCGCTCACGATCGGGTAGGTGACCTGGTTCTCCAGCAGGTCGGGCGAGCGATCCCAGCGGGAGTAGACGATCACCTGCGTGTCGGAGAGGTCGGGCAGCGCATCGAGCCGGATCACGCCGAGGGCGGCGACGGCGCCGGCGAGCGCCGCCGCGGTCGCGAGCAGCACGAGCAGCCGGTTGCGCGCGGAGAACTCGATGATCCGGCCGATCACGGCTGGCCTCCGTGGCCCGCATGCGACGCCGGCGCCGCCGGGCCGCCGAGCGCGGCGAGCGCGGCCCGCAGGCGCGACTCGGCGTCGAGGAGGAAGTTGGCCCCCGTGGCCACCCGCTCCCCCGGGGCCACCCCGCCGGGCGCGAGCCGGGCGCGCCCCTCGCCGCGCCAGAGCACCCGCACCGCGCGGGGCTCGAAGCGCCCGCCGCCGGCGGCGACGAAGACCACCTCCCGCGCGCCGGAGTCGATCACCGCCGAGTCGTCGACCACGATGCCCGTGCCGAGGTCGATCGGCAGCTCGACGTCGACGAACATCCCCGGCTTGAGGCGGAGCTCCGGGTTCGCGAGGTCGAAGCGCGCCCGCACGGTGCGCGACTCGGGATCGAGCTCGGGGTAGACGTAGGCGACCGGGGCGGAGAAGGCCGTCTCCGGGTCGTACGGCAGCCGGAGCTCGGCCCGGGCCCCGGGGCGCACGAAACGCGCCTCCGACTCGTAGAAGTCCGCCTCCACCCAGACCCGCGAGAGGTCGGCCAGGGTGAAGAGGGGCATCCCCGGCTCGATCCGCGCCCCGGCCACGACCTCCCGGGAGATCACGTGGCCGGAGGCAGGCGCGAGCAGCTCGACGGTCCGCCGGGCGCGGCCGCTCGCGTCGAGCGCGGCGAGGAACGACTCCGGGACGTCGAAGAGCGCGAGGCGCCGCCGGGCGGCGCTAACCAGCTCCTCGGCGCCGCGGCGGACCTCGGGGACCGAGGAGGCGAGCAGCCGCTCGGCATGCTGCCGGGCGAGGAGGTACTCCTCCTGCGTGGCGAGCAGCTCGGGCGAGTAGAGCGCGAGCATCGGCTCCCCGCGCCGCACCGGCTGCCCCTCGAAGCTCACGGCGAGCGACTCGACCCAGCCGGCGACCTTCGCCTGCACCCGGTGGAGGCGGCGCTCGTCGATCGTCACCCGGCCCACCGTGCGCACGGTGCGGGTGAGCCGCTCCTCACGGACCTCGGCGGTGCGCACCCCGGCGAGCCGCAGCCCCTCTCCGGAGAGCGTCACCGCGGCGTGCGCCGGCAGCTCGCCCGGCCGCAAATCGCCTGGCACTTCGCC
>JAAYLR010000161.1 GCA_012521815.1 Acidobacteriota bacterium
CCGGTCGATGCCGGCGATCCGGTCGCCCGGCCGCAGCCCGGCCTCCGCCGCCCCCGAGCCGGGCACGACGCTGCGCACCCAGACCGCGCCGGGGCTGTCGCTCTCGAGCACGACCCCGTCGAACGGCCGGGGGAGAAAGAGATCGAGGATCGAGAGCCCCGCGGCGACGACGACGAGGACGCCGAAGGCAAACAGGAGGGCCGTGAGACGGGAGCGAGGAGGAATCATGGGCGTCGCTTTTCAGAATACGCGCAAATGGCTGTTCGGTTCGCCCGCAGCACGTTCGACGACCCCGTATCGAAGGTTTTTACACCTTGCTTGATTTTTTCTACCATTCTTCCTAGACTCTCCGCCAAACCCGGGAGGAGCCTGCCATGGCCCTGAACATCAAGAACAGCGCGGTCGAGGAGCTGGCCGAAGAGGTCGCCCGGCTCGCCGGCGAGACAAAGACCGAAGCGATCCGCCGCGCCCTCGCCGAACGCCGCCAGCGGCTCGCGCTCGAGCTTCCGCAGCGCGATCGCCGCGCCGAGCTGACCGGCTTTCTCGAGCGGGAGGTCTGGGCCACGATCCGGGCGCGGGCAATGACCCGCCTGCAGAGGGGCTGAGCCCGGCCGCGCTCCGGGAGGAGGCTCCGCCCTGATCCTCGACGCCTCCGCCGTCGCCGCGATCTTCCTCCGCCTCGAGGGCTACGAGCGGCTGGTCGAGCGCTGCGCCGAAGCCGGCCAGCTCGCGATCGCCGCGCCGAGCCTCGTCGAGCTCGAGGCCGGGCTCGCCGCCCGGCTCGGCATCGACCCGCATCCGCTCGTCGCCCGCTTCCTGCAGGAGCTCGACGTCGCGGTGGTCCCCTTCGGCCAACCGCACTGGCGCGCCGCCGCCGACGCCCTGCGCCGCTTCGGCGAGGGACGCCACCCCGCCGCCCTCGGCCCCGCCGACTCGCTCGCCTACGCGGTCGCCCGCCTCAGCCGCCAGCCCCTCCTCACCGCCTCCCCCGGCCTCGCCCGGACCGATCTCGACCTCGCCTGAAAACGCTCCGCCCGCCGCGGCTCGCCGGGGCGCGCTCCCGGCCTACGGCCGCACCGCCGACCACGCCCCCGTGTCGCCCGATTCGAAGCCGTCGGCGAACAGCGCGTTCGACCCGGCGGTACGGCTCGCCTCCGGGGTGTTGCCGTAGGCGCCGAGGTTGATCCGGCCACCGTTGGGAGCGGGCTCGTTGGCGTACGGCGAAGCGGGATCGCCGGCGTCGATCGCCGGGCTGTCGACGGCATCGACGACCCAGGTGGCGAGCGCCGGATCCCAGCGCCCGCCGCGGGAGCGGAGGTGGTAGTCGCCGGCGGCCGGATTGGCGAAGAGGGGGTCGAGTGACAGGTTGCCGGTTCCCGTCCACCCCTCCTGGGAGAGGGTATAGCGGACGCTCAGCGTGCTCGCGGCGTCGAGGTAGAAGTCGTCACCGCCGGAGTTGCCCCAGAAGATCGAATCGATCACCTCCACCGTGGAGCCCTCGACGTAGACGGCGTTGCCCCCGTTGGTGCCGGGCGAGAGGTTGTACGCGAAGGTCGAGCTCCGGATCCGGGCGATCGACGGGGTGCCGTCCCAGGCCCCGTCCACGTAGAGCGCCGCGCCCCCGCGCACCCACTCGGTGAGCGTCTGGTTGCCGGTGTAGAGCTCGTGGTCGAGCCAGACCTCGGCCCCCTCGTCGACGAAGACCGCGCCACCGAGCAGCGGCGCGACGTTTCCCGTGACGAGGTTGCCGCTCAGCACCCAGCTGCCGACCACGAGGATCCCGCCCCCCCATCCGTACCCCGCGAGCTCGCCGATCTGGTTGTTCCGCACGACGTTGCCGCTGACGGTGCCGTCGCCGGCGAGCCAGAGGCCGCCGCCATGGTCGCCGTAGCCGGAGTTCCCCTCGATCGTGTTGCCGTGGATCAGGAGGAGATGCCCGTTGCCCCGGATCCCCGCGCCGGTGTCGGCGCCGTTGTTCCGGATCCGGTTGCCGGTCACCTGGATCTCGCTCCCCTCGAGCGCGATCCCGCCTCCGTGGTGCTGGAAAGCCGGATCGTGCCACCCGTTGCCCTCGATCAGGTTCCGGGTGATCAGGAACCGCGTGAAGTCGCCCGACGGGTAGTCTCCGTCGAGGTGGATCCCCCGGGTGCCGCCGGTGATCCGGAACCCGTCGACGGTCGTCCACCCCGCCACCGCCCCGAAGCGCAGGAACCGGAGCACCGCCGCGGTGCCATCCCCCTGAAGCGTCGTGACGTGCGTCTCCGGAACCGACTGCGTGAACTCCCCCGGCTGCCCGGCGGCGTAGCCCGCGACGCTGCCGCCCGCATATCCCCCCCGGAGCGTGAGCGCGACGGTGTCCACGACGAGGTTCCCGGCGTAGCTCCCGGCCGCGACCCGGATCTCGTCCCCGTCCCCGGCCACCGCGATCGCCGCCGCGACCGTCCGGAACGGCCGCACCGCCGAGCCATCCTCGATCCCCGTCTGGTTGTCGTCATCGACCCGGAGCACGGCCCCGTACCCTGAGACTGCACAGAACAACCCGAGCAACAATCCAGCTAGCAGCTCTCTCATCCCTATCACTCTACCGACGGTGAAACCTGCTCCTCCGAAAACCGGCTCCTTCAAATCTCTCCTCCTGGCTCCACTCCAGCCGGAGGGTTCCCATTTTCAGCTGTATGCGGTTTCGGGTAGCAAGTCTGTGTTTCCTACCGCCCCCACAGGCCCGGCGCCGGAGAGGAAGACGACTCACGCCCCACTTCGGCGGACGCTGCTTGCGGGGTGCTGTCTCCCCGGCAATTCCCCCCTGCTCCTTCGAGCGCCTTCCGGATCGTCCGCCACGGACTTGGTTGAGCAGGGCCTCGAACTGCTTCTTCTCGACCCCAAGGGTGCGCATGTTGGAGCGAACGATGTCCTCGCCGAGGTCGCGGTCCATCTTGATGATGACCGGGCGGGCCATCCCCGGGCGAGTCATCACGAGGTGGTCACCCTTGATCCGGGCCCGCTGGCAGCCGAGCAACAGGCAGATGCGCTCCAACTCCTGCCAGGTGACGCGCATGGCTCAGGAGTCGGCGGAGCTGCCCTCGTGGCCGAGGAAGGTGGCGGCCTGGTAGGCGGGAACGGAGACCTGCAGGTCGAAGGCGTTCCCGAGCACGTCCTTCTGCGACGCGGCGCGAGTCACCTGCACCAGGTTTCCAGCCGGAGCGCCCCAGGCCGTGGGGCGGAAGCCGCACTCGCGCAGCGCCTGTTCGAGGGTGCCCCGCTCGACGCAGCTGTCGAACCAGAGCTCGGCCGCCTCCTGGAGGCAGCGCTGCGCATCGGCCTGGTCCGATCCCTGGGAAACCACGTTGATCGACGGGCAGACGGCAACCCACTTGCGCCCCTGCCGCCGGACGTAACCCTGCAACCTCACATCGAGTCGGATCACCTCGGTCACGGCCTCTCTCCTCTACACCCCGCGTGCAGTGTACCGCTTCCCGGCCCCCCGACATCGCCAGTCACCTCGGTTCCTGCTCTACGTCGAACCGCAGGGTCAGGCGCGGGGTGCCGTCGAAAGCCCCCGGCTTGGCTCCGGGAAGGTGCCAGGCGATTTGTCGGGCGATTTGTCGGGGTCGGGTTGCGTGGTACTCCCAGGGCGTGTGGATCCCGGGATCGAAGTCCTGCCGGGAAGGTGCCCGGGAAGGTGCCGGGAAGGTGCCAGGCGATTTGCTTGGGCCGGGCTGCGTGGTACCCCCAACGGGATTCGAACCCGTGTCGCTGCCTTGAAAGGGCAGTGTCCTAGGCCTGGCTAGACGATGGGGGCGCGGCAACTCCGTGCTGGTGGGCCCTGAGGGATTCGAACCCCCGACCTACTGGTTAAAAGCCAGCAGCTCTACCACCTGAGCTAAGGGCCCCAGCGCGCGGAGTATAGCGAATGGAAGCGCACGGAGGGCTACGGCGCCAGGCCCGCCTCGACGGCCGGCCGGCGATCGCCGAGCAACCGGTCGAGACCGGCCTCCCGGCGCAGGATCGTCTCCTCGCGACGCGGGCCGGTCGAGACCAGCCAGACCGGGGCGCCGACCTCCTCCTCGAGCACCGCGACGTAGTCGCGCGCCGCCGGCGGCAGCTCCTCGAAGGCGTGCCGCCCCACGGTTTCGGTCTGCCAGCCGCGCACGGTCCGGTAGACCGGCTCGGCGGCGGCCTGGATGGCGGGGCTCGCGGGAAAGTCGCGGAGCACCTCGCCCCGGTACCGGTAGCCGACGCAGATCGGGATCTCCGCGAAATGGTCGAGCACGTCGAGCTTGGTGAGCGCGATCCCCTCGACGCCGTTCAGACGGCGGGAGTAGCGCGCCGCGACGGCGTCGAACCAGCCGCAGCGGCGGGGGCGCCCCGTCACGGTGCCGAACTCGTTGCCGCGGCGGCGCAGGTAGTCGGCGGGCTCGCCATCGAGCTCGCCCACGAACGGGCCGCCTCCCACCCGCGTCGTGTACGCCTTGAGCACGCCGAGCACGTGGTGGAGCGCGGTGGGCGGCACGCCGCTGCCGGTGGCGGCGCCGCCGGCCGTGGCGTTCGAGCTCGTGACGTACGGATAGGTGCCGTGATCGACGTCGAGCAGCGCCCCCTGCGCCCCTTCGAACAGGAGCCGTCGCCCGGCGTCGAGCCAGCCGTGGAGGAGGTTGCCGGTATCGGTGACGAGCGGGGCGAGCCGCTCCGCCCACTCCTCGCAGAGGGCGTGGATCGCCGGCAGCGACGGCCGCTCCTCCACTCCGAGCGAGCGCAGCTCGGCGTCGATCCGGGCGAGCTGGAAGGCCAGACGGTCGGTGCAGGAGGGCTCCAGGAGATCGCCGAGCCGCAGGCCGGCACGGGAGGTCTTCGCCTCGTAGGCGGGTCCGATCCCGCGCGCGGTCGTCCCGATCTGATCCCGCCCGGCGGCGGCCTCGCGGGCCTGGTCGAGCGCGGCGTGCGCGGGCAGGAGCAGGTGCGCGCGGCTCGAGAGGAAGAGCCGCCCCGCGGTCTCCACGCCCGCTTCGGCGAGCCGTCCGAGCTCGTCGAAGAGCGCCTCGGGCGCCACCACCATGCCGTTGCCGAGCACGCAGTCGAGACCGGGGTGACAGATCCCCGACGGGATGAGCTGGAGCGCGAAGTGACGATCACGGAACCGCACCGTGTGCCCGGCGTTGTGACCGCCCTGGAAGCGGACCACGGCATCGAAGGCGGGACAGAGGAGATCGACGATCTTCCCCTTCCCTTCGTCCCCCCACTGCAGCCCGACCACGACGGTGTTCGCCACGGCCTCGCACCTCCCGGTAGTCCGTAACGATGCTAGCACCCTCGTCGCACCGCGGCGACCGCGCGCCGACCGCCTGCGCTAAGCTGCGCGTTCTGATCCGCAGGCCAGAGGGGGACCGTCATGTTCTTTAAGATCCCGTCGTTGATCCTCAAGCAGCTCTATACCTTCGGCAGCCTCGCCAACACCGCGGGCGGCGTGCGGTTCGCGGTGAAGAACCGGCTGAGCGACGCCACGCTCACCGGGCTCCGCGCGGTGACGATCGACGGCGAGCGCGTGGGCCCCGAGCGGCTCGCGCTCGAGACCGCTTCGGGAGAGCGGATCGCCGCCACCGCGTTGAACGGAGGCCGGACGATCCTCTTCCCGCTTCGCGCCGTTCTCCAGGTGCACGTCGCCGGCCTCGGACCGCTCGCCCAGGGGAGCCACGAGATCGTGGTCGCGTTCGCGGCCGAGCCGTTCGGAGACCTCGAGCTGCGAGTGCAGGACGCGATCGCCGAGGCGACGCCGCAGCGCCGCACGGTACCGCTCGACAAGGAGAACAACTACAGCAAGGAGATCGTCGCCGCCCGCCAGCGGTTCGCGGAAGAGACCACCGGCGTCCAGCTCGAGCACCTCGTGCACTACAGCTTCGATCCCGGGGTCACGGCGGGGAACATCGAGAACTTCACCGGCGTGGCGCAGGTGCCGATCGGCCTCGCGGGCCCGGTGCAGGTCAACGGCGAGCACGCTCAGGGAGAGTTCCTGGTACCGCTCGCCACCGCGGAAGGGACGCTCGTGGCCTCGTACAACCGGGGGATCAAGGTGCTCAATCTCTCCGGCGGGGTGACGACGACGGTGCAGGCCGACTGCATGCAGCGCGCCCCGGTCTTCGTCTTCGACTCCGCCCGCGAGGCCCGGGCCTTCCTCGACTGGATCGACGAGCACCTGCCGGCGATCCGCGAAGCCGCCGAGACCACCTCGTCGGTGGCCCGGCTCCTCTACATCGACACCTATCTCGTCGCCAAGTTCGCCTACCTGCGCTTCAACTTCGCCACCGGCGACGCCGCCGGCCAGAACATGGTCGGCCGCGCGACGTTCGCCGCCTGCAGCTGGATCCTCGAACAGGAGTGGCCGCGGAAGCGGGTGCGCCGCTTCTACCTCGAGTCGAACCTCGCCACCGACAAGAAGGCGTCGCAGATCAACGTCATGCGCACCCGCGGCAAGCGGGTGACGGCCGAGGCGACGATCCCGCGCGACGTGCTCGTGCAGCACATGCGGGTCGAGCCCGAGTCGCTCCACTACCACGCGCAGGTCGCCAACGTCGGCGCGATGCTCTCGGGCGCGAACAACAACGGCTGCCACTCGCCCAACGGGATCACGGCGATGTTCATCGCGACGGGGCAGGACGTGGCGAACGTCTCGGAGTCGTCCGCCGGTCTCGTCTACACCGAGATCGCTCCGGGCGGCGATCTCTACATCGCGATCACCATCCCGTCGCTGATCGTCGCCACCTACGGCGGCGGCACGGGCCTGCCGACCCAGCGCGAATGCCTGGAGATGCTCGGCTGCTACGGGAAGGGGAAGGTGCGCAAGCTCGCCGAGATCGTCGCCGCCGTGGCCCTGGCCGGCGAGATCTCGCTCGCGGCGGCGATCTCCTCGCTCGACTGGGTCTCCAGCCACGAGAAGTACGGCCGCAACCGCTGAGCGGGAGCGTGAAAGAAGACCGCGCCGGCGGTGGTGAGGGGGTTCCACCGCCGGCGCGGGGCCCCGCCACGGGCGGGGCGCATGCGAACGCGAGACCGCGTCGCGGCCCCGGATCCGGAAAGCCTCGCTACCGCTTCGCGGCCGTCGTCCGGGCCGGCTTCGGCGCCTTGATCTTCTCGACGAGCTTCGAGAGCTCCTCGACCCGCGAGGAGAGGGTCGCGATCTCGTCCTTGCTCGGCACCCCGAGCCGGGCGAGCGCCGCGGCGACCTGATCGTCGATCCGGTCGGAGACCCCTTCGATCGCCCGCCCCGCCTTGCCCCGGACCTCGGTGACGAGGTCCCGGAACCGGCCGATCTCCTCCTTGCCGCGGCTCTCGACCTCCTCGCCCTTCTTGACGAGGTTCTTGAAGAGCTTCGAGCCCTCCTCCTCGGCGGTCGCCAGGGCACCGAGTCCGGCGAGCCAGATCTTGCTCGCCGACTCCCGGACCTCTTCGGGCAGCTTCTTCGCCTTCTGCTTGGTGGCCATCGTCAAATCTCCTTTGCGCGGTTCGTGATACCCGGAGGCGAGCCGCTCAGGCCTCCGAGGCCATCCGCGTCAGCTTGGCGTTGAGCTTCTCGACACGCTCGATCAGGCTCCTCACTTCGTTGCGGGTCGGCACCCCGAAGCGCTCGAACAGGCCGGTCGTGGCGTCACCGAAGGTGCTCTTCGCGCGCTCGCCCACCTCGTGCACCGTCCGGTCGACCCGTCGGGTCGCCTCGTCGAGGAGCGCCTTCGGCTGCAGGTGGATCTCGTGATCCCGTCCCTTGGCGACGAGCGACTCGAAGATGGCCGTCGTCTCCTCGACCAGAGCCCCGGCGACGCCGAGCCCGGCGAGCCAGAGGTTGCGCGCGCGGCTGCCGACCTCTTCCCCGAGCTGCTCCACTCGCTCCTTCGCTTCTCTCGCCTTCTCCTGAACGTTCATCACTCCTCCTCTCCCTGCTTGCGCCGTACGGTGCGGGTCGGGCTCGCCTCGGCGCCGGCGACGACGCTGCCGGCGAGCACGGTGTCGTGGTCCACTTCGAGCTCGGCGAGCGACGACTCGAGCTGTTCGAGCCGGGCCCGCAGGCGATCCATCTCGTCACGCGCCCGGCGCACCGGGCCGAAGGTGTCGAGGGAGCGCTGGAGGAGCCGGTCCATGCCGCTCTGGACCTGCTCGACGCCGGTGTTCACGGCCCGGCGGCCGAACCGCACGAGGTCGTGCAGGAGGTCGGCCGGCAGCGCCACCGTGCCCTTCCTGCCCTCGTCCAGGATGATCTGGGTCAGCGTCTGGGCGGTCACGTCGCCGCTCGACGCGTTGTCGATCACCCGCACCTCCTGGCCGGCGCGAACCCACTCGGCGACCTCCTCGAGGGAGACGTACCGGCTCTCCTCGGTGTCGTACAGCTTCCGGCTCTCGTAACGCTTGATCAGACGGACCATGGCTCCTCCATCGCTCGCCGTTGCCGCGATGCGGCATCGCCAAACCGTTTATACCGCAGTGCGGCATAAACTGTCAACCGAGACCTGCCAGGGCCGTTTCGAGCTCTCCCGCCACCCGCTCGATCCCCGCGAGATGCGCGGGCTCGTCGCCGAGCAGCGGGAGGCCGCCGAGCGGAATCTCCCCGAGCCGTTCGGCGAGCAGCCGGAAACCCTCGCCGTCCCGCCGGGAGAGGAAGGCGAGGAGCGGCGGCCACGGCCCGGCGCTCTCCAGCGGCGGGTGCAGGCGGTTGACGAGCACTCCCGCGAGATGGCAGCCGTGCTCCCGCAGCCGGCGGGCGAAGTAGAGCGTCTCCGGGATCCGTTCCTCACCGGGACCGGCCACGAGGAGAAAGCCGGTCTCGGGCTCCCGCAGGAGGCGCTCCACCTCGGCCGCCCGCGCCCGGAAGCCTTCATAGAGCGGCCCGAAGGCGCGGAAGAACTCGACCATGTCGCGCAGCAGATCGACCCCCACGATCTCGTCGAGGCCCGCTTCGACCCGGCGCCCGAGCGGCCCGAGCCGGCGTGTGAGACGGGGCCGGCCCGAGTCGTCGAACCAGGAGCGGAAGGCGAGTCGGACGATCCCGCTGTCGAGGAACTCCACGATCCGGCGCGGCGCGCCGAGGAAGTCGAGCGCCTCGCGGGTCGGAGGGGTGTCGAGGACGATCCGGTCGTAACGCTCCGCGGCGCGGACCTCGAAGAGCCGCTCGACGGCCATGTACTCCAGCACCCCGGCGAGGCTGCCCGAGAAGGTGCGGTAGAAGCGGTTGCCGAGGATCCGGTCCCGCGCGGCGGCATCCGGGGCATACCGCTCGACGAGCCGGTCGAAGGTGGTACGCGCGTCGAGCAGGCTCGCCCGGAGGCGGCCGCCCGGCGCGCCCGCGACCGGGATCTCGGAGAGCGCCGCCTCGGCTCCCACGCCGAGCGTCTGGCGCAGCCGGTGCGACGGATCGAAGGTCATCACCAGCGTCCGCGCTCCGTCCCGGGCCGAGAGCCAGCCGGCGGCGGCGGCCAGCGTCGTCTTGCCGACGCCGCCGGCACCCACGAAGACGAGCAGACGGGGCCAGCGCTTCATGCCGGCGCCTCCGGGGCGGCAGCCAGCCACTCGGCGAGCGCGTGCGCCAGCGCGGCGCCGCGGGGCAGCGGCAGCCACGGCAGCTCGGTCACGGCTCCGGACCAGCCGCTGCGGAGCCTCTCCCGCTCCCGCTGCTGCCGCGCGAGCCGCCGCCGCCAGAGCACGAGCGGGGCAGCCTCCCCCGCCCGCGCGACCGGCAGATCGTCCGGCGCGAGCTGGTTGATGACGAGCAGCGCCGCCGGCACGCCGATCGCCGCGGTGAGCTCCTCCGCGAGCTCGAACGTCTCGGCCGCCGGCATCTCCTCGGCGGTCGTGACGAGCACCGTGCGGCAGCGGCGAGGATCCGACACGAGCCCGCGCAGACGGGCGGCGAGACGCGCGAACGGACCGCCGCGCACCGCCTCGGCCACGAGCGCGGGCGCGAGCAGCTGTCCGAGCGCGTGACCGCTCGCGGCGCCATCGAGGACCACGACGTCGAACTCGCCATGGAGGCAGCGCTCGACATAGGCGAGCACCACGAGCTCCTCGAGCCCCGGCGCGCCGTCGACGAACTGGTGGTAGAGCGGATGGGCGAGCAGCTGCCGGGCGAGCAGACGGATCGGCATCCGCGTCTCCACCTCGCGATCGATCAGGAGGCGCGGCCGCAGGCTCTCGAGCACGAGGCCGGGCGCGATCGCGAGCCGCTCGCCGCCGCTCGGTGCCACGCCGAGCCATTCGTGCAGGTTCTCGCGCGGATCGATCCCGAGCAGCAGCGTTCGCCGGCCGGCCTCGGCGAGCGCGAGCGAGAGCGCCGCCGCGACCGCGCTCTTGCCGACCCCGCCCTTGCCGGTGACGAAGACCAGCCCGTTCGCGAGCGCGGCGATGACTCCTTTCGACATCTCGATCCCCGGGCTTCCAGAAACGGGCCTCTCCGGTTTATACTCTCCCGCGCGAGGCACGGGTTCGCGTGCCCAACCACGAGGGAGAAAGACTCATGACCCATATCATTGCTGAGCCCTGCGTCGACACCAAGGACACCGCGTGCGTGGATGTCTGCCCGGTCGACTGCATTTACGGCAAGGGTGAGGATTGGGAGATCCTCTACATCCACCCGGAAGAGTGCATCGACTGCGGCCTCTGCGTCGACGCCTGCCCGGTGAAGGCGATCTTCCCGCTCGAGGAGGTCCCCGAGGAGTGGAAGATCTGGATCGCGAAGAACTACGAGCACTTCGGCCTGACCCCTCCCTGAGCCCGGGAGTCCAGGCCGTTCCGGATAGAGGGGACGCTTCGGCGTCCCCTTTTTTCATGCCTTTTTTCCAGAGCGGCCGCCGTTTCGCGTCAACCTGGAATGCGGAGCCTCTCGCTGCGGTTCTCAATACTGAGCGTGAGACGCTAAGATTTCTGGTCTCATCACGGAGGTTCGTTCGGGGTGGAGTACAAGGACTACTACAAGGTGCTCGGCGTGCGCCGCGACGCCTCGGCCGAGGAGATCCAGAAGGCGTACCGGAAGCTCGCGCGAAAGTACCACCCCGACGTGGCCACGGAGCCCGACGCCGAGGCGCGCTTCAAGGAGATCGCCGAGGCGAACGAGGTGCTGAAGGATCCCGAGAAGCGGGCGAAGTACGACCGTTTCGGCGCCGCCTGGAAGAACGTCCAGGAGGGCGCGCCCCCGCCCCCCGGCTTCGAAGGCTTCTCGTTCGACTTCGGCTCCGGCTCCGGCGGCGGCGGCTTCCAGTTCGATCTCGGCGGCGGCGAGGGGTTCAGCTCGTTCTTCGAGATGCTCTTCGGCCGCGGCGCGGCCGCCGGCGCCGGAGGCGCCCCCGGCTGGCAGACCGGCCGGGGCGGCTGGGCCCGTCCCGGAGCGAACCAGGAGGTCGAGCTCACGCTCTCGCTCGCCGAGGCCGCCCGCGGCGGCGTCCGCGAGCTCCAGATCCACGACCCGCAGAGCGGCCAGACGCGCAAGCTGCGCGTGAACCTGCCGGCCGGCGTCCGCCCGGGGCAGCGGCTCCGGCTCGCCGGGCAGGGCGAGCCCGGCCACGCCGGCGGCCCGGCCGGCGACCTCCTGCTGCGCCTGCGGATCGCCCCGGATCCCCGCCTGCGCCTCGAAGGGCGAGACCTCCACGGACAGCTCGTGGTCACGCCGTGGGAGGCGGCGCTCGGCGGGCAGGCCGAGGTGGAGACGCTCGACGGCCGGGTGACGGTCCGGATCCCGCCGGGCTCCTCCACCGGCCGCCGGATCCGCCTGCGGGGCAAGGGCTACCCGCGCGCCGGCGGCGAGGCGGGAGATCTCTACGTCGAGATCCGGATCGCCGTTCCCGAAAAGCTCACCGATGCGGAGCGCAGACTCTTCGAACAGCTCGCCGCGACCTCCAGTTTCCGCGCGCGGTCCGGCGATTGAGGATATTCCGATGGACCTGAACCGGCTCACCCAGAGATCCCAGGAGGCGCTCCAGAGCGCCCAGGCCGAAGCCGTACGGCGCGGCCAGCAGGAGGTCGACGGCGAACACCTCGCCCTCGCCCTCCTCGCCCAACCCGACGGGCTCGTCTCCCGCCTGCTCGGCCGCGCCGACCTGCGCGCTGACGAGCTCGCGAGCGAGCTCGAGTCCGAGCTCGACCGCCGCCCGCGCGTCTCGGGCGGCGGCGTGGAGCCGGGCAAGGTCTACGTCACGCAGCGGCTCCAGCGCCTGCTGCTCGCCGCCGAGGCGGAGGCGAAGCGGCTCAAGGACGAGTACGTCTCGGTCGAGCACCTCCTGCTCGCCCTCGTCGAGGAGGGGGAGACGACCGCCGCCGGGCGGCTCTTCGCCCGCGCCGGGCTCACGCGCGACCGGCTCCTCTCCACCCTCGTCGCGGTGCGTGGCAGCCAGCGCGTCACCTCGTCGGCCCCGGAGGCCGCCTACGAGGCGCTGCAGAAGTACGGCACCGACCTCGTCCGGCAGGCCCGGGCGGGGAAGCTCGACCCGGTCATCGGCCGCGACGCCGAGATCCGGCGCGTCATCCGGATCCTCTCGCGGCGGACGAAGAACAACCCGGTCCTCATCGGCGAGCCCGGGGTCGGCAAGACCGCGGTGGTCGAGGGGCTCGCGCAGCGGATCGTCAAGGGGGACGTGCCCGAGTGGCTCGCCGACCGCACCGTCTGGTCGCTCGACATGGGGGCGCTGCTCGCGGGCGCGAAGTACCGCGGCGAGTTCGAAGAACGGCTCAAGGCGGTGCTCAACGAGATCCGCGAGAGCGACGGGCGGGTGATCCTCTTCATCGACGAGCTCCACACCGTCGTCGGCGCCGGCAAGACCGAGGGCTCCACCGACGCCGCGAACCTCCTCAAGCCGATGCTCGCGCGCGGCGAGCTCCACTGCGTCGGCGCCACCACGCTCGACGAGTACCGGAAGCAGATCGAGAAGGACGCCGCGCTCGAGCGGCGGTTCCAGCCGGTGCTCGTCGACGCCCCGAGCGTCGAGGACACCGTCTCGATCCTGCGGGGCCTCAAAGAGCGCTTCGAGATCCACCACGGCGTCGAGATCCAGGAC
>JAAYLR010000162.1 GCA_012521815.1 Acidobacteriota bacterium
CGGATCGCCTGGCTCGACGGCTCGAACTCTCGAGCCAGCTCCTCCGGGCTACGCCCCGACCGAACCAGCTCGACCATCCGGGCCCGAAACTCCGCTGGGTACGGCGGATGTGACTTCGGCATCTTGGACTCCTCCGCTCACAAGAGCATAGTTGTCCACGAAACCGGGGCAACTCCAGGGCAGCCATGCTGAAGGACAAGAACAATCGTGCAGCAAGTCAAGTCACACCGGTTGTTCCGGTGCATGGGCGCGTTACCCGGAGAACCGGACGATGAGACTCTGGCTCGACGACCTGCGTCCGGCTCCAGACGGCTGGACCTGGGCGCGCGATCAGGCTCAGTTCCGGCGGCTCGCGCACGATCAGATCCACGAGCTCGAAGAGGTCGCGTTCGATTTCTACCTCGAGGATGGCGACAGCCTCGAGTGCTGCGATCATCTCTTCCGGCTCTGTCGCCGGGTTCGCCGCGCTTTCCCGCGCTGGAGCACGCACTCCTCTTCCGACCGTGGCAATCGGTTGCTCACGGAGCGGTTGACCGCTCTCGAAGCCTACCTCGCTGCCATGCTGGCCGGGGAGGCCGAGAACGAGGGGTGAGGCCGTGGCCGCCGCCCCTGGTGGCGGATCGGAGGGGTAACAAGGCCGACCCTTCCGGGGGATCGCCTTGTCCCCCGGAAGCGCCGTAGAATCCGCGCCATGTTCGATCTCACCAGGTACTCTTCGCCCGTCGTCGTCCGGAGCTGGGGGTCGCTGCTGGCCGCCGCTCTGATGATCTTCGTCGCCTGCACCCCTTCCTCCCCGCCGCCCGCGGCGGAAACGCCGGAAGTCATGGCCACCGGAGCGGAGAAGGGAGATCCGATCCCGTGGTTCGAGGGCACGGTGGAGGAGGCGTTCGCGCTCGCCAAGCAGGAGCGCAAGCCGGTCTTCCTCTACTGGGGGGCGGTCTGGTGTCCGCCCTGCCACGTGCTGCGCACGAAGCTCTTCACCCGCCCGGATTTCCAGGCGCGGCTCGCCGCGACGGTGCCGGTCTATCTCGACGGCGACACCGAGCGGGCGCAGATCTGGGGAGAGAAGCTCCACACCCTCGGCTATCCGACGGTGATCATCTTCGACGCCGATGGCAACGAGGTCACCCGGATCGAGAGCGCGCTGCCGTACGAGGAGTACGCGGCGGCGCTCACCCGGGCGCTCGAGGTGGACCGGCCGTTCGCCGAGCTGCTCGCCGCCGCCCGAGACGGCGGCGCCGCGGCGCTCACCCCGGCCGAGCTCGGCCTGCTCGCTTCCCACGCGTGGGGGCAGGACGAGACGAGCGGGCTCGATCGCGCCGCGCGGCAGGCGCTCTTCGCCCGACTGCGTGAGGAGACGCCGGCCGCGCAGCGGGACGTGAAAGCCCGCTTCCTCGCGCTCGAGCTCGAAGCGCTCAGCGAGACGGGGAAGGGAGCCGCCGGAGCGAAGCTCTCCGCGAAGCAGCGCGCGGCACTCCTCGCTGCGCTCGACGAGCTGCTGGCGGACCCGGCGCTTCGCCGCGCCAACCTCGATCTGCTGCTCTATCGCGCGCCCGGGGTCATCGCGCTGCTCACCCCGGAGGCCGGGGCGGAGCGCACGGCGCTCGCCGGGCGGTGGGAGGCGGCGGCGCGGGCGGTCGAGGAGGACGCCTCCCTGCCGACGACCGACCGGCTCTCCGCGCTGTGGCCCCAGCTCGCGCTCGCGGCCCCTGACGGCGAAGACGCCGCGGTGCCGGCGGCGCTCCAGAAGCGGGTGCGGGAGCGGATCCGCTGGGCGAGCGGGTTCGAGCATGGCGAGGAGGAGACGCAGGCGCTCCTCAACACGATGGCCGGGCTGCTCGAGCGGGCGGGGCTGGCGGGGGAGGCGAAGGAGCTGCTCACCGCCCATCTCGCCGAGGCGCTCGCGCCGTACTACTACACGAGCTGGCTGGCGGGTCTCGAGGCGCGGGAGGGGAACCCGGCCGCGGCGGTGGCGCTCTACCGGCAGGCGTGGCAGGGCGCGCGGGAGCGGAGCTCGGGAGCCGCGATGACGCCGTTCCGTTGGGGCTCGAGCTACCTGCAGCAGCTGATGAAGCTCACGCCCGAGGCGCAGACGGAGCTCGCGGCCGACGCGCGGATCGTCCTCGGCGATCTCCTCGCGAGCCCGGACGCCTTCTCGCACGGCAACTGGGCGCGCCTGCAGTCACTCGCCGGAGCGCTCACCGAGTGGCAGGGGAGCGACCCCGGACGCACGGGCGTGGTCGACGCGATCCGGGCGCAGGTGGCTGCCAGGTGCGGGGAGCTCCCCGCCACCGGCGACGACTCCGCGGCCGCACGCTGCCGGGGCCTCTTCGCGCCTGCCGCCTCCTGAGCGGGTACGTCAGCTGCCGTCCCGGCAGGCGACGGCGCCGCTGCTGACCAGCTCGTCGAGGAGGGCGAGGAAGGCGCGGCCGCTCATCGTGAACGGGTCGAGCGGGGCGCGCTCCGAGAAGCGGAGGATCGTCGCCTGGTTGACCCGGTTCAGGTTCACGCTCCCCATCCGCCAGCCGGCGAAGCGGCGCTCGGTGATCTCGGCGTAGTCGAGGAGCGTCACGTCGCGGTGACGCGGATCGCGCACGATCGAGGCGTAGAGGGCGTTGACCGTCTCCCGGCTCCCTTCGAGGACCTGGACGAAGACGTCGCCCGGCGAGTAGGCGCAGAGCACGCCGGTGATCCCGCGCTCGAGGTTGTGACGGCGGGAGTCTTCGAGGATCTTGGCGACGAGCGCGTCGTCGATCTCCTGCGCGGCGCGGCTCGCGTAGAGCAGTCGTACCAGCATGGCCGTTTCCCCCTCAGCCTTTCTTCCGTTCGGAGAGCAGCGCGAGGAGCTCGCGCCGCAGGTTGGAGTCGCGCAGGAACGAGCCGCGCATGACGCTGTTGGTCATCTTCGAGTCCATGTCCTTCACGCCGCGCCACTGCATGCAGTAGTGGTCGGCCTCCATGACGATCGCCAGGCCGTCGGGCTGCATCCGCTCCTGGAGCAGGTCGGCGAGCTGGACGATCGCCTCCTCCTGGATCTGCGGCCGGGTCATCACCCACTCGACGAGGCGGGCGTACTTCGACAGGCCGATGAGCGCCGAGTGCTCGTTGGGCAGCACCCCGATCCAGATCCGCCCGATGATCGGGCAGAGATGGTGGGAGCAGGCGCTGCGCACGGTCACCGGACCGACGATCATCAGCTCGTTGAGGTGGCTCACGTTCGGGAACTCGGTCACCGGCGGCGCGGGGCGATAGCGGCCGCCGAAGACCTCCTTGACGAACATCTTCGCCACCCGGCGGCCGGTCTCCCGGGTGTTGTGGTCGCTCTCGGTGTCGATGACGAGCGCGTGGAGGACCTCGGCCATCTTCGCGGCGACCTCGGCCTGGAGCAGGTCGAGCTCGCCGGGCTCGAGAAAGGCGGCGATGTTGTCGTTGGCGTGGAAGCGGGCGCGCGCCGCGCGGAGGCGGGCGCGGATCCGGTCGGCGACGGGCGTGCCGCTGACGGTTGGCGATCCGTTCGCCGGAGTGCCGGTACCTTCCTGATTCGGCATGGTGAGTCGTCTCCTCCCGCCCCGAAGCTTACACGGCGGCGGGTTTCCGGACGGCCGGCCGGGCAGCGGGCCGCCCACCCCGCCGGGTATGGCCGGCGGCCGGCGCCGTCCCTACACTGACGCCAACCGCTCCTGCCGGATGCCCGAGATGGTCTGCCACGCCCCACCTGCCGTCGTTGCCCGGCGCCATCGCGCCGGGAGGCTCCTGCCGGCGTGGCTCCTGCTGCTCCTGCTCGGCGGGCTCGTCGCCGCTCCGCCCGCCCTCGCGCAGGGGGAGATCGTCTGGGTCGAGATCGAGATGACGCTCGATGACGGCGGGCAGGCGCATCTCACCTACCAGACCCGCTGGCGGACCGGCGGGACGATGCACGCCTTCTACTTCCAGGGGGAGAAGGCGAAACCCCGGTTCGAAGGGGGGTACGCCGAGCTCCCGGACGGAGAGCGCTGCCCGCTCGAGATCACCGAGGACGAGGGGCGGTGGGACATCGCCCTCGCCGAGAATCGCGGCTTCGGACCGGGGGAGGCGACCTACGTCTTCTCCTACCGGGCCGACCTCGCGGCGAGCCGGCAGATGGGGATCACCGAGACCGACGCGGGCGAGCCGCTCGCCTACCTGAACTGGTCGCCGGTCGCCTGGGATCAGCCGCTCGAACACGAGACGCTGCGCGTGCGCTTCGACTCGGTGCCGGTGCCCGGCACGGGTGAGCTGGATCTCGCGGCGGTGACCGCGGCCACCGGCCTGCGCACCGAGCGGTGGGTGAACGAGCGGTACCGGATCACCTACGACGGCGAAGGGCAGCCGCCGGCGCTCCGGATCCGCTTCCACCGCGATGGCGTGAGGAAGCGGGAGGATCACCGGATCCAGCTCTACCTGCCGGCGGCAAGGTTCCCCGGGCTCGTCGAAGCCGCCGCCCGGCGTGCGGCGGCCGACCGGCTCGCCGCGCACCGGCGGCTCGCGATCGGCCTGCCGCTCCTCCTCGGGCTCGCGGCGCTGGTCCTCGCCGCCGCGGGCCGGAAGCTCAAGGGGCTCGCGCGCGCCGCCGCCACCGCCCCCGACGTCCTCTGGGAGCGTGACGACTGGGAGCCGCCGCGCCTGCGCCTTTCGACCTTCCGCAAACCGGGGAAGGTGGCGGAGCTCTCCGACCTCGAAGCGCTGGTGCTCCTCGGCCTGCCGTTCCGGGCGCTCCTCGCGATGCTGCTCGACCGGCTCGATCTGGGCGGGCGGCTCGTGCGGGAGCGGGGCGAAGGGGGGCTGCGGCTGGCGCGGTCGGGCGCCGAGCCGCCCGCCGACGAGCCGTACCTCGGAGCGCTCTGGGAGCGCCTCACGGACACGCTCGCACCCGTACCGCCGGAGCTCGCCGCGGAGATCGGCGAGCTGGTCGTCGGCACCGTCCAGCGCAAGGCGTGGGACGCCGACCTCGACGCCACCCGGGAGCATTACCGGAAGCTCTTCGCGGCGCTCTTCCCGAGCGTCGTCGCGCTCGCGGGGATGCGGCTCGCCACCGGCGGGAAAGGCGAGCGCTTCTACCCGGCCTGGGTGAGCGAGCACCACGAGGCCGGGAGCGAGGTCTGGAGCATGCCGAGCGGCTCGCTCTTCCGCGGTGGCGGCGGGGAGTTCGGGGGCGGCGGTGCCTCGGCGAGCTTCGCGCACGCGCTCGCCGATTTCGGACCGCCACCGGTCCGTCCTTCGATGCTCGCCTACGACCCCGCGGACCTCGTCTCGGCCTACGAGCATGCGGCCTGTCACAGTGCCTGTCACTCGGCCTGTCACTCGGCCTGCCACTCGGCTTGCCACAGCGCCTGTCATTCCGCCTGTCACAGCGCCTGTCACTCGGCGTGCCACAGCGCCTGCGTCTCGGGAGGGTCACGGTGAGCGCCCTCTGGCCGACGCCGGCGGAGATCTCGACCCTCCGCTTCGCCTTCCCCGGGCCGGGGTTCGGCGGCCGCCTCTTCCTCGCCGCGGCCGCCTTCGCTCTCGGGCTCACCCTCTGGTGCCTCGCCCCGCTCCTGATCGCGATTCCGGGGCTCCTGCTCGTGCTCCTCGGCCATCTGCCGCTCTGGGTGCGCCGGCAGACGATCGCGCCCGGGGGTGCGACCCCGCAGCACGAGGAGGTCTGGGTGCCGGTGGAGGACGGCTGGCTCGACCGGGTCGAAGCGCTGGAGCAGCGGGGACGGCGCTGGGATGCCACCCCGTGGGAGTTCACGAACGCGATCGGCTGCCTGACGCTCTTCGGGATCCTCGGCGTCGTGGGGGTCGTCGTGGCTCTCGCGGGGCTCCTCTTCGGGCTCGGGCTCCTGCTGCGGCTCGCGGTGGCGGTGCCGCTGCTCGTCGTCCCGCTCTGGTTCAACGGGATCCGCACGATCTGGCACCCGAGCGAGCTGCGCACGAAGGGGATCGCGCTGGCGATGGCCCGGCAGGCAGCGGAGGCTGCGGGCGGCGGCGACTTCGAGCCGGTGCCGCTGCTCGCGCTGCGGGAGGGGAAGCGCGGCAGGTACCCGGTCGATGCCCGGCTGATGCTGCGCCCGGCGCGGGAGGACGATTCGGGCTTCCTCGGCGTACAGGTACAGGTGTCGATCAACAACGTCCAGGGAACCGACTACCCGTACCTCTACGCCGTCATCCTCGGGCGCGAGGGTTTCGTGCTGCCGCGGCCCGAGAGCCTCGCCGGCGGTACTCGGAAGCATCCCTTCATCGCCGAGCCGGGGGAGAGCGGCGGGGTGCGCTACCTCGTCGTGCGCCAGCACGCCGACGACAAGGGCGGCTGGCGCACCGAGCCACTGCAGATCGCCGGGATCGTCGAGGTCGCGCTCCGCCTCGGGCGCGACGCCTGGGCGGCGAGCGGCGGACGGGCGGAGGCGTGAGCTTCCGGCTCCGGAGGCGGGCGGCGCCGGTCTCCCCGCCGTCATCCGCCGCGGATGCGCCACTCTGGGTCGAGCTCGGCAGTACGCAGGCGCACCCGATCGATCTGCGCTGGGTCGACGAGCTCGTCGCGAGCGCCCGGCCGCACCTGCGGGTCCGCCCGGAAGACGAGCTCCTGATCCAGGTTCCGAACCGTCCGGTGAAGGTCAACGGCACGGCGCTGCGGGTGCTCGCCGCGCTGCTCGACGAGGGGGTGGGGATCCGCGAGGTGCTCGCCCGCGAGGGGGACGACCCGCGCAAGCGGCGCGAGCTCCACTGTTTCTTCGCCGATCTCGCCGACTGGCTCCGGGGCACCCTCGGAGAGGGGGAGGGGCGGCGGGCGGTGGTGCGCGAGCCGTTCACGGCGGCGTTCTGCGACTATCCCGTGCTCTCGGAGGTGGCGCTCACCTACCGCTGCAACCTCACCTGTGCGTTCTGCTACGCGGGGTGCGGCGCGGCGGCGCTCCCGGCTGGGTGGAGCGAGGCGCGCACGATGAGCGACGACGAGGTCTGCCGGGTGCTCACGGTGATCGCCGAGGACGCCCGCTGCCCGAGCGTGAGCTTCACCGGCGGCGAACCGACGCTGCGCCCCGGCCTGCCTCGCTTCGTCACCCAGGCCAAACGGCTCGGGATGAAGGTGAACCTGATCTCGAACGGGCAACGGCTCGACGCCCGGCTCGCCGCGGCGCTCGCCACCGCCGGTCTCGATTCGGCCCAGCTCTCCCTCGAAGGGCCGGACGCCGCCACCCACGACCGGCTCGTCGGCCGCGCGGGAGCGTTCGCGCGGCTCTGGGCGGCGGTCGCGCACCTCGACGCCTGCGGCGTGCGGGTCCACACGAACACGACGCTGAGCCGCGCGAACCTCGAGCGCGCCGGGGAGATCGTCGACGAGGTCGCCCGGCGGGGGCGCGAGCGGCTGACGATGAACCTCGTGATCCCCTGCGGCTCGGTACGCGGCAGCGAGGACGTGGCCGTCTCCTACACCGAGATGGGGGAGCGGCTCCCGGCGCTCGTGGAGCGGGCCCGGCGGCGCGGGGTGGAGCTGATCTGGTACTCGCCGCTGCCGCTCTGCCTCTTCCACACGGTGGCCGCGGGGCTCGGCAACCGGGGGTGCGCGGCGGCCGACGGACTGCTCCACGTCAACCCGGCCGGGGACGTCCTCCCCTGCTCGAGCTTCGCTCACGGCGAGAGCCTCGGCAACCTGCTCCGCGCGCCGTTCGCGGCGATCTGGGGTTCGCCGGCCGCCCGCTTCTTCCGGGAGAAGCGGATGCTCCCAGCGAGCTGCGTCGGCTGTCCCGACGCGGCGATCTGCCAGGGAGCGTGCGTCCTCTACTGGCGCGAGGCGGGGCTCGCCGAGCTCGGCGGCGCGCCTGACGGCCGACCGCCGCTCCCGCCCGGCTGGCCGGCGGGGGAGCCTGCGCTTCCGGCCTGAAGCGTAAACCACGCGCGCTCAGCGCGAGAGATACGCTGCCTGCGGCGTCAACCGTCGAGAGGCGGGAGTGCCGCTTCGATCGCCGCGCGTTCGGGTTCGAGCCAGGGCGGGAGCACGAGCCGTTCGCCAAGGGTGGCGGGATCCTCGTCCACGGCGAACCCCGGCCCGTCGGTCGCGAGCTCGAAGAGGACGCCGCCCGGTTCGCGGAAGTAGACCGACCGGAACCAGAAGCGATCGATCACGGTGGTGGGCCGCCGCCCAGCGGCGATGACCGCGTCGCGCATGGCGAGCTCGTGGGCGTCGTCAGTGACCCGGAAGGCGAGATGGTGGATCCCGCCGGTGCCGGCCAGGCCACGCGGCGCATCCGGCGCCGCGGTCAGGTCGAGGAACCGCCCCGAGCCGCCATCGCCGACTGCGAAACGGTGCCAGCCGTTTTCCGTGGCGATCTCGCGATAGCCGAGCACGGTGAGCAGCGCGGTCGTGGGGCCAGGATCGCGGACGACGATCCGTGCCCCGTGGAGGCCGGTCACCTGCATCTCGGCTGGCACCTGACTCCGTTCCCACGGCCGCCGGGGGCGGTCGGCGGGAGGCTCGCCCGCGACGAGCGCGAGCGGCTGACCGTGGGGATCGCGCAACAGGAGCGTGCGCTCACCGAACCGTTCCTCGCCGGCCGCGACCTGCGCACCGAGACGGCCGCGCCAGAAGTCGAGGCTTCCGGGCGGTACCGTGAGCTGTACCTCCGGCGCGAGGCCGTGCCCCGGGCTGACCGGTGCCAGCTGCGGCCAGGGGAAGAAGGTGAGGTCGGTGCCGGGGCTGCCATCGGCGTCGGCGTAGAAGAGGTGGTAGGTGCCCGGATCGTCCTGATTCACGCTCTTCTTGACCAGCCGCATGCCGAGCGTCCGCGTGTAGAAATCGAGATTCTCCCGGGCCGCGCCGGAGATGGCGGTGACGTGATGAAGACCGAGGACGCCGGGCGTGGTGATCTCCTCCTGGTAGAGGCCCTTGTGAAACGCCCAAAGCTATCGCGATGCGATGGCTGCAGGAAGAGCTGGTCGCGTACCGGGCCACGTCCTGTCAAGTGGTGTACGAGCACGAGGGCGAGGACAGGCACACATGGCGGGTTTCAGGCCGCGGGCAGGAGCTGAGTCGACCCGTCGGGGGCCGGTTTCAGCTCGGGGTTGAGTTGGGCGACGGACTCGAGGGAGAAGTAGCGCCGTCCGATGGCCCATTCGTCGTGCTGCTCGGCGAGGAGAGCACCGACGAGGCGTACGATGGCCGCACGGTTGGGGAAGATGCCGACGACGTCGGTGCGGCGCCGGATCTCCTTGTTGAGCCGTTCCTGCGGGTTGTTCGACCAGATCTGGCGCCAGTGCTCGCGCGGGAAGGCGGTGAAAGCCAGGACGTCCTCGAAGGCACCGGCCAAGACCTTCGCCGCCTCGGGCCAGCGCTGCTCGAGCGCCGTGAGGACGTGCTCGGCCTGCTGGCGCACTGCACCGGCATCCGGCTGCAGGAAGATCATGCGCAAGAGCGCGGCGACGCCGGGCTGCGCGGCCTTGGGGACCTTGGTCAGCACGTTGGTCGTCAGGTGCGTGCGACAGCGCTGCCAGAGCGAGCCGGTGAAGACCGAGGCAATGGCGGCTTTGAGGCCCGGATGGGCGTCGGAGATGACCAGCCGCACCCCCGACAAGCCACGGGCCTTCAGGCTGCGCAGAAAGGCCAGCCAGGCGGCTCCGTCCTCGGTCGTGAAGACCTCGACGCCGAGGATCTCGCGCCGACCCTCGCAGGAGACGCCCGTGGCGACGACGACAGTGACATTCGCGCCGGCACCTTCCTCCCGGCATTTCATCTCCAGGGCGTCGAGCCAGACGTACGGGTAGGCGAGCGTCAGGGGCCGCTGGCGGAAGGCCTCGACCGCCGGATCGAGCTCGGCGACGATCGCCGAGACGCGGGACTTCGAGATCCCGGACAGGCCCAGGGTCTCCAGCAGTCGCTCGACACGCCGGGTCGAGACCCCGAGCACGTAGGCTTCGGCGATCGCGGCCAGCAGGGCCTTCTCCGAGCGTCTCCGGGGCTCGAGGAGCCACTCCGGGAAGTAGCTGCCCTTGCGCAGCTTGGGGATCTGCAGGTCGAGGTCGCCGAGGCGGGTTTCCCAGGGGCGGGAGCGGTAGCCGTTGCGGGCATTGACCCGCTCGGCGCTGCGCTCGCCGTAGGGCGCACCGCAGCGGGCGTCGGCCTCGGCGCTCATCAGCTCCTGGAGCACGGTCTGGAGCAGGGAGCGCAGCAGGTCGGGGCTGGACTGCTCGAGGGTCTTGCAGAAAGCGGAGGGAAGGGACAGGCTCTGGTCGGTCACGGTTTCGGCCTCCTTGGGGGGCTTCTCTGGCAAACTGAAACCTACCAAGTGCCGGGCCGTGACCCTCGACTCTTCCCTCGTACCGCACGAATTCACGGGCTCAAATGGGCCTGTGGACCCTGTGGAAAACGCTGCCGCGTTTCCCACAGCGCCCACAGGCCCGACGACGAGGAGAAGAGGACTCATACACCACTTCGGTGGACGCTACTGCGTACCGGCTGGGTTGCAGCATGGTGACGCTGCCTGTCCACCACTGATCTCGCAAGGAGCATGACTGTTCCGGCTGCCGAGCCGGGCGATCTGACGGGTTTTCGGGGAGTAAGATAGGGGTCGCTTGCCGCGGCACGGAGGTGGAGCATGCTCGAGCAGCTCAGGCAGATCGATACGTCGGTCATCGAGGAGTTGATGACGATCAAGTCCGAAAGGGAGATCGTCGCCGCCCGGCTCGACCGCATGGAAGGTGAGCGGGGCGAGGTTTCCGACGTCGTCTATCGTCGCGTCCGGCGCGATTACGAGTCGAAGGCGGGAGAGCTCGAACGCCAGGCCGCGCCACTCAAGGATCGCGCGCGCCAGGAGTACGTCAAGCTCAAGGCGCTGCTCGACCGGCTCGAGGCGCAGCACGACGCGACTCGCCTCGACCGGGAGGAGATCGATTTTCGCCAGCGGCTCGGCGAGTTCACGACCGAAGAGTACGAGCAGAGGGTGTCCGATCTCGATGGCCGCCTGGCCGGGCAGGAGGACGACCTCGCCACGGCCTCCGAGGTCAGGAGACGCTTCCTCGACGCTTTCGACTCGGAAGCCGATCTCACGGCTCCGGTCGAGGCGGCTCCGCCGTCTCCGCCAGCGGCAACTCCCGTGCCTGGTGGGGAGGTGCCCATCGTGGAGCCCGCCGAGGTCTCCGCCATGACCGCAACAGCGGTCGAACCGGTGCCTCCGCCTGTCGCCATGCCGCCGCAGGAGGCCGCGCCGGACGATGGCACGGTCATCCTCCCGCCCGAGGCTCCGGACCCCGTCGTGCAGGCCGCTCCGGCAGCCGCGTCCGAGGCGGCAGCACCCGCGACGCTCGAGACCACGGGCGGCCGCACCATCATCCTGAATCTCGCGAAGCTGGTGGCGATCGATCCGGATCTCGGTGCCGCGGAGTTCCAGCTCGAGCCGCTCTCGTTCATCGGTCGCACGCCGGCCAACCAGGTCCATCTCGACAAGCCGGCGGTTTCCCGGCGGCATGCGCAGATCGCCCTCTGCGACGAGGGGTGGGTGCTGAAGGATCTGCAATCGGAGAACGGATCCTACGTCAACGGCGAGCGGGTCATCGAGCGGTTGCTCGCCGACGGCGACCACGTGCAGATCGGTACCGTGCGGCTGATCTTCCGCGTTTCCTGATCCGGAACGTCAGCGGCCGAGCACCACGCCGGTCCGATTGCGGCCGTCCACGTACCGGTACTCCACCCGCGCCGCGAGACGGCGCACGATCTGGATACCGAGCCCTCCGGGTTCACGCAAGGCGAGCGGCAGCGTGGTGTCGGGTTCGGGCCGGGCGAAAGGGTCGTAGGCGACGCCATCGTCCTCGAGCTCGATCTCCGTCGAGGCAGGTGCGGACCGCCGGGCACGGATCGCGAGGCGGGTGGCTCCCGTCGCGTGCTTCGCCACGTTCGTGGCGAGCTCGTCGAAGACGAGGAGGAGCTCACGCCGTTGCTCGAAACGGATCCCGGTGGCAAGCGCCCACCGTTCGAGGAGCCGAGCGGCCTCGGCCACCGCGGCGAGGGTGGGATGATCGATCTCGCAGGTGAAGTCGCCGTGGGTCATGGCGAGGCCGGCTCTCCGGCTCGCGCCTCGAGCGTCGCGAGAGTGGCAGCGAAGGTCATCGGCAGGTCGTCACTGGCGAGGCCCTCGAGCCCGAGCACGGCGAGCGCGATGAGAGGGCGTGCGGGAAGTGCGATGGGGTCCGCGCCGCCTTCGCTGAGGTCGAGACCCGCGAGGTTCCTGGCCGCCCGCGCGACGAGCTCCGCGAGCAGAGTCAGAGCCTCCGCACCGAGGCTTGCCCGGTAGACCGCGATCCGGCCCTCCGGGCGCAGCTCGGGGAGGCGATCGAGGCCGAGAAAGCGGAGCGCCAGCCAGGGATCGTAACGGCCGAAAGCCGCGAACAGACCCGTGAAGTCGGCCAGCAGCTCGTCGAGGAGATGGCTGCGGATCGCCCCGGTGAGCCGGAGGGTGAGGTAATGGAAGCTCTCGTGAGCGCGCCGGATGGCGAGCGATGCTTCCCGCCACCCGGACTCCGTCAGGTTCGTCTCGACGGCGCCGACCGCGCTGTACGGGCCGCCGGAGAGCAGGATCAGGCGGTCCTGCCAGAGCTCCTTGCGCGGCGCGAGCGCTGCCTTCATCTCGGCAGCCCACTCCGCTTCCGATGCCGGGTGGCCTCGCCGCCGTTCCCACTCCTGGCGGTAGAGGCGCACCCGCTCCCAGTCCGCGATCCCCTTGACGAGGCAGGCGCCCATCGCCGCGGGCACCGGTTCGGGCTCGTTGCGACAGGTGAGGGCCTGGACGAGGGCGACGAAGTCGGGCCGATGCCGAACGACGAGCACCGGAACCGGCCCGGCCGGGCCGTCGTCGAGCGTGAGCTCGAGTGAGCCCGGAGCCGACAGCTCGAGACCTCCCGGACCTTCGGGGTCCCATTCGCCGCGCCGGGTCGCCGAGCGGTAGGTCGGCTCCCGGGAGATGCCCTCCGCGATGGGGAACGAAAGTTGCGGGAAGCAGCGCCGGAGCGTCGGGAGGACTCCTTCGCGCGTCGCCTGTGTCACGCAGAGGCGCCAGTGGGCGATCTGCGGCTCCTCCGCCAGCGGCAGGGTCACGGCGGCATCCAGGAGCTGCGAATACGGGTTCTCGAGATAGGCGAGAAGCTCGTCGCGGATCGCCCCTTCAGCGCCGAGCTCCGTGAGGAGTGCGGCCAACCGCTCGTGGCCGGGACCGCGGTTGGCGCTCATCGTTCCCTCGTCGGGCGCCCTCAGGCGAGCTGCCGCTTGGCCAGCGCGGCGAACAGGCCATCCCGGTCCATGAGCTCCTGGAAGGTTCCCTGTTCGACGAGCTGTCCCTGTTCGAGGTAGCAGATGCGGTCGGCGTTGACGATCGTCGAAAGCCGGTGGGCGATGACCACCCGCGTCGCCTGCAGTTTGTCCATGCTCTCGGTGACGATCGCCTGGGTCTTGTTGTCGAGCGCCGAGGTCGCCTCGTCGAGGAAGATGATCTTCGGCTTGTGGACGATGGCGCGGGCGATCATGAGACGCTGCTTCTGACCGCCGGAGAAGGCGCCGCCACCCTCCGAGATCACCGTGTGCATCTGCATCGGCATCGCCCGGATGTCGTCGGCGAGGCCGGCCTTCTCGGCCGCTTCCCAGGCTTCCTGCACGGTGCGTGACGAGGAGCCGACGATGTTGCGGTAGATGTCGGCGGGCAGCAGGCGGCTCTCCTGGAGGACGACGCCGAGCTGCTGCCGCACCATGCGCAGATCGAGGGTGTCGAGATCCTGACCGTCGTAGTAGATCGAACCGGTTTCGGGGCGTTCGAAGCCGAGCAGCAGGCGCATCAGCGTCGACTTGCCCGAGCCCGAACCGCCGACGAGCGCCACGAACTCTCCGGGCCGGATCTTGAGCGAGATGTCGCGCAGGATCCACGGTCCGTCCTCGCTGTAGCGGAACGAGACGTGCGACACCTCGATGGCGCCGGTGAGCCTGCCCGGATACGCCTTGGTGGCGTCGACCTCCGGCAGGGTCTCGACGATCGGCCGCAGGCGTTCCCAGATCGGGACGATCCGGAGCATCGACAGCGAGGCGTCGCCGAGCGCCTGCATCGCGGCGAGGAAGATGCCGTAGGCGGCGGTGAAGGCGAGGAGGTCGCCGGTGGTCATGTCGAAGCGCTCGCCCTTCTCGGCGGCGGCGGCCTTGAGCGAGACCACCGTCAGGAAGATGAGCATCGAGGAGAGGACCGGGAACGTCGCGTTGAACACCGCCATCACGTTGCGGATCCGGCCGATCGTGAACGAGAGCCGGCGCTGGTCGGCGAAGGAGGTGGCCCAGACCCGGAAGGCATGGTTCTCGGCGCCGGAGACGCGGAGCTTGGCGACCCCGCTGATCAGCTGCAGCACCAGGCCCATGATCCGGCCGCGCCACTTCTGCTCCTCGCGCTGCGAGCGCAGCTGCACGTAGTTGGCCGTCATGGTGGCGCTGACGTAGAGCAGAGTCAGGCCGATCGCCACCGCCGCCAGTTTGAGGCTGTAGCCGATCATCTGGAAGACGTTGAAGATCGACGAGAAAGAACCGAGCAGTGCGGCGACGCCGGCGCCGGCGACGATGGCGCGGATCTGATCGATGCCGCCGGCACGATCGGCGAGATCACCGGCCGAGAACTGGCGGAAGAAGGTCGACGGCAGATCCAGGAGACGATCCCAGACGGCCGCCTGGGCCGAGTAGTCCATCTTGCCCTGGACGCGAATCATGGCGATCGACTGCGTGATCTTGAACGCTGCCTGCGTGAAGGCGACGAGGAGGAGGCCGAGACTGAACTGCACGAGCATGCTGCGCTCGGCCTGCGGGATCGCCTGGTCGAAGGCGTGGCCGGTGATCATCGGCGGCAGGGTGCTGAGCAGGCC
>JAAYLR010000163.1 GCA_012521815.1 Acidobacteriota bacterium
CGTCGTGGTCGGTGACGTCGGCAGCCTCCAGCGGGTCGACTACACGGTGCTCGGCAACACCGTGAACGTCGCGGCCCGGCTCGAGCAGTCGGTGGCCGAGCCGGGAGAGATCGCCATCGGCAGCGCCACCGCGGAGCTGCTCGGCGGCCGGATCCCGGTGGCGCCGCTCGGCGAGCTGCAGCTGAAGGGGCTCCAGCAGCGGATCACCGCCTACCGCGTCGCGCGCGGAGCGGCGGCATCGTGAGCGGCGTCCCGCCGCTGCTGCTCGTCACCGGCAACCCCGGCAAGCTCGCCGAGGCGCAGCGGATCGTGGGCGGCGAGCTCACGGCGGTCTCCCTCGAGCTGCCCGAGATCCAGTCGCTCGATCTGCTCGCGGTGCTGCGCGCCAAGGCCGACTTCGCCTGGCGCGAGCTCCGCCGGCCGCTCGTCGTCGAGGAGACCGGGCTCTACCTCGACGCGCTCGCGGGCTTCCCCGGTCCGCTCGTCAAGTGGATGCTCGCCGCCGTCGGCGCCGAGGGGATCGCCCGCACCGCGCTCGCGCTCGGCGACCCCGGGGTGGAGGCGCGCTGCGCCCTGCTCTGGCGCGACGGCGAGCGCGAGCTGCTCGGCACCGGCTCCACGCGCGGGCATCTCGTTCTCCCCGGCCGCGGGCCCCGCGGCTTCGGCTGGGATCCGGTCTTCCGGCCCGACGGCGAAGCGCGCACCTACGGCGAGCTCACCGACGCCGAGAAGGACGCCTGCGGCCACCGTGGCCGCGCCTGGCGAGCCCTCCTCGCCGGCTTCGGCGAGAGCTGAATCGGGACGGGCTCAGACGGACCGGCCGGCGCGGGCGAGGAGCTCGCCGGCGAGCGTGTCCACGAGCGCTTCGAGATGGGCGAGGTCGGCGTCGTTCTCGAGGACGAGGTCGCTCGCGGCGCGACGGCCCGCGCCGTCGCCCTGCGCGGCGAGGCGGGCGCGGGCGTCGGCTTCGCCGAGGCCGCGGGCCACGGCGCGGGCCAGGCGGAGCGGTTCGGGTGCCTCGACGGTGACCACCAGGTCGAGCCGGTCGCGGTAGCCGGCCTCGACGAGGCGGGTCGCCTCTAGGACGGCGATCCCGTCATGGGCGGCGGCGAGCGCGAGGAAGCGCCGGAGGACGAGCGGATGGATCGCCGTCTCGAGCCGCCGGCGCAGGGTGGCATCTTCGAAGAAGCGCGCCGCCAGGGCCCGCTTGTCGACGCTGCCGTCGGGGGTGAGGTACGCCGGGCCGCAGAGGGCGGCGACGGCGGCGGCGCCCTCGCCGCCGGGTTCGTAGAGCTCGGCGACGAGCCGGTCGGCGTCGACGACGAGGAAACCGGGCCTTGCGGCGAGGAGGCGGGCGACGGTCGACTTGCCGCTCGCGAGCCCGCCGGTGAGGCCGACCCGGAGGCGGGCCATCAGCGCCGCTCGGCCGCCTGGAGGACGTTGACGAGGAGCATCGTCACGGTGAGCGGGCCGACGCCGCCCGGCACCGGCGTGAGCGCCCCGGCGTGCCCTTCGATCGCCGCCTGATCGACATCCCCGGCGAGGACGTACCCCTTCTCGGCGAGCCGGGTCCGGCGGGCTTCGTCGCCCGGGAAGAGCCGCTCGACGAGGGCCGGATCGTCGACCCGGTTCACCCCCACGTCGATCACCACCGCCCCCTCCCGCACGTGCTCGCGCCCAAGCAGGCCCGGCCGGCCGAGGGCCGCGACCAGGAGGTCGGCCTCCCGGCAGACCCCGGCGAGGTCGCGGGTGCGGGAATGGCAGAGGGTGACGGTGCAGTGGGCGGCGAGCAGGAGCGCCGCCATCGGCTTGCCGACGATGTTGCTGCGGCCGACGATCACCGCCCGGCGGCCCGCGAGCTCGATTTCCGAGCGCCGGAGCAGCTCCATCACCCCGGCCGGGGTGGCGGGGACGAGACCGCCCGGCTCGCCGCTCCAGAGGCGCCCGACGTTGACCGGGTGGAAGCCGTCCACGTCCTTCTCCGGAGCGATGCGCTCCAGCACCCGGCGGGTGTCGAGGTGGGCGGGCAGCGGCAGCTGGACGAGGAAGCCGTCGATCTCCGGATCGCGGTTGAGGGCGTCCACGGCGGCCTCGAGCTCAGCCTGCGTGGCCGTGGCGGGGAGCGTCACGGTGCGGCCGGCGATCCCCACCTCGGCGCAGGCCCGCGCCTTCGTGGAGACGTAGACCCGCGAAGCGGGGTCGTCGCCCACCAGCAGGGCGGCGAGGCCGGGGGGACGCCCGTGCTGCTTCTCGAAGGCGGCCGCCCGGGTGGCGACTTCGGCGCGAATCTGATCGGCGATCGGCTTGCCGGCGAGGATCCGGGTCATGGCGGAGAGCTCCTGGTGGCGAGGTAGAGGCAGAGGATGCCGCCGGTGAGGTCCTGGCTCGCGGCCTCCGCGAAACCCGCGGCGCGGAGCCGCGCGAGGAAGGCCTCGCGCTGCGGGAAGTCGGTCACGGAGGCCGGCAGGTAGGTGTAGGCCGAACCGTGACGGGAGACCCAGCGGCCGATCGCCGGCAGCAGGCGGCGGAAATAGAACAGGTAGAGGCCGCGCAGCGGCTGGCGGCGGGGGAGAGCGAACTCCAGGACCGCGAGCCGGCCGCCGGGCCGCACCACCCGGGCGAGCTCGGCGAGGGCGCGGTCGAGGTCGGCGACGTTGCGCAGGCCGAAGGCGACCGTGGCGCCGTCGAAGGCCTCGTCCCGCCAGGGGAGATGGAGGGCGTCGGCGGCGAACGGCCGCGGCCGGGGCGGGCGCTCGCGCGCGAGCTTGCGCCTCGCAAGCGCGAGCATCGGGAGGCAGAAATCCGCCGCCGTGACCACCGCGCCGCGGGCCCGCAGCGCCAGCGCCTGATCACCGGTACCGCAGCAGAGGTCGAGCACCCGGGAGCCGGCCGGCAGCGCCAGCGCGGCGGCGGCGCGGCGGCGCCAGCGCTGGTCGAGGGAGGCGGAGAGGAGCCGGTTGAGGAGGTCGTAGCGCCCGGCGACCCCGGCGAACATCCGCCGGATCTCCGCCGCCTGCCGGTCGAGAGGGAGCCCGGGATCCGCGACCATGGCGGCGACTCTACATCCCCGGCGAGAGTGCCGCCGGTGGGCTTGACAGCGACCGCCGCGCTCCATACCATCTGAAGTCCTTTGCGACGCCCAGGGGCGGCGCGCGTCCGCCTTGTGCGGCTCGTTCGCGTCCGTGCCCTCCCGGAGATGCGCATGAAGAGAACCCCCAGTCCCCGGCCCGAGGAGATCGAGCGCCGTTGGTTCGTGGTCGATGCCGCGGGTATCCCGGTGGGTCGGCTGTCGACGGCAGTGGCGCGGCTGATCACCGGCAAGCACAAACCGATCTACGCGCCCCATGTCGACTGCGGCGATTTCGTCATCGTGGTCAACGCCGAGAAGTCCGTGCTCACGGGCCAGAAGGAGGGGCAGAAGACCTATTACCGCCACAGCGGTCAGCCCGGAGGCTTGCGGGCCGTCGTCGCCGGCGACCTGCGCCGGGAGCATCCGGTCCGGCTCGTCGAGAACGCGGTCCATGGGATGCTTCCGAAGAGCCGCCTCGGGCGGAAGCTGCGGCGCAAGCTGAAGGTATACGCCGGTGCGGAGCACCCGCACCAGGCCCAGAAGCCCGAACCGTTCGTGCCGGGCGCGGCCTCTTGAGCAAGGAGAACAGGTTGAGCGAGGAGATGTTCTACGGTACGGGCCGCCGCAAGACCGCGACGGCGAGGGTGTTCCTGCGGCCGGGCTCCGGGGCCATGGTGGTCAACGGGCGCCCGATCGAGAATTACTTCCCGAACGAGATGCTGCGCATGGTGGTTCGCCAGCCGCTCGTCGCCACCGACCTGGCGGAGACGTTCGACATCACCGCCAACGTCGACGGCGGCGGCATGACGGGCCAGGCCGGAGCGATCCGGCACGGCATCAGCCGCGCGCTGCTGGTCGTCAACCCCGAGCTGCGCGAGCGCCTCAAGTCGGCCGGCTTCCTCACCCGCGACCCGCGGCAGAAGGAGCGCAAGAAGTACGGCCAGCCGGGCGCGCGCGCCCGCTTCCAGTTCAGCAAGCGTTGAGGAGAGAGCTCGTGGTCGACATCGGCATGAAGGAGCTGCTCGAGGCCGGAGGGCATTTCGGGCACCAGACGCGGCGCTGGAACCCGAAGATGAAGCCGTACATCTTCGGCAAGCGCAACGGGATCTACATCATCGACCTCGCCAAGACGGTGCGGCTCTTCCGGGAGGCGGCGGAGTTCGCCCGGCAGCTCGGCCAGGAGGGGCGCCGGATCCTCTTCGTCGGCACGAAGCGCCAGGCGCAGGAAGTGGTGGCCGAGGAGGCTCGGCGCTGCCACCAGTACTTCGTCACCCACCGGTGGCTCGGCGGGACGCTGACCAACTTCGTCACCCTGCGCATCTCGATCCAGCGGCTCAAGGAGATCGAGGCCCGGCTCGCCGACGAGCACGGGGCGACGACGAAGAAGGAGCGACTCCGCCTCGATCGCGAGCGGCAGCGCCTGCAGCGCAACCTCGAGGGCATCCGCGAGCTCGAGCAGCTCCCGGACGCGCTGTTCGTCGTCGATCCGAAGAAGGAGGCGATCGCGGTCGCCGAGGCGAACAAGCTCGGCATCCCGGTGATCGCCATCGTGGACACGAACTGCGACCCCGAGCTCGTCGACTACGTGATCCCGGGCAACGACGACGCGATCCGCACCATCCGGCTCTTCACCTCGCGGATCGCCGATGCCTATCTCCAGGGTCAGGCGGGGCTCGAGCGGGAAGCGATGATCGCCGCGAAGGACGAAGTGGCGCCGCCTCCGAGCGCGGCGGACGACGCCGCGGCGGTTGCCCCCGCGAACTGAACCGATTCCGGCCGGGGCCGGCGACTGCCGGCCCCGCGCCATCCCTCTCCGTCCCGGGCGGGCTCCGTACGCGGCGCTCTGCCTCGATGGCGAACCAGGAGACACCGATGCAAGTCACTGCCCAGATGGTCAAGGAGCTGCGGGAGCGTACCGGGGCCCCGATGATGGACTGCAAGAGCGCGCTCACCGAGACCGGGGGCGACGCGGAGAAGGCCGTCGATCTGCTGCGCAAGAAGGGTCTCGCCTCCGCCGCCAAGAAGGCGGGGCGCATCGCCTCCGAAGGGGCGGTGGGCTCCTACATCCACGGCGGCGGCAAGCTCGGCGTCCTCGTCGAGGTCAACTGCGAGACCGATTTCGTGGCCCGCACCGCGGAGTTCCAGGAGCTGATCCACGACATCGCCATGCACATCGCGGCCGCCGATCCGCGGTACGCGAGCCGCGAGGAGGTGCCGGCCGCGGAGCTCGAGCGCGAGCGCGCGATCTATCGCGAGCAGGCGGAGGCCTCCGGCAAGCCGCCGGCGGTGATCGAGAAGATGATCGAGGGGAAGCTCGAGAAGTTCTTCGCCGAGACGGTGCTCGTCGAGCAGGCGTTCGTGAAGAACCCCGACCTCACCGTCGGACAGCTGCTGGCCGAGAAGGTCGCCAAGATCGGCGAGAACATCCGGGTCCGTCGTTTCGTGCGCTTCAAGCTCGGCGAGGGGCTGGAGAAGCGGTCCCAGGATTTCGCCCAGGAAGTCGCACAGGCGGCGGCCGGCCACTGAGGCGGGCCGTGCCGGCTCCCTGCGCCTATCGTCGCATCCTGCTCAAGATCTCCGGGGAGGCGCTCATGGGCGACCTCCCGTTCGGCCTCGACGAGGCCGTGGTGGCGAAGGTCGCCGACGAGATCGCGGCGGTGCACCGGCTCGGGGTCCAGGTGGCGGTGGTGGTCGGCGGCGGGAACATCATCCGCGGCCTCGCCGCCAGCCATCGGGGCCTCGACCGGGTGACCGGCGACCAGATGGGGATGCTCGCCACGGTGATCAACGCTCTCGCGCTCCAGGACGCGCTCGAGAAGCGGTCGGTCCCGACCCGGGTGCAGACCGCGATCGAGATCCGCGCCGTGGCCGAGACCTTCATCCGCCGCCGGGCGATCCGCCATCTCGAGAAGGGCCGGGTGGTCGTCTTCGCCGGCGGCACGGGCAGCCCGTTCTTCACCACCGACAGCGCCGCGGCGCTGCGCGCCAACGAGATCCACGCCGACATCCTCCTCAAGGGGACGCGCGTGGCCGGCGTCTACACCGCCGATCCCCGGCACGACCCCGCCGCCACCCTCCTGCGCGAGGTGAGCTACCAGGAGGTGCTGGAGCGGAACCTCCAGGTGATGGATGCCGCGGCGATCAGCCTCTGCCGGGAGAACGGGCTCCCGATCGGCGTCTTCGACATGACGGTTCCGGGTAACATCGAGCGCGTGGTCCGGGGTGAACCGGTAGGATCGCTCGTGCGGACGCCGCGGACCGACGCCTAGAGCGCCGGCAGTCGTACGGCGCGCCATGGGAGGATGGCGATGAAGGAGATCAACGACGCTGTCGAGCTGCAGATGAAGCAGGTCCTGGAGCATCTCCACGCCGAGCTCCGGCATCTGCGCACCGGTCGCGCCTCGTTGCAGCTGCTCGACCCGGTGATGGTCGACTACTTCGGAACCCCGACCCCGCTCCGGCAGGTGGCCACGCTCTCGGTGGTGGATGCCACGATGCTGATGGCCCAGCCCTGGGACACCAGTCAGATCGCGGCGATCGACCGGGCGATCCGCAAGGCCGACCTCGGCCTCAACCCGACGAGCGACGGCAAGGTGCTGCGCATCCCGGTGCCCTCGCTGACCGAGGAGCGGCGCAAGGAGCTCGTGCGCAAGGCCCACGACCTCGCCGAAAACGCCCGCAACGCGGTGCGTCAGGCCCGGCGCGACGGCAAGCTTTGCCTACGTCGATGGTCTGGTGCGGGTTACGGTAAACCCCGCTTCCACGGTGGATCCGCATAC
>JAAYLR010000164.1 GCA_012521815.1 Acidobacteriota bacterium
GAGCTCACCCTCGTGCTCGCGGGTCAGGATCGCCTCCCGCAGCGCGACGAGCTCGCGAGCCTCCTCGACGAGAGCGGCATCGGCGACCGGGTCGTGCGCCTGCCGTTCGTCGCCGAGGCGCTCCTTCCCGCCCTCTACCGGGGAGCGGAGCTGACGCTCTACCCGTCGGCCTACGAGGGGTTCGGGCTGCCTCCCCTCGAGTCGCTCGCCGCCGGCACCCTGCCGGTGATCACCCCGGGGCAGACGCTCGCCGCCCTCTGGCCGGAGTACCCCTACCTCGCCCCGTTCGCGGCCGGGGCGTTCGTCGCCACCGTGCAGCGGGCACTCGGCGATCCGGAGCGCGCCGCCATCGCCACCCGGGGGCGGGAGATCGTGGCCGGCCTCAGCTGGCGGGAGAGTGCCGGGGTGCTTGCCGGGCTCGTGGCCGAGCTCCTCCCGCGGCCCGGAGGACGGCCGTGATCTCGGCGCTCGTCGTGAGTTACGAGACCCGCGACCTGCTCGCGGCGACGCTCGGCCGCCTCCTCGCGCTGCCCGATCCGCCGGACGAGGTGATCGTCGCCGACAACGGCTCGCGCGACGGCAGCCAGGAGATGGTCGCGGCGGAGTTCCCCGGCGTGCGGCTCCTGCCGCTCGGCGAGAACCTCGGCTTCGGCGCCGCGAACAACCGCGCCGCCGCCGCCGCCCGGGGCGACCAGCTCCTGCTCCTCAACTCCGACGCCTGGCCGCTGCCGGGCGCCCTCGCCCGGCTCGGGGCCGCGCTCGACCGGGCGCCGCGCCTGGCGCTTGCGGCCCCGCTCCTCCGCTACCCGGACGGCGCGCCGCAGTTCCACTGGGCGCCCGCCACCGGCGTCGTCGGCGAGGCCCTCCAGAAGCTGCGCAACCCGTTCGAACGGCGCTCCTGGATCCACCGCCTCCGCGGCCCGGGCGGCTGGTTCACCGCCGCCGGGGCGCTCGTGCGCCGCGCGGCGTTCGAGGCGGTCGGCGGGTTCGACGAGGGGTTCTTCCTCTACTTCGAGGACGTCGATCTCTGCGTCCGCCTCCGCGCCGCCGGCTGGCGGCTGCGGACGGTGCCGGAGGCGACCGTCATCCACCTCAAAGGGGGATCGCAGAGCGCGGAGGTCGAGAGCCTCGACTACCGGCGCAGCCAGCTCCGCTTCTACGCCCGCCACCGCCCGGCGTGGGAGCAGCGGTTCGTCCGCGCCCGCCTCACCCGCCGCGCCCGCCGGCTGCCGCCGGCCGAGCGCGAGGCGCTCCTCGCGCTCCTCGCCGGGAGCTGACGCCCACTCAGCTGGAAGGAGAGAGCGCCGCGGCGTAGCCGGCCGCGGAGCGGGCGAGCGCGTGCGCGGTCGCAGCGTGGCGGCGGGCGTTCGCCCCCATCCGGCGGCGGAGCGGCTCGTCGCGCAGGAGGAGGGCGAGCGTTTCGGCGAGCAGCTCCACCTCGCCGACGCCGAGGTCGATCTTCGCGCAGACGTCGTCCGGGAGCTCGGCGGTCGGCCCGGCGGCGGTCACCACGACGGGCGTGCCGAGGCCGAGGAGGCGGATCAGGGTACCGGAGGTCTCGCCCCCCGAGGGGTGCCGGAGGTTCACGGCCACGTCCACCGCCTCCATGTGGAGGAGGAGCTCGGCGAACGGCACCCGGCCGGTCACCGTGACGCCGTTGCCCAGCGCGGGCGGCACCCAGTCGATCGCCGCGAGCTCGCCGCCGACCTCGCCGACGAAGAGGAGCCGGGCGTTCGGATGGCGGCTCCGGACCGCACGGAAGGCGCGGAGGAGGACCCGCGGCCGCTTGCTCGGGGCGACCGCGCCGAAGGCGGCGACGAGCGGCGTCCCGGCGGCGAGGCCGAGCCGCCGCCGCGCCTCGTCGCGGCCGACGGGCTCGTGGCCACCGAAGCTCAGGTGGTGCGGCACGACGTGCACGCGTGCCGCCGGCCGCCGGGCGAGCAGCTGCTCCCGCGCCCACTCGCTGTGGACGATCACGCCCCGGCTCGCGTCGAGCACCGGCTCCGAGAGCGGCCAGCGGTACGGGTCGAGGGGGATCCCGGTGGCGAGCGCCCGCCGGGCCGCCTCCTCCCCCTCGCTCCCGCCCGCGCGCGCGAGCTCGGCGACGTAGGCCGCGGGGCGGCCGGCGTGGAGCGTCGCGTCGCGCACGAGGTGGTGGAGGGCGATCTCGTGGAGGACGACGACACCGGGCAGCTCCCGGCAGGCCCGCCAGATCGCGGCGTGGAAGCGGTGATGGTCGCCGAGGTGATAGAGCACGGCGTCCACCGCGCCGCCGGCGAGAGCGCGCGCGAGCGCCGCCGGCCGGCGCCGCGGCCAGCGGCCGAGCTCCGGGGCGAGCGGGACACCCGGTTCGACGACGAGCTCCGGCTCGAAGTGGGCGGCGAGCGCCGGCAGGAGCTCGGCGGTGTAGTCGGCGATCCCCGAAGGGGCCGGCGGCAGCGGGCTCCAGACCGCGACCCTCACGGCCGCGGCCCCCAACCTACCTCGGCCACCGCCGCCGCCACCCGGTCGAGCGCCGCCTCGTCGCCGTCGTCCACCCCGAGGTCGGCGAGGGTGCGGCCGAGGCGGGCGAGGAGCCGCTCCTCGAGCGGCAGCTCGGAGGGGAGAGGGCGCGGCCCCTCGGCCGGCCCCGGCGCGTGGCCACCCCCGGCCGCGACCCGGGCGAGGAGCTCCGCGTACCCTTCCGCCGACGCCGCCAGCGCGTGGTGCGCGGCGGTGTAGGCGCGGGCGTTGGCGCCGATCGCGGCGCGCAGCGCCGGCGTGGCGAGCAGCTCGGCGAGCACCGCGACCAGGCTCTCCTCCTCCGCGGCACCCACCGGCACCCGCACGCAGCAGCTCTCCGGGATCTCGACGAACGAGCCGGCGTCGCTCGCGACCACCGGGAGACCGAGCCCGAGCAGGCGGATCAGGGTCGCCGAGGTCTCGCCCGAGACCGGGTAGCGGAGGTTGACCGCCACGTCCACCGCCTCCATCGCGAGGTGGAACCGGTCGAGATCGAGCCGCCCGAGGACGCTCACCCCCGGCGCCTCGGCGAGCTCCGCCCCGCCGGGAAGGTAGGGGGAGATCTCGCCGGCGATGAGGAGCCGCGCCGCCGGGAACCGCTCGCGCAGCCGCGCGAGCGCCCGCACCACCACCTGCGGGCGCTTCGTGGGGACGACGTGGCCGAAGAGGCCGAGAAGCGGCTCCGAGGGGTCGAGCCCGAGCCGGCGGCGGGCCTCGGCGCGGCCGACCGGAGGCCCGGGCAGGCTCAGCGGGAAGCGCACCAC
>JAAYLR010000165.1 GCA_012521815.1 Acidobacteriota bacterium
CCTCGGCGTTCTACTGCTCGCCGTTCGACGAAGCCGCCTGCCTCTCGGTGGACGGCTTCGGCGACTTCGTCTCGGTGATGATCGCGCGGGGGCGCGGCAACCGGCTCGAGGTGCTCGACCGGGTCCACTTCCCGCACTCGCTCGGCCTCTTCTACGCGGCGATGACGCAGTTCCTCGGCTTTCCCCACTTCGGCGACGAGTACAAGGTGATGGGGCTCGCGGCCTACGGCGAGCCGGCGTTCGTCGAGCCGGTGGGACGCATCGTCCCAGGGCGGGCGGACGGCACCTTCGCGCTCGACCTCGCCTTCTTCCGCCATCTCTCCGAGGGCGTGGACTTCCACTGGGGCGAGGACGGCGTGCCGCACCAGGGGGCGCTTTTCACGCCGCAGCTCGCCGCGCTGCTGGGCCCGCCGCGCGATCCCCGGGAGGAGGTCGGCCAGCGGCACCGCGACCTCGCGGCCTCGATGCAGCGGGTCTACGAGGAGCGCTTCTTCGCCCTGGTGCGCCGGGCCCTCCGGCTCACCGGCTCCCGCAACCTCGCGCTCGCCGGCGGCTGCGGCCTCAACTCGCTCGCCAACGGCAAGCTCTTCGACCGCACGGAGGTCGCCGAGGTCTTCATCCAGGCGGCGGCCGGGGATGCCGGCACCTCGCTCGGTGCCGCCCTCTACGCGCACCACGAGATCCTCGGCCAACCCCGGAACGGCTGGGTGATGGCGCACGCCTCCTGGGGACCGGAGTACGGCGAGGCGGAGATCCGCCGCGCGATCGCGGACCGGCTCCCCGGCTCGGAGGGGCGCGACGGCCGCTACGGCGAGATCGAGGTCCGCACCGCGGCGGACGAGGACGCGCTCTGCGCGGAGACGGCCGCGGCGATCGCCCGCGGCGAGGTGGTCGGCTGGTACCAGGGGCGCTCGGAGTGGGGCCCCCGCGCGCTCGGCAACCGCTCGATCGTCTGCGACCCGCGGCGCCCGGACATGAAGGAGCTCCTGAACCGGAAGATCAAGCGGCGCGAGTCGTTCCGCCCCTTCGCCCCCTCGGTGCTCGAAGAGCGGACGGGGGAGTGGTTCACGATCGCCTACCCCGACCCGTTCATGCTCAAGGTCTACCCGATCCGCCCGGAGAGGCGCCCGCAGGTGCCCGCCGTCACCCACGTGGACGGCACCGGCCGCCTCCAGACCGTCTCCGAGCGATCGAACCCGCGCTACTGGCGCCTGATCGCGGCCTTCGCACGGGAGACCGGCGTACCGATGGTCCTCAACACCTCGTTCAACGAGAACGAACCGATCGTCAACACCCCCGCCGAGGCGCTCGACTGCTTCCTGCGGACGCGGATGGACCGGCTGGTGATGGGCGGGTGCACGCTGCACCGGATGGACGGCTAGATGAGCCGGTGTCAGCAAGTCGTGAGGTGCATGTGATCGAGCGGTTAGCGAAGGGATTGTTGAACCGGATCGGCCTGGACATCCGGCGGGTCTCCCGTCTTTCTCTCCCGCAACTGATCGAGGCACGGTTCGAAGACGTCCGGTTTCCTTTCTGGATCGCGAACGAACACGCCGCCGCCTGGGGGATGACGAAGCCGGTGCGCAGGGATTCGGAGATGGTGTTCCTCGAGCGGGTTGCGAAACCCGGCGCCATCGTCCTGGAGGTGGGTGCGCATCATGGGATGCACACCCTGCAATTGGCCCGCTGGGTCGGGCCGTCGGGACAGGTGCACGCGTTCGAGATGAACCGCGCAAACACCCTGACGCTGGCGGCCAACGCCGGCATAAACCGCCTCACGAACGTCTGGGTCCGGCGTTATGCCGTCGGCGAAGCTACGGGCATCCTCGAGGAGGAAGGCGAGCACGAGGGGCAGGGTGCCGGGTCCTGTCCAGCGATCACACTCGACGAGTACCTGGCGGCGCAAGAGCTTCCGAGGGTGGATCTGCTCAAGATCGACGTGGAAGGCTACGAAGGTCGTGTGCTTGCGGGAGCCAGCCGGGTGCTCGCGATGCGTCCCCACGTCGACCTCGAGCTCCATCTCGATGAGCTGCCGAGATACGGGAATTCGTTGGCCGAGATCCTCTCGCGGTTCGAGTGGAGCGAATACGAGGCGACCGTGATGATCCGCCCGGACTGGTTCACCGAGAAACCTTATGCACCGGGTGACGATCTGCCCAGGACCGGAGTAGTCAACCTGTTCCTTCGGGCATGCCGGGCAGACTCGGCTGGATGAGCATGAGGTTGGACAGGGCGAGCGATGACAGCTTCTGAAGCGTGGTCGAATACCCCAGATCCGGTTGAACGGCTGAATGTGTGGCGTGATGTCGCCCTCTCTTGACACTTTGCCGATGACGAAGCGCGCACGGGAGCACCCACGAGGAGGTAACGGCGCACCGGCTGCGCGGGTGACCGTCATCCGCCCGGCGAGCGGCTGGTTCGACCTCCACCTGGGCGAGCTCTGGCGGTACCGGGATCTGATCTACCTGATGGTCCGGCGGGATTTCGTGGCGCAGTACGCGCAGACGATCCTCGGGCCGCTCTGGTTCCTGATCCAGCCGGTGCTCACCACGGCGATGTTCGTGCTCGTCTTCAACCGGGTGGCGCGGCTGCCTACCGACGGGGTGCCGCCCTACCTCTTCTACATGGCCGGCTCGGTGGCGTGGGGGTACTTCGCCAACTGCCTCACCCGCATCAGCACCACGTTCACCACCAACGCCCACATCTTCGGGAAGGTCTGGTTTCCGCGGCTCGTGGTGCCGATCTCGGTGGCGGTGAGCAGCCTCTTCGCCTTCGTCATCCAGTTCGCGCTGCTCGCGGTGCTCCTCGGCCTCGAGGCGCTGCGCGGCGGCTCGCTGTCGTTCGGCTCCGGGCTGCTCCTCCTGCCGCTCGTGGTGCTCCAGATGGGGCTGCTCGGGATCGGCTGCGGGATCGTGATCTCGTCGTTGACCACGAAGTACCGCGACCTCGTGAACCTGGTCGCGTTCGGGGTGCAGCTCTGGATGTTCGCCACCCCGGTCGTCTATCCCGCCTCGAAGATCCCCGCGCGGTGGGCGTGGCTCCTCGCCGTGAACCCGATGGCGCCGATGGTGGAGAGCTTCCGGATCCTCGTGCTCGGCGCGGGGACGGTCACCGCCGGGCAGGTGGCCGCCGGGGTCGCGATCACGCTTCTGATCCTCGCCGCCGGCGTGGTGCTCTTCAGCCGGATCGAGAAGTCGTTCATGGACACCGTCTGATGCCGCCGGCGATCCAGGTCTCCGAGCTCTGGAAGCGGTACCGGTACGGCACCCTCGGCTACGGCACCCTGCGGCACGACCTGCAGAGCTGGTGGGCCCGGGTGCGGGGGCGGGACGATCCGAACGCGAAGCTCCACCTCCGACGCCCGCCCGCGAACGATGCCGGAAGCGATCATTTCTGGGCGCTCGCGGACGTCTCCTTCACCGTCGAGCCGGGCGAGGTGGTCGGCATCGTCGGCCGCAACGGGGCGGGGAAGTCGACGCTGCTGAAGGTCCTCTCGCGGGTCACCGCCCCGACCCGCGGCGAGATCCGACTGCGCGGGCGTCTCGCGAGCCTGCTCGAGGTGGGCACCGGCTTCCACCCCGACCTCACCGGGCGGGAGAACGTCTTCCTCAACGGGGCGATCCTCGGGATGACGCGGGCGGAGGTGCGGCGGCAGTTCGACGCGATCGTCGCCTTCGCCGGCCTCGAGCGGTTCGTGGACACCCCCGTCAAGCGGTACTCGAGCGGGATGTACGTGCGCCTCGCTTTCGCCGTCGCCGCCCACCTCGAGGCGGAGATCCTCGTGGTGGACGAGGTGCTGGCGGTGGGGGACGCCTCCTTCCAGCGCAAGGCCCTCGGCCGGATGCAGGCGGTGGCGGGGGAGGGGCGCACGGTGCTCTTCGTCAGCCACAACCTCGGCGCGGTGCGGAGCCTCTGCACCCGGGGCCTCGTGATCGCCGACGGAGCGATCAGCTTCTCGGGAGAGACGGTGCCCGCGCTGGAGCATTACGAGGCCAGCCTCGCGACGGTGGGTGACCCGCTCCGTTCCAGCCGCCCGGCGGGGCCGCTCGCGGGCGTGGTCGGCTTCTCCCGGGTCGCCGTCCGCCAGGAGGGTGTCGAGGTCTCGCGGGTCGATCCGACGCGGGGTTTCGAGGTGATCGTGGAGGGCCGGGCCGAGACTCCGATAGGCGATGCGGCGGTCGCGCTCGGTCTCTTCAGCGAAGGGCATCGGCTCTTCTCACTCCACGACTCCACGGAAGGCGTGAACCTGCCGGCGGGCGATTTCCGCTCGCATTTCGAGATGCCCTCGCACCTGCTGCGCCCGGGCCGCTTCGTGCTCGGCGTGGGAGTGCGCCGCGCGCTCGGAGGGGACTGGGCCTGGATCGCCGAAGCCGCGGCCTTCGAGGTGAGCGAGCGGTGGGACGAACGGCTCCTGCAACGCGATACGGGGGCGCTCTGCGTGTCCGTGAGGGCGTGGCGAGAAACGGCGTCGGCAGGTTCCTTCACTTTGGAGGATGCAGTCGCCGGCGCCGGTCAGAGCCGGCGGGAAGAGGGGCATGATCGCGGTTGACGGCGGGCCGCCAGGGTGCGTTGCCGCTGATCTGCGGGGAGACCGGGCCGGCGGAATTGGCTTCCTGTCGAAAGGGAGGACGCCGTGCAGGTGACAGCATGGCTGGCCGGCCGACTCGGGGCCGCAGCCCGTGCGCTCGTCCCGCGGGCTTGGCATCGCTCCACGCGCCTCGCCAGGCAGTTGCTCGACAAGTGCGACGGCAGGGTGCTGAGCGGCCCCTTCGCCGGCTGCCGGTACGTCTCCGGCAGCCACGGCAGCACCTACTGGCCGAAGCTGCTCGGCACCTACGAGTGTGAGCTGCACGGGCTGATCGAAGAGATCCTCGGGCGTGGGTTCTCGCGCGCCCTGATCGCCGGCGCCGCGGAGGGGTATTACGCCGCCGGGCTGGCGATCCGCAGCCCGCGGATGGAGGTGGTGGCCTGGGAGGCGAGCCCCGCGGCGCGTGAGCTGCTCGGCAACCTCCTGGCGAAGAACGGGGTTGGCGACCGGGTCAGGGTGCGCGGGATCTGCACCATGAGTGAGCTCGCGTGCGAGTTGGGGAACGGCGAGGACGCCTTCCTCCTCGTCGACATCGAAGGCGCCGAGGCGATCCTGATCGATCCGGCTCGCCTCGACGGTCTGAACCGTGCGGAGCTCCTGATCGAGACCCACGAACCGTTCGTGCCCGGGGTCGAAGCCCTCCTGACCGAGCGTTTCGCTGCGACCCACCACCTGCGGTGGATCGCTCCCCGTCCGCGCCGGGTGGAGGAGATCGCGCCCCAGCAGGTCGCGAAACGGTTTCACGGGGCGCTGGTGCAACTGATGGACGAACGCAGGCCTGCCGGGATCCGCTGGCTGCATCTGAGGCCGCGATGACGGGCCCGGATCGCGCGAAAGGGATGACCGCTCGCCGGCTCCTCGTGCTGGCGAGTGCCGCCTACCCCCTCGGCGGCCTCGCGACCTGGATGGCCGGGCTCCTGCCGGGGCTCGAAGAGGCTGGCTGGGAGGCGACCCTGGCACTCGTCGAGGGTAGCCACGGGAGTGCGGCGGCATTTCTCGCGAGGCATCCGTGGCATCGGACGGTGACGATACCCAACCCCACGGGCACCGTGCTCGGGCGCCGGCGGGCGCTGGCGGGCGCGATCGAACGGGTGGACCCTGCGCTCGTGCTGGTCGTCAACCTCGAATCGGTCTATCCGGCGGTGCAGGAGCTCCGGGCCAGGGAACGGTGGGGTGGGCGTCTCGTCATGACGCTCCACGGCTTCACCCCCGGTCTGATCGAGGACGTGCGCCGCTTTCGCGCCGTTCTCGACGGCGTCGTCTTTTCGAACGCTCTCGGGGTGGCTGCGCTTCGGGAGTGGGAATATCTGGCCGGGGAGCGGGTCCTGCGTGCGGGTTACGGCGTGTCTCTCCCCGACGCTCTTCCCGAAGAGGAAGAGGCAGAGGGGCCTCTGGAGATCGTCTGGGCAGGACGGTTCGAGGAGAGCCAGAAACGGATCGCGGATCTCGCCCGAATCGTGAGCGAGCTGGAGGCCTCCGGGGAGCCGTTCCGTCTCCACCTCGCCGGCTCGGGACCGGAGGAAGCGGGGCTGCGGGAGAGGCTGGCCCCCGCGCTCGCTGCCGGCCGGGTCCTTTTGCACGGCGAGCTGCCGCGGGAGCGGGTGCTCGGCGAGGTGATGCGGCCGGGGCGGGTGCTTCTTGTCACCTCGAGCTGGGAGACGGGGCCGATCGTCGCCCTCGAAGCGGTCTCCCGGGGCATGGCGGTGGTCACCACCGACTACGTCGGCCGCCGGGCCGAGGCGCTGTTGCGCCACGGAGAGACGGCGCTCGTCTTCCCTGTGGGAGATGCGGAGGCGGGCTGCCGCGTTCTCCGCGAGCTTGCCGATCCGGGCAGACGGCGCGCGCTCGCCGGCGCGGCCTGGCTGGAAGTGAGCCGGCGGTGCTCGCCGAGGGCGGCACTCGCGGACTGGACTGCGGCGCTCGAAAGCGTGCTCGCGCTGTCACCGCTGCCCCGGCCCCTACCGCCGGAGCCGCCCGGGCCGGCCGGCCGGCTCGACCGCTGGTGCGGGGTGCGAGGAGCCGAGGTGGTGCGCCGCCTCACGGGTGTCCGTGTGCGTCACGAATCCGCCGGGAGCGAGTGGCCGCACACAGCGGGGTCGAATGAAAGCATGAACGAGCTGCTTGCCCGGTTGCGTCAACTCGAGCAGGGCATTTTCTGGCCGGGACACCTCCTGCCAGACGGGAGACGCTCCGGGTGATCCACGGCCTCGTCTCCGTCATCGTCCCGGTGAAGAACCGCCCCGACCTCCTGCGAGAGGCGGCGGCGAGCGTCTTCGCGCAGACGTGGCGCGAGTGGGAGCTGCTGATCGTGGACGACCGCTCGACGGACGCGACGTCCGCGGTGGCGCGGGAGCTCGCCGCGGCCGGTCCTGGGTGGGTGAAGGTGCTCGAAGGGCCGGGGAAGGGGCCAGGTCTGGCGCGAGAGGCCGGCCGGCAGGCGGCCCGTGGCGAGTTCCTCCAGTACCTCGACAGCGACGATCTGCTGCTGCCACGGAAGCTCGAGTCGCAGGTGGACGCTCTGCGCGGTAACCCGCGGGCGGGGATCGCCTACGGTCCAGTGACGGTCTTGGCGCCCGACGGTACTCCCGTCGAAAAGTGGCCGCAGCTTTCCGATCGGCCTCTCGAGAGGATGTTCCCGGAGTTTCTGCGCCACCGCTTCTGGCACACAGGAGCGGCGCTCCTTCGGCGCGAGGTGAGTGACCGGGCCGGGCCGTGGCTGGATCTCTCGCTGTTCGAGGACTGGGAGTACGACTGCCGGCTTGCAACGCTGGAGCCGGAGCTGGTCTTCGTACCCGAGACCGGAGTCTTCATCCGGGCATGTGCGCCCAACCGGATCGGTTCCGGCCCCGGGCTCGAGCCGTGGCGATTGCGCCAGCGGGCACGAGCCCACGAGCTGATCCTCGGCCACGCCCAGCGCGCTGGCGTCGGGGTGGAGACGCCAGAGATGGCGCACTTCGCCCGGGCGCTCTTCCTGCTCGCCCGGCAGTGCGGGCTCGGCAGGCTCAACGACGAGTCACGCCGGCTCTACATGCTGGCCCGCGCGGCCTCCACGCCTGAGCGTGCTCGGGGCTGGGACTTCCGTGGCTACCGGCTGGCGGCGAGGCTGCTTGGCTGGCGCGCCACGGCCCGGCTCTTCACCTGGCTGCGCGGCTTCAAGGGGGAAGCCGGGTCGTGAAAACCCTCCTCTCCCTCTGCGACTGGCTCCCGCCCGACTTCGGGGCGGTGGGGCAGTACGCGCTCGCGGCGTGCCGGGAGCGGGCGGCGGCGGGGGAGCGGGTGACGCTCGTGGGGCTCACCTCGGGGCCGGGGCGGGAGGAGACGGCGGAGATCGGGGCGGGGCGGCTGCGGGTGGTGCGTCTGCACGCGCCGGCGTACGACCGGGCGGACTTCCGCTCGCGCGCTCTCTGGACGCTCCGCACGAACCTGCGCCTCGTCGCCCGCGCGGCGCGGGAGATGGCCGGGGCGGACGAGGTGCTCTTCGCCGGGGCGCCGCCGTTCCTCCTCCATCTGCTCGTGCCCGCCAACCTCCTCTTCGCCCGCCCCCTGACCTACCGGATCACCGACTTCCACCCCGAGTGCCTGATGGCCGAGCTGGGGCGGGTGCCGGCTTCGCTCCGCTGGTTCCACCGCCTGACGCTCTTCCTGCGGCGGCGGGTGGACCGGTTCGAGGTGCTCGGCGAGGACCAGCGGCGGCGGCTCCTCGAGATCGGGATCGAGCCGGGGCGGATCGCGCTCGTGCGCGACGACTCGCCGGTGCCGATCCCGCCGGGGACCGAGCCCCTGCCGCTGCCGGCGGAGCTCGCGGGGAGGCGGGTGCTCCTCTACTCCGGCAACTTCGGCGTGGCGCACGACGACGCGACGTTCGTCGAGGGGTACACGCGCCATCACCGCGAGGGCTCGGGGCGGGTGGCGCTCTGGCTCAACGCGACGGGCGCGAAGGCCGACCGGGTGGAGGCGGCGCTGCGGGCGCGGGGGCTCCCGGTCCACCGGGGCCGGCCGGTGCCGCTCGCCGACCTCGCCCGGCTCCTCGTCACCCCGGCGGCGCACCTGATCACGCTGCGCGACGAGTTCGTCGGCTACGTCCTGCCGTCGAAGGTCTACGGCTGCATCGCCTCCGGGCGGCAGGTGCTCTTCGTGGGCAGCGAAGAGTCCGACGTCGACCTTCTCTGCCGGGAACGGATGCCGGCCGGCCGCTACCAACGGGTCGAGGTGAGAGACGTCGAAGGGGTGGCGGCGGCGTTGGAGGGGATCGGGTCATGACGTCGCTGCAACCGAAGAGTACAGCTCGGAAGGGAATCCCGGAGAGAGCATTCGTTCAGCGGTTCTCCGGAGTGGCGGGTCACTGCTCGATCTCTATGCAGGGGCAGCCGGAGGCGGAACAGTGAACGAATTCTCCCGTCAGGAGGGCGAACGGCCGAAAGTCGTCGTCGTCATGCCTGCTTTCAATGCGGGGCGAACCCTCCAGTTGACCTACAGAGAGTTGCCCAAAGAGAGCTATGACCTCGTGATCCTCGTCGACGATGCTTCCACGGACGATACGGTGGCGATAGCACGCGAGCTCGACCTCCGTCTTTTCGTCCACGATCGCAACTACGGCTACGGTGCGAATCAGAAGACCTGCTATGCCGAGGCTCTGCGGGCGGGTGCGGAGATCGTGGTGATGGTCCATCCGGACTACCAGTACGATCCGCGCCTCCTTCCCGAAGTGGTGAGGCCGATCCGGGAGGGAGTTGCTGACGTCGTCCTCGGCTCCCGTATCAAGGGAGGCGGGGCGCTCGCGGGCGGCATGCCGTGGTGGAAGTACATCTCCAACCGCTTCCTCACCGGTCTCGAAAACCGTGTCTTCGGTCTGCATCTCTCTGAGTACCACACCGGCTACCGGGCTTATCGGCGCGCGGTTCTGGAGGCAGTAC
>JAAYLR010000166.1 GCA_012521815.1 Acidobacteriota bacterium
CGCAGGCGGTCGATCCGGTAGGGGAGACCGAAGCGGCCCTCGCGCGCCAGCTCCTCGATCCCCGCGGCCTGGAAGCAGAGCTCCAGGAGCCGCGGCGGCGTGACCGTCGCCAGCGTGGCGGGCTCGTGGTTGGGCGGCAGCGCGCCGGCGAAGCGGCCGACCAGTCCCTCGCCGGCCGTCCAGGCGGCGGCGAGGACCTGATAGGCCGGGCCGTGGAAGAAGACGCGGTAGATCGCCCCCCGCGAGATCACCGGGCCCTCGGGAGCCGGGGGTGGCGCGCCCTGCTCCGGCGCGGGTGCCTCGCGGCGCCAGACCGCCCGGCCGCGGAAGTGACGGGTCCAGACCGGCTCCTCCTGTCCCGGCAGGAGCCGGCTGCCCGCGAGCTCGCAGTCGGCGGCGAGGCGGTCGCCCAGGCCGCGATAGCGCACCCGCACCGTGACCCGGCGGGGCTCGTCACGGTAGAACTTGAACGGGGCGAGGAAGGCGACCTCCTCGATCGCTTCGAGATGCCAGCCGGGGAGCGGGAGACGCGACGCCTCGGCGAACGCCTCGATCCCCATCACGCCGGGCAGCACCGGGGTGTCGTCGATCCGATGGTCGCCGAGGAACGGCTGCCGCGCCGGATCGAGCTCGGCCGAGACCGTCAGGCCGTCGTGGAGGCCGAAACGCTCGATCCGGCCGGCTAGCGGTCCCGGGGCGTTTTCGAGCCAGCGCGCGGCCGCTTCGGGGGCGAGGAGATCGCCGTCGGCGAGCATCTGCCCGAGCCCGCCGGCGACCACCACCTCGGCGGCGTCGCCGCTCGTCAGCTCGCGCGCCACCCAGGCGATGCCGAGCGGCGCCGGCAGGAGGTCGATCCCGGCCTCGGTGAGGAGCTTCGGGATCGAGCCGCGGCTCGCCATCCCGATCCCCTCCCAGCCGGTCCAGTCGAGCGCCACGCCCCGGGCGCCCGGATGGCGGCGCGGCAGCTCGGCCATCAGCTTCGCGAGCAGGTCGTTCGCGGCGCTGTAATCGGTCTGGCCGCCGTTGCCGAACCGCCCGGCGATCGAGCTGAAGACGATCGCGGTGCCGAGCGTGGCGGGGCCGATCCCCGCCTCGAGGTTGCGCCAGCCGTCGGCCTTCACGTCGAAGACGAGGTCGTACTCCGCGGCGGGCTTGTCGGGCAGCAGGCGGCTGATCTCCACGCCGGCGGCGTGGAGGAGGAGATCCACCCGGCCGTGCTCCCGGGCGGTGGCGAGCGCCGCCGCCACCGCCTCCCCGTCGCGCAGGTCGACCTGGTGATAGGTGGTGCTGCCACCGGCGGCCGCGATCGCCCGCATGAGGTCGGCGGCGGCCCGCTGGCGTTCGATCCGGGCGAGCTCCCGCTCGACGAGCGCGGGGGTGGCGCGCTCGCCGCTCGCCTGCAGGCGGGCGAAGAGATCGCGCTTCAGCCCGTCGCGGTCGGCCGTGAGCCGCTCGAGATCGGGGTCGTCGGCGCCCGGCGGGGGGGCGAGGTCGAGGAGGAGGAAGCGGCCGGGCGGCCGTCCGGCCGCCTGCACGAGGTGCGAGACGATCGCCGAGACGATCGAGCCGGCGGCGCCGGTGATCACCGAGAGCGCTTCGGGGCCGAGCGGGAGCGGCTGCGCCTCGCTCTCCGGCCAGGGGCGCGGCGCGAGCGCGACGCCCCAGCGCAGGCCGCCCAAGTAGCCGCTCTCCGGGGTCACCGGGTCGGCGAGCGTCTCGGCGATCAGCTGGGCCGCGATCTCGTCGGCGGGGGCGTCGGGGGCGAAGTCGACCGCCCGCACGTGGGCCTCAGGACGCTCCTGCCGGAACGCCTTGACGAGGCCGGTGATACCGCCGCCG
>JAAYLR010000167.1 GCA_012521815.1 Acidobacteriota bacterium
CGTCCCGTCACCGCGTCAGCGGAAGATCCCCGGCTTCTTGTCGCCGGCGTCGCCGCCCATGAGGCGCTGGTTGAGCTCCTTGATCCGCTCCATGAGCTTGTCGATCTTCTCCTGCGCCTCCTGCCGGAGCCGGTTGAAGTCGCCGCGGCTCTTCTCGGCTTCGCTCATCGCCTCCTGCAGGCGGCGTTCGAGCTCGCGCAGTTGCTGCTCGCGGCTCGAGATGGCCGTCTCGAGGCCGGCGATCTGCTCGTCCTTCTCGGCGATCCGGAGCTTGATCTTCTCTTCCTGTTCTTCATAGAGCTTCCGGTACTGCTGGAGCTCGAGGATCTCGGAGAAATCGGCGGTCGATGGGCTCATCTCTCCCCCCCGTTCTTCGATCTTGGGGAACATCTTGCGCAGCTTGAGCGACAGGTCCTCGGGATCGAGCGATTTGCGCATCGCCTCCTGGTAGGAGATCGTTCCCCAGACCAGCAACGAGAGCAGCGACTGGTTCATCGACTGCATCCGGTAGTAGGCGACGGACGACTCGATCTCCTCGTGGAGTTGCGAGGTCTCCCCCTTCTCGATGAGCTGGGCGATCTTCGGCGAGGATTTCATGACCTCGAGCGCGGCGATCAGGCCCGAGCCGTCGCTGCGCTCGACCAGCTGCATCGAGACCACCCCCTTGAAGACCTGGGCGAGCTGCAGCCGCACCTGCTTCTGCTGATCCACGGGGAAGGTGTCGAGGATCCGGTCGATCGTCTGCGGGGCGCTGTTCGTGTGCAGGGTCGAGAAGACCAGGTGCCCGGTCTCGGCGGCGGTGATCACGGTGGCCACCGTCTCCGGGTCGCGCATCTCGCCGACCATGATCACGTCCGGATCCTGCCGCATCACGTTGCGGAGCGCCTCGGCAAACGAGGGCGTGTCGGTTCCCACCTCGCGCTGCGAGATCGTGGCCACGCCATCGGTGAAGAGGAACTCCATCGGATCCTCGATGGTGACCACGTGGACCGGCCGGCGGCCGGTGATGTACTTGATCAGGGCCGCGAGGGTGGTCGACTTGCCGCTGCCGGTCGGACCGGTGATGAGAACGAGCCCCATCGGCAGCTCGCAGAAATCGAGCAGCACCGGCGGGAGGTCGAGCTCCTCCAGCGAGCGGATCTGGTACGGGATGCGCCGGAAGCTCGCCGCGAGGGTGCCGCGCTGCATGTAGATGTTGCCGCGGAAGCGGGCGAGACCGTGCACGCCGTAGCCGAGATCGACCGACATCCGTTCGTCGAGCCGCCGCTGCTGCTGCGGCTGCAGGATGCCGGAGACCATGCTGCCGATCTCCTCGGGTTTGAGGGGTTCGGCGCCGAGCGGCTGCAGGCGCCCGTGCACCCGGATCAGCGGCGGCCGGGTCGGCTTCAGATGGAGATCGGACGCCTCCCGCTCCGTCATGAGCCGCAGGAGATGGTCGAGCATCGGGGACGACATGGCGAGCATTCTAGCCGCTCGGCCCCGGAACGTGAGCGCTCGGGGTGGCGGGGTGTCAGAAGCGGCGCAGGAGGCCGACGACGATCCCCTGCACGGCGACTTCGCCGGCCGGCACGAAGAGCGGCGTCATCGCCGGGTTGGCCGGCTGCAGGCGCACCAGCTCGCCCTCCGGGAAGTACCGCTTGAGCGTCACCTCCTGGCCCACGAGCGCGACGACCATCTCTCCGGGCTGCGCCCGCTCGCGCCGCTCCACCACGACCCAGTCGCCGTCGTGGATCCCTTCCTCGATCATCGACTCGCCGGCCACCCGCAGCACGAAATGCGTCTGCCCGCGTCCCGCCACCAGCCAGGCGGGAACGGTGAGGCTCTCGGGATCCGGCAGCGCCTCGATCGGCCGGCCGGCGGCGATCCGTCCGAGGTAGGGCAGCGTCGCCGCCCGCTCCCCCGGACGCGCCGGGGCGAGGAGCTCCATCCCCCGCCGCCGGTGGGCTTCCCGGCGCAGGAACCCCTTCTCGGCGAGGAGCCGGAGATGCTTGTGAGCGGTTCCGTAGGAGCGGAAACCGAACCGCTGACAGATCTCCCGATGGGTAGGCGCCAGTCCGTGCCGGTCCTCGAACTCGACGAGGAACTCCAGGATCTCCTTCTGCTTGCGGGTGAGGGACGGCGCCACGGCGCGATCGTAGGCGCAACAAAAGCGTAAGTCAAGCGCCCCGCCGGGCGGCGGTCAGTGGAGCTCGGCCGTGGTCGCGCCGTCGGGGCTGACGCGAATCCGCAACGCCTGCCGGCCGCCGCCGGCGATCTCCCCTTCCACGGAGACCGCGCGGGTCGGCTGTCCAGGGACGGCGACGTAGATGCGCAGGACCAGCCGCCCCGAGGGGAGCTGCTTGTCGTAATGCAGCGTACCGGGCTGCTTCTCGCTGCGGAGGAAGCCGGTACGCTTCGAGAACCGGAACTGCTCGCGCACGATCTGCCGGTCATCGGCGTAGACGGTGAGCACGCCCTCGGGTACCTCGGTGAAGAAGTCGATCGAGAGCGTGCCCTCGCGCGCCACCGGCGGCGGTGGCGGCGTCGGCGTGACCACCGCCACCACCGTGGCGGTCGGCACGGCGGGAGCCGGAGTGGGCGCCGGCGGCACGGCCCGGGCCGCCCGCCGGCGCTCGCTCTCCAGCGCGAGCCGGCGTTCGGCGTCGGCGAGCAGCTGGCTCGCCTCCTCCTGGTCGGGAGCGAGCGCGAGCACCGCTTCGGCCGCGATCTTCGCCTCCGACGGGCGCCCGCGCTCGAGCGCCTCCCGGGCCGCCGCGAGCCCGCCCGCGATCCGGCTCGCGAGGGTGGCGGTGCGCCGCTGCGCCTGGATCGCCTCCTCCACCTCGTGCCGGACCTGACGGACCACCGGATCGTCACCGCGCAGGTGTTCGGCCGCCACGACCTCACCGAGGGCCGCCGTCGGATCCCCCTGCTGGAGCAGACGCCGGGCGGCGTCGAGCCGTCTCGTCACCTCGCTCGCCACCGCCGTCCCCGCCGGAGCGGGCGGCGCCACCGGCGCCGCCGGGGCGCGGTCGCCCGAGAGGAACAGGCCGAGGCCCACCGCCGCCACGAGCAGGAGCCCGGCGAGCGCCGTGACGAGCAGGCCGCGGGGGGAGCGCATCCGGCCGAAGAGCCTGCGAAGTGCCGGCCCGATGCCTCGCGCCGGTGCGGGTGTCTCCTCTTCGGGGCGCGGGATCTCCTGGGTCGCGGCGGTGTCGTCGTCCGGCTCCGCCGGTCCCGCGGCCGCCGGCAGTGGCGCCCGGACCAGGCGCTGGAGATCGGCCGCGAGCGCCGAGGCGGCCGGGTACCGCCGCGCCGGATCCTTCTCGAGAGCCCGCGCGAGCACCGCCCCGAGCCCCTGCGGCAGCCGCTGCAGGATCTCGCCCGGCGGGGCGAACGGTTCGTGCACGATCCGGTGGGTGACGACCGTCAGGTTCTCCCCCTGGAACGGCTTGCGCCGGATCAGCATCTCGTAGAGCACCACCCCGAGCGAGAAGATGTCCGCCCGGTGGTCCACCTCGCGCCCCTGGATCTGCTCGGGCGACATGTAGTTCGGGGTGCCGAGCAGCTGCCCCTCCATGGTGAGGTTCGAGCTGCCCAGCCGCGCGATCCCGAAATCCGTGATCTTCACCTTGTTCTCGGCGGTGATCAGGATGTTCGCCGGCTTCACGTCGCGGTGGATCACGCCCCGCGAATGGGCGTAGTCGAGCGCGTCGCCGACCTGCGAGACGATGCTCACGACGAATTCGAACGGCAGCGGCTCGGGTTGCTGGAGCAGGAGCTTGAGGTTCGAGCCCCGCACGTACTCCATCGCGATGAAGCAGACCCCGGATTCCGCTTCGTCGACGATGTCGTGGATGGTGACGATGTTCGGGTGCGAGAGGATGCCCGCGCTCTGCGCCTCGCGCATGAAGCGGCTGCGGAACTGTTCGAGCTCCTGGTCCTGGGGAGAGAAGCCGGCGCGGAACGTCTTGAGGGCCACGAGCCGCCCGATCAGCGGATCCCGGGCGAGGTAGACGACCCCCATCGCACCCTTGCCAAGCTCCTCGAGGATCTCGTAGCGGCCTAGCTTGGACATCGGGGAAGAGGGCATCACCGGATCCTTGGGGACTCGCGGCGCATTCTACTAGCAACCAGCCGCCAGGGGGTGTGCAGTCCCTCACCCGCCTATCCCGGCGGGTTCCGTGTGCTAGGCTTCACTGCCGTTTACGGGTGCAAGGAGGCCCCTCGATGCACGTCGACAATCCCGAGATGATCCGCAATCTGGCCCTGGTCGGACACAACGACACCGGCAAAACCACCCTTGCCAGCGCCCTGCTCCTGACCAGCGGCGTGGTCAATCGCCTCGGGCGGGTCGAGGATGGCAACGCCACCACCGATTTCGACGCCGAGGAGACGGCGCGCGGAATCTCCCTCGGGATCGGGACCTGCTTCCTGCCCTGGCGCAACCACAAGATCAACCTCCTGGACACCCCCGGCTACGGGATCTTCCAGTCCGAGATGGCCGCGGGCCTGCGGGCCGCCGATGCCGCCCTGCTCTGCATCAACGGCGTCTCCGGGGTGGAGGTGAACTCCGAGAAGGCCTGGGAGGTCGCCGCCCGGTTCGAGCTGCCCGTCCTGATCCACCTGACCAAGATGGATCGCGACCGCGCCGATCTCGAGCGGACGCTCGAATCGCTGCAGTCGATCTTCGGTCGCCAGGTGCTGCCGGTCCAGCTGCCGCTCGGCAAGGAGCAGGGCTTCACCGGCGTCGTCGACCTCCTCACCGGCCAGGCTCACACCTACTCCCGCGACGGCAACGGCAAGGGGACCTCCGGAGCCCCGCCCGCGGAGATGACGGACGAGATCGCGCTCTGGCGCGGCCGCCTCATCGAGGCGGTGGCCGAGGCCGACGAGGCGCTGCTCGAGAAGTACTTCGAGGAAGGCACCCTGAGCGACGACGAGCTGCGTCAGGGGCTGCGCGCCGCCGTCCTGCGGCGCCACCTCTTCCCGGTCAGCCTCGGCGCCCACCTGCACGGCATCGGCAACTCGGCGCTGCTCGATCTCCTGGTCGACGTCGCGCCCCCCCCTACCGCCCGCCCCTATCCGGCCGCCGGCCGGGACGGCGGCGCGATCGCGGTGGAGTGTGACCCCTCGGCGCCCGCCGCCGCCCTGATCTTCAAGACCCTCAACGATCCGTTCACCGGCAAGATCTCGATCCTCCGGGTCGTGGCCGGGACCATCGACAACAGCACCCAGCTGGTCAACGCCCGCAGCGAGGAGACGGAACGGATCAACGGCCTGCTCGCGCTGCAGGGCAAGCAGGGCAGCGGGGTGCCGAAGCTGATCGCCGGCGACATCGGCGCCGTCGCCAAGCTCAAGGCGTCGCGGACCGGCGACAGCCTCGTGGCGAAGGAGCGCTACCTGAACCTCGCCTGGCCCGCCGTTCCCGCCGCGGCGATGTCGTTCGCCATCGAGCCGAAGGCGAAGGGCGACGAGGAGAAGATCGGCGACGCCCTCGCCCGGCTGATCGAGGAGGATCCGAGCCTGCAGACCGCACGGGACCCGCAGACCGGTGAGTTCCTCCTCTCCGGCACCGCGCAGCTCCACGTCGAGATCGCCGTCTCCCGGCTCAAGAACCGGTCGAACGTCGAGGTGGTGCTCCATCCGCCCCGGGTGCCGTACCGGGAGACGATCCTGCGTCCCGCCGAAGGGCACGGCCGGCACAAGAAGCAGACCGGCGGCCGCGGGCAGTTCGCGGATTGCAAGATCAAGATCGAGCCGCTCGATCGTGGTCTCGATTTCGAGTTCGTCGACGAGATCTTCGGCGGCGCGATCCCGCAGAACTTCCGCCCGGCCGTCGAGAAGGGGATCCAGGAGGCGCGCGTCCGCGGCTTCCTCTCCGGCAACCCGATGGTGGACTTCCGGGTCCGCCTCATCGACGGCCAGTTCCACGACGTCGACTCCTCGGAGCTCGCCTTCAAGATCGCCGGCTCGCTCGCCTACAAGGACGCCATGGAGAAGGCCAGCCCGGTCATCCTCGAGCCGATCATGAAGGTCGAGGTGATCACCGGCGAGGAGTTCATGGGCGACATCATGAG
>JAAYLR010000168.1 GCA_012521815.1 Acidobacteriota bacterium
AGCACCGCCATCTGCGCCCGGAGCCGTTGGTGTGCCTGGTGGACGACGGCGCTCCGCGGGCCGTCGAGGACGCGATCGGTGACGACGACGTTGCGCCGCACCGGCAGACAGTGGAAGAAGCGCGCCGCCGGGGCCCCGGCGAACCAGGGCTCGTCGACGCACCAGTCGGCGAGCGTCCGCCGCCGCGCGCTCTCGGCCTCCGGATCGCCGTACCGCTCGCTCGCGGCCCACGACTTCGCGTAGACGACCGCCGCCCCGGCGAGCGCCTCCTCCCGGTCGGCGCTCTCGCGGAACGAACCGCCGCCGCGCGCCGCCGCGCGCGCCATCCGGGCGGCGAGCGCGGGCGGGAAGGCGTACGCCGCCGGCCGCAGGAGGACGACCTCCATCCCGCGCAGCCCCCCCATCTCGGCGACCGCCGCCGGCACCGCGAGCGGCAGCGGCCGTGGGTGGTTCGCCCAGGTGAGGACGAGCTTGCCGTTCGCGGGGATGCCGAGGTCGTCCATCGCCTTCCAGTCGCCGAGCGCCTGGCAGGGGTGGTCGATCGCCGATTCGAGGTTGACGAGCGGCCGGTCGACGAGCCGGGCGAAGCTCGCCATCGGCTCGTCGGCGAGATCGGCGTCGAGGTCGGAGAGGGAGGCGAAGGCGCGCACTCCGAGCACGTCGGCGTAGCCGGCGAGCACCGGCAGCGCCTCGCGCACGTGCTCGGCGGCGGCGCCGTCCATGACCACGCCGTCGCGCGTCTCGAGCGTCCAGCTCCCGCGCCCCGGCGCGATGACGAACGAGCTGCCGCCGAGCCGCGCCATCGCCGACTGCATCGAGGCGAGGGTGCGCAGCGACGGGTCGAAGAAGAGGAGCCCGAGGACCCGGCCCGCGAGCGCCGCCGGCTCGGGCTTCCGTTCGAGGCGGCGGGCGAGGGCCACGAGGTCGCGGATCTCCTCCGGGGAGAGGTGGCCGAGCGAGAGGAAGCTCTTCATGCGCGCTCCGGTGCGAGGCGAAGAGGGTGTGGCGGAACGGTCGCTGGAATCGTCATCGGCGCCTCAGAACCAGCCCGGGCCGGGAACGGCGAGCCCGGCGTTCTCGGGGAAGCCGAACCGCCGGTTGAGCCACTGGAGGCCGCCGCCGGCCGCCCCCTTGGCGAGGTTGTCGATCGCCGCGAAGAGCGCGAGCCGGTCGCCGCGCACCGCGACGCCGAGCGCCGCCCGGTTCGAACCGGCGACGTCGACGAGGCGGGGCGGGGCGGTGGCGACGGTGACGAACGGCGAGGCGGCGTACGCCGCGGCGAGCTCGGCCGCCACCGCCGCCGCGCTCGCCGGCCGCGCGAGGCGGGCGTGGAGCGTCGCGTAGATGCCGCGCGCCTGCGGCCCCGACTGCGGCACCAGCGCGAGGTCGATCTCGACGCCGGTCGCCTCCCGCACGAAGGCGACGACCTCCGGCTCGTGCCGGTGGGCGAGCGGGGCGTAGGCGACGACCGTCGAGCGCCGCTCGGGATGGTGGGTCGCCGCCGACGGCTGCCGGCCGCTGCCGGTCGAGCCGGTGATCGCGGTGGCCGCGATCTCGGGGGCGATCCGCCCGGCGCCGACGAGCGGCACGAGGGCGAGGAGGAACGCAGTCGCGAAGCATCCCGGATGGGCGAAGCGGGAGTGCGCACTCGCCGGCAGGTGCTCGGGCACGCCCCGGGCGAAGGTCGGCAGCAGCTCGGGCGCCGGGTGCGGCCGGCCGTAGACCGCGCTCCAGGCGGCCGGGTCGGCGAAGCGGAAGTCGGCGGAGAGGTCGGCCACCGCGAGCTCGCAGCCGGCCGCCGCGGCCGCGGCGAGGGCGGCGGCGACCGCGCCGGCCGAGGCGCCGTGCGGCGCCGCGGAGAGGAGCGCCGCCCGCGGCGCGGTGGCGAAGAGCTCGGCGAGCGCCTCCGCCGGGCCGAAGCGGAGCTCCGGGTAGGCGGCCGCGAGATGGGGGAAGGCGGCGGCGACCGGCTCGCCGGCGCGGCTCGTCGAGACGACCGCCCGCACCGCGAAGCCGGGGTGCGTCGCGAGCAGGCGCAGCGCCTCGCCCGCGACGTAGCCGCTGCCGCCGAGGATCCCGATCGGAATCGGAGCGGAAGCCGGGGCGCTCATCCCGCCTCCGGGCCGCCCGGCGCGGCAGCGAGGCGCGCCGCGACGAGCTCGGCGAGGCGTGCCGGGTCGGTCCGGGCGTTGGCCGCCGGCACGCCGAGGTCGCGCTCGATCATCTCCGTGCCCACCGCGTTGTCGGTGGCCGGCCCGGTGACCGCGACCGGTTCGAGCCCGTAGCGCTCCCGCAGCAGCCGCACCCCGCCCCAGGCGGCGACCGGATCGTTCGCCGCGAGGACGATCGCGGTGAACGAGCCGGCGAGCTCGCGGTCCTCGAGGATCGCGTCGACCCCGTAGGCGCCGAGCAGGCCGTCGCCGAGCTCGACCACGATCGCGTCGGGCCGGCCGGCGGCGAGCCGGGAGAGGAGCACCCGGGTGACGCGGTCGGCGTTGGCGCGGGTAGTCGCGACGATGCCGAGGTCGGTGAAGAGCGCCGTCGTCCGCGCCCCGTCGTCCTCCATCGCGAGGATGTCGCGCCGGAGCGAGACCCCGGTGGCCTTGAAGGCGTCGAGCGTCAGCCCCCGATGGGTGAGCTCGCGCACGATCGCGCAGGCGGCGGCGGTCTTGCCGGCGTTCATGCAGGTGCCGACGAGCGCGATCACCGGCACCCCGTGCGTCGTGAGCGGGGGCCGCTCGGCGAGCGGCTCGCGGGCGATCCGGGCCGGGCGGCCGATCCGCTCGCCGAGGAACGGGAACTCCAGCACCACCCCGAGGACCTCGCAGTCGAACGGGCGGCCGAGGTCGGGGTTGACCGAGTCGCAATGCCCGAGGACGCCGCCGAGGTTGAGCAGGTTGACGTGGTCGCCGGGGGCGAGCGCCGTGGGCAGGTGCCCCGAATAGCCGAAGAGCGCCTTCCGGTGGCCGAGCGCCCCGGCGACGACGTCGCCCCGCTTGACCTTCGCCATCCGTCCGGTCGGCAGCTCGAGCTGGTTGTAGGTCGTCTTGTCCTGGAGCACCCGCACCGCGACGACCACCCCCTCTTCGCAGGGGATCTCGCGGGCGAGCTGCACCTCGCGCTTCAGGCCGCAGGTGCGGGTGACCGAGCCGATCTTGTCGAGGATGACCTTTCTCACGATGCTCCTTCCTCCGCAGGGTTGGCCGCGCGGGCGGCGAGCTCGCCGGGCAGCGCCACGAGGCGGGCGAAGCCGCGGGCCTCGGCGGCAGTCCACTCCCCGGCCCGCTCGCCGTAGACGCCGCGCGAGGCCGCCATCAGCGAATGGGGCGAGCTCACCCCCTCGACGGCGAGGCTGCCGGGGCGCAGGAGGAGGGAAACCTCGCCGCTCACCCGCGCCTGGGAGGAGGCGAGGAACGCCTCGAGGTCGCGCCCGACCGGCTCGAGGAGCTGCCCCTCGTGGACGAGGTCGCCGTAGAGGGCGGCGACCGTCTCCTTGGCGCGCAGCTGCCGCCCGGTGAGGACCAGCTTCTCGAGCTCGCGATGGGCGACGAGGATCGTCTCGGCGGCGGGCGCCTCGAAGGCGACCCGGCCCTTGATCCCGAGGAGCGTCTCGCCGAGGTGGATCCCGCGGCCGATGCCGAACGCCCCGGCGACCGCCTCGACCCGTTCGAGCAGCGCCACCGGAGCGAGCCGCTCGCCGTCCCAGGCGACCGGGATGCCGCGCTCGAAGGCGAGGACGTGCCGCGCCGGCGGCCGCGGGTTCGCGAACGCCTCGCGGGTCACGACCCAGGCCGATTCGGCGAGCGGCGTGGCGCTGCCGAGCGTCTCCGCGCCGCCGATCGTCGTCCCCCAGAGGCCGCGGTTGACCGAGTAGGCGGCGCCGAAGGCGGGGACCGGCAGGCCGCGGGCCTCGAGATAGGCGACCTCCTCGGCGCGGGAGACGGGCTGGTCGCGCACCGGGGCGAGGATCTCGAGCCCCGGCGCGGCGGCGCGCAGCGCCACCTCGAAGCGGATCTGGTCGTTGCCGGCGGCGGTCGAGCCGTGGGCGACCGCGGTGGCGCCGAGCGCGCGGGCCACCCGTGCCACCACCTCGGCCTGCAGCGCCCGCTCCGCGCCGACCGAGATCGGGTACGTCCCGCCGCGGCGGACGTTGCCGGCGATCAGGAAGCGGAGCACCCGGTCGAAGAGCTCGGCGCGGGCGTCGACGAGCTGGAAGCCGGCGGCGCCGAGGGCGCGGGCGCGAGCCGCGAGCGCGGTGCGGCTCGCCGCGTCGAGCCCGCCGGTGTCCACGCTCACCGCGACCACCGGCCGCCCGGTCGTCTCGGCGAGCCGGGGGACGAGGTAGGAGGTGTCGAGCCCGCCGGAGAAGGCGAGGACGATCGGCGCGCCGCTCATGCTCCCTCCCCGGCCGCGAGCTGCCGCAGGCGGGCCGCGAGCCGCCCCTGGTCGCGGGCGTTGCGGGTGGCGAGGAAGATCGTGTCGTCGCCGGCGACGCTGCCGACGAGCTCCGTCCAGCCGGCCCGGTCGATCCCGATCGCCACCGTCTGCGCGGCCCCGGCGGTGGTCAGGAGCACCGTGAGGTGGGGGCCGGCGGGGCGGACGGCGACGAGGAACGGCGCGAGCGCGGCGAGGGCATCGGCGCTCGCCGCGCCGAGCTCGCCGGGGAGCGTGTACCGGCCGGCGATCTTGGCGATCCCGAGGTCGCGCAGGTCACGCGAGATCGACGACTGCGTGGCGAGGTGGCCGCGCGCCGCGAGCCGCCGGGCGAGGGTCGTCTGGCTCGTGATCCGCTCCCGCCGCACCAGGGCGACGAGCTCTCGCCGCCGTGCTTCTCTCGTCTCGGTGTCCGCTGGCATCCCGGCCTCCTTCCGCCAAAGGATGCGCATAATCATGCAGCCGGGTCGGGTTGTCAAGGGGGCGGTGTCCGCCCCCGGCCGGGGCGGCTCGCTGCTATCATCCGCCGCCGTGAACGGACGAGGCGGCCGGCTCGCGACGCTGCTCCTCCTCCTGGCGCTCCTGCCGGGCGGCGGCGAGGCGTTCGCCGATGCCGTCCATCACGCCCGCCACGGCGGCATCCTGCGCGCCGCCGGCGATCCGGGGAGCCCCGCCTCACCGGGCGCGGCGCACGACTGCGGCCTGCTCTGTCCGCTCTGCGCCGGCGTCGCCCCGGCCGCCACCCTGCGCGCCGCCGGCTGGCAGCCGGGCCGCGAAGGGGGCATGTGGCAGCCGGTGGCGGCCCCGCCCGCGGCGCAGCCCGCCGGGGTTGCCCTGGAACACCCCACGCCTCCTCCTCGCGGCTGAACCGCCGCTTCTCTCGCAGGGGCCGGGGACAGCCCTCGGCCGGGAGCCGGCGCCGCGCGCCGGGTCTCCGCCCCTGCCGATCCCGGTCGCGCGCCCGGCCCCGCGCGCGCCGCTGCCCGGAGCGCCGTTGATCCCGATGTCCGCACCCACCCTTCGCCCGCCGGGCGCCCGCCGCCGCTGGATTGTCGTGTCCCGGCCGCTCCTCGCGCTCCTCGCGCTCCTCGCCGCACCGCTCGCGGCGGAAGCCGACGTCGAACCGCTCTCGCTCGCCGCCGCGCTCCGGCTCGCGGCCGAGCGCCATCCGCTGCTCGTCGAACAGGCGGCCGCGGTGGCCGCGGCGGAAGGGGAGCTGCTCGCAGCCCGGACGCTGCCGCACAACCCGGTGCTGGAGGTCGAGCGGGCGTCGCGCGACGAGGCCGGCGAGCGGAGCAAGGACCGGGAGATCGCGCTCGCGCAGGAGCTCGAGCTCGGCGGCCAGCGCCGGCAGCGGATCGCGAGCGCGACGGCGCGACTCGAGGCGGCCCACGCCGAGCGCGAGCGGGCCGGACAGGAGCTCGCTGCCGAGGTCGCGACCGCGTTCGTCGATGCGCTCGCGGCGCGCGAGCTCGCGGCGCTCGCGCACCTGGAGCAGGAGCTCGCCGGCGCGCTCTTCGTTTTTGCCGAACGGCGGCTCGAGGCCGGAGCCGGCACCCTCGTCGAGCGGAACGTGGCGCGGGCCGCGGCGGGGCGCGCCGAATGGGCGCACGCGCTCGCGGCCGCCGAGGAGGCCGCCGCCCGGATCGCGCTCGCGGCGCTGATCGGGGTGCCGGCCGCCGAGCTGCCTCCGCTCGCCGGGGCGCTGCCCGCCGCCTGGCCGCCTCCGCCGCCCGCCGCCGAGCTGGAGGCGGCCGCGCTCGCCGGCCGGCCCGATTTCGTCGCGCAGCGCGCCGAGCTCGAGGCGGCGGCGGCCCGGCTCCGGCTCGAACGCGCCGCCGCGGTGCCGAACCTCGTCGTCGGGGTGGCCCGCGGGCGGGAGGCCGACCGGGAGGATCTCGACACCGTCCGCGCCGGGATCGCGATCCCGCTCTTTCAGCGCAACCAGGGGGCGATCGCCGTCGCCCGGGCCGAGGCCGAGGCCGAGCGCGCCCGGCTCTTCGGCACCGAGCTCACGGTCCGCCGCGAGGTGGCGGCCGCCGCCGCCCGCGCCGAGGCCACCGCCCGCGCCCTCGGGCTGCTCCAGCACGCCGTGGCCGGCTCGCTCGGCGAGAACCTCGACCTCGTCCGGAAAGGGCTCGCCGCCGGCAAGCTGCGCGCGAGCGAAGTGCTCGTGATGCGCCAGGAGCTCGTGGCGAGCCACCGCGACCTGATCGCAGCGGCCGCCGACGCCTGGCGGGCGCAGATCGCCCTCGCCCTCGCTCTCGGCGCCGCGACCCCGCCGCTCCCCGATCCCACGACCCCGACCCTGGAGGCCGTCCGATGAAGCCCGTTCGCCGTCTCGCTCTCACCCTGCTGCTGTTGCTCTGGGGCCTCGCGCTCGCCGCCTGCCGGGAGGGGTACCCCGCCGGTGACGAGCCGGCCCACGCGCATCCGGCGGGCGAGTCCGCAGAGGTGGCTGCGCTCCCGCCGGCGGCGCGTGCCCGCGCCGGGATCCTCACCGCGCCCGCCGCGCCCCGCCGGCTGCGGACGGAGCTGGAGACCACCGGCACGATCGACTTCGACCAGCGCCGCCATGCGCACGTCAGCCCCCGGGTCGGCGGCCACGTCGGCGAGGTCCTCGTCGACCTCGGCGATCGCGTCGCCGCCGGGCAGGTCCTCGCCCGGCTCGACTCGCTCGAGCTCGGGCAGGCGGTCGTCGAGTTCCTCCAGGCCCGGGCGCGGACCGAGCTCGCCCGCGAGACGTTCGAGCGCGAGGAGCGGCTCTGGCGCGAGCGGGTCTCCTCCGAACAGGAGCTCGTCGCCACCCGCGCCGAGCTGCGCGAAGCCGAGGCGGCGCGCCAGGGCGCCGAGGAGCGGCTCCACCTCTTCGGCCTCTCCCACGAGGAGATCGCCCGGCTCGACTACGACCAGGCCCGCACCTCCTGCTACGCGGTCCGGGCGCCGTTCGCCGGGACGATCGTCGCCCAGGAGGTCACCCGCGGCGAGCTCGTCGGGCCGGAGCGGGAGCTCTTCCAGATCGCCGATCTCTCCCGCGTCTGGGCCTGGATCGACGTCTTCGAACGCGACCTCGCGCGGGTCCACCGCGGCGATCACGTCGTCCTCGAGGTGGACGCCTGGCCGGGGGTTTCGTTCACCGGCGAGGTGAGCGATCTCGGCACCAGCGTGCAGAGCGAGACCCGCGCCGCGCGCGCCCGCCTCGCCGTCCCGAACCCCGACGGGAAGCTGCGGCCGGGGATGTTCGCCCGGGTGCGGATCCTCGATCCCCACGGCGCCGACGGCGACACCCTCGCCCCCGAAGTCCTGGCGGTGCCGGAGGGCGCCATCCAGCGCGCCGGCTCGGAGACGGTGGTCTACGTCGCCCTCGACGAAGGGCGGTTCTCCCGCCGCCCGGTCACCCTCGGCCGCCGGGGCGAGGGGTACGTCGAGGTCCTCTCGGGCCTCGCGGCGGGGGAGGAGGTGGTGATCGAGGGGGCCTTCTTCGTCAAATCCGAGCTCGCCCGCGAGGAGCTGGGCGGCGGACACAGCCACTGAGACCCCCCACTGAGACCCCGATGATCCGCCGCCTCGTCGACCTCTCGCTCGACAACCGCCTGCTGGTGGTGGCGCTCTGGCTCCTCCTCGCCGGCTTCGGCATCCACGCCCTGCTCGACCTGCCGATCGACGCGGTGCCGGACGTCACGAACGTCCAGGTGCAGATCCTCACCGACAGCCCCGGGCTCGCGCCGGAGGAGGTGGAGCGGTTCATCACCTTCCCGGTGGAGACGGCGATGAGCGGCCTGCCGCGGATCGAGCAGATCCGCTCGCTCTCCCGCTTCGGGCTCTCGGTCGTCACCGTCGTCTTCCACGAGGGGACCGACATCTACTGGGCCCGCCAGCTCGTGAGCGAGCGGCTCGCCGTCGCCCGCGAGGGGATCGCGGAGGGGTACGGCGAGCCGGAGCTCGGGCCGATCTCGACCGGCCTCGGCGAGATCTACCAGTTCGAGGTGCGCACCGACCGCCCCTGCCCGGCAGGGGGCCCGGCGACCGGGGAGTGCCACACCCCGATGGAGCTGCGCACGATCCTCGACTGGTACGTCAACTACCAGCTCCGCACGGTGCCGGGGATCGTCGAGGTGAACTCGTTCGGCGGCGAGCTGAAGACCTTCCAGGTGACCCTCGACGCCGAGCGGCTCACCGCCCACGGCCTCGCGGTGGGCGAGGTCCTCGCCGCGCTGCGGGCGAGCAACCGCGCGGTGGGCGGCGGCTACCTCGTGCACCAGGGAGAGCAGTACCTGATCCGCGGCGAGGGGCTGCTCGCCGACCTGCCCGCCATCCGCGCGGTCGTCCTCGCCCACGACGCGGCGGGTACCGCGGTGACCGTCGACGACGTCGCCACCGTGGAGCTCGCGCCGATGCTCCGCCAGGGGGCGGTGACCCGCGACGGGCGGGGCGAGGCGGTGGTCGGCATCGTCATGATGCTGATGGGCGAGAACCCGCGGGTCGTCGTCGACCGGGTGAAGAGCAAGCTCGCCGAGATCGCCGAGCACCTCCCCGAAGGGGTGACGATCGACCCCTTCTACGACCGCACCGACCTCGTCCGGCGGACGATCCGCACCGTCGCGAAGAACCTCACCGAGGGCGGCCTGCTGGTGGTCGTCGTGCTCCTCTTGCTCCTCGGCAACCTGCGCGGCGGGCTCATCGTAGCCTCGGCGATCCCGCTCTCGATGCTCGCGGCGTTCGTCGCGATGCGCGAGCTCGGGATCTCGGGCAACCTGATGAGCCTCGGGGCGATCGACTTCGGCCTCGTCGTCGACGGCTCGGTGGTGATGATCGAGAACATCGTCCGCTCGCTCCACGAGCGGCGGCGGGAGACCGGCGTCCCGCACCTGGAGAAGGTCCGCGCGGCGGCCCACCAGGTCGCCCGCCCGGTGGTCTTCGCGGTCGGCATCATCATCCTCGTCTACTTGCCGATCCTCGCGCTGCGCGGGGTGGAGGGGAAGATGTTCCGGCCGATGGCGCTCACGGTGGTCTTCGCGCTCACGGCCTCGCTGGTGGCGGCGCTCACCCTGATGCCGGTGCTCGCGAGCCTGCTGGTGCGGGAGGCGCCGGAGCGCGAGCCGTGGCTCTTCCGGCTCGCCAAGCGGCTCTACGTGCCGCTGCTCGACGGGGCGCTCGGCCGGCGGCGGCTGACGGCCGTGATCGCGGTCGCGATCTTCGTCACCTCGCTCGCGCTCATCCCCTTCCTCGGCGCGGAGTTCATCCCGCAGCTCGACGAGGGGGCGATCGCCATGCAGATCTGGCGTCTCCCTTCGATCTCGCTGGCGCAGTCGAACGAGATCTCGCTCGCCACCGAACGGCTGCTGCGCGAGCGGTTCGCCGACGAGATCGAGACCGTCGTCTCGCGCACCGGCCGGGCCGAGATCGCCACCGACCCGATGGGGGTGGAGATCTCCGACACCTATCTCATGCTCACGCCGCCGAAACGGTGGCGCTACCGCGACAAGGAGGCGCTCATCGCGGCGATCGAGGCGACGCTCGAGGCGGAGATCCCCGGCGCGATCTTCAGCTTCTCGCAGCCGATCGAGCTGCGCGTCTCCGAGCTCCTCTCGGGCGTGCGCTCGGATGTCGCGGTGCAGATCTACGGCGACGATCTCGAGCTGCTCGAACGGAAGGCCGACGAGGTCGTCCATCTCCTGCAGGAGGTGCGGGGCGCCGCCGACGTGAAGGCCGAGCAGGCGACCGGGCTGCCGGTGCTCCGGGTGCGGATCGACCGCCCCGCGGCGGCGCGGCTCGGCATCCGGGCCGACGACCTGCTCGACGTCGTCGAGGCGATCGGCGGGGTCTCCGCCGGCGTCGTCCACGAGGGGCAGAAGCGGTTCGATCTCCGGGTGCGCTTCGGCGACGCCGCCCGCGCGAGCCTCGAGAAGATCCGCGATCTGCGCGTCGCGGCGCCGCCGGCCACCCCGGGCGGCGCCCCCCGGCTCGTTCCCCTCTCCCAGGTCGCCACGATCACGATCGAGGACGGCCCGGCCCAGATCAGCCGCGAGAACGTGAGCCGCCGGATCAGCGTCGAGGCGAACGTCCGCGGCCGCGATCTCGGCTCGTTCGTCGCCGCGGCGCGGACGGCGGTCGGCCGGGGCCTCGAGCTGCCGCCCGGCTGGTCGCTCGCCTGGGGCGGGCAGTACGAGAACCTCCAGTCGGCCGCCCGCCGGCTCACCCTCCTCGTGCCGGTCGCGCTCCTCCTGATCTTCCTCCTCCTCTACTCGACCTTCGGCTCGGCCCGCCTCGCGACGCTGATCTTCCTCAACGTCCCGCTCGCGGTCACCGGCGGCCTCGCGGCGCTCGCGCTCCGCGGCTACCCGTTCTCGATCTCGGCCGGGGTCGGCTTCATCGCCCTCTTCGGCGTCGCGGTCCTCAACGGCGTGGTCCTCGTCTCCTACATCGTCGCCCGCCGCGAACGGGGCCTCGCCCCCGACGCCGCGGCTCGCGAAGGGGCGCTCGTGCGCCTCCGCCCGGTGCTGATGACCGCCCTCGTCGCCGCCCTCGGCTTCGTGCCGATGGCGCTCGCCACGAGCGCCGGCGCCGAAGTGCAGCGCCCGCTCGCCACCGTCGTGATCGGCGGCCTCGTCACCTCGACGCTCCTCACCCTCCTCGTCCTGCCCGCGCTCTACACCCGGTTCGCGCCGCCGGCGGCGCCGGGAACCGGCGAGGGGTAGCGGGAGAACGTCTCTTTCCACCTCGTGGAGGTTTCCGGCCCGAAGCTCTTCGTGCCGGACGCCAATCGTCGGCCTCCAGTCTCTGTGTAGCATGAAGGTGAGCGACAGGGTGATGAGGAGCGGTGGCCCGAGCAGTCCCGGTGTGATCCCTGCGAGAGTATCCGGCACGATCGCCGTACCGAGGGGTTGGTCGTCGGCATTACGCGGGCTCGTTCTCGTCGCTCTGTGGAGCCTCGCCGGCCTTCTCTACTCGGTGCAGATCCACCAGGTCGGCCGATCTGAGGTTCCGGGTTTTCCGTTTGCCTTGGCGGCGCTCCACGCCATGCCGGTCTGGTGGATCTGGCTCCTGCTCACGCCGTTGGTAGCACTCCTGGCCAGACGGGTTCCGATCCGCCGCGACCAGGTTCTGAGGGCGGCTGCGTTCCACATGCTGGCGAGCATTCTCACAGCGTTCGCGGTCGTCGTCTTCGCCGCCTTCTGGTTCAGCCTCACCCCGGTTTTCCCGGAACGGGATCGAACCTTCGTCGAGTGGCTGTGGGGGTTGTCGCACGCGACGACCTTGCAGGGATGCATTGTCAGCTACTGGTTGATCGTCGGCGTCGTACACGTTGTGGACCACGAGCGGCATCGGCAGCGGCTGGAGGTGGCAGCGGCCCACCGCGAAACGCTGGTGGCGCAAGCCCGCATGGGCATGCTCGCGCGTCAGCTCCAGCCACATTTCCTCTTCAGCTCGCTGGATGCGCTGTCGGAGCAGATCGTGCGCGGGGACACTCGGGCCGCTGGAGGGATGCTCGGTTCCCTCGCGGAATTCCTGCGTGCGACGATGCGTCTGAGAGATCGAACCGAGCAGCCACTACATGCCGAGCTGGAGCTCGTGTCTCTCTACCTCGAGGTGGAGAAGGCCAGACTGGGAGAGCGATTCCGAGTGCGGGTCGAGATCGACCATGAGGCCGAAGAGTTGCCGGTACCCGTGCTCCTTCTCCAGTCACTCGTGGAGAGCATGGTTCGGCATGACATCGCCGCCAACCCCTCAGGTGGAGAGCTCGTCATCCAAGCGCGCCGTGCTGGAGAGGTGATACGGCTCGAGATCGAGGGCGAAGGTCGGGAGCATGCCGCTGAGTGGCAAGAGCGAGCCGAGGAGCGCTTCGGGTTGAGGCCCATCCGTCTTCGGCTGCGACAGGCGTTCGGGGAACATGCCAGTCTGTCACTCGAAAGGATTACCTCAGTCCGAACCCGTCTATGTCTCGAGCTTCCCACACGCACCGATGAAGGACAGGCGGCAACTGCTGTGAGTGAGGTCTTTCCGCTAGACCGTCCCGGAGAGAGCCGAGTGGCCGATCTCCCTGTCTTCGATAAGACACTCGAAATTGAGACCGTCAGTACGCAGCCTCCACGATGGAAAGCTTCTGTCGTTGCATTGGTAGCCGGCGCGTGGACTCTTCCGGGGCTCCTCTACGCAATTCAGCTCTATGAGATCGGCCTCCTTACTGAACCGAACTTCGGGTTCGGGCGTGCACTGCTGGCGGCGCTGCCCGCATGGTGGATCTGGATACCACTCACCCCGCTCGTCGCCCATTTCGCACGCCGCTTTCCGATCCGGCGTCGGGAGCCGCTCGTGCCCCTTCTGAGACACCTCGCGATCAGCCTCGCCGTCGCCATCGGTTCCGCCCTGACGCAGGCTGCTTGGCACACCCTCGGCCCGGAGGTTCCGGGCATCGTCTTCGATTTCGGCGGCTGGGCACGTGCGAGTCTCCTGAGCACGGATTACCATCTGAATGTCTTCAGTTATTGGCTGATCGTCGGAGTCGTCCATGTCCTGGACCACGAGCGCCACCTCCGGAGACTCGAGGTGTCGACGGCCAGAAGGGAAGCGTTGGTCGCGCGAACACGACTGGAGGCCCTCGCACGCCAGCTGCAGCCCCATTTCCTCTTCAATGCGATGAACGCCCTGTCGACTCAGATACTGCGAGGAGATACCGCGGCCGCCCAGGCGATGCTCGGCGCCTTGACGGAATTCCTGCGAGCCACCCTGCGCCTGCGAGACCGGTATGAGCATACGCTGGGTGAGGAGCTCGAGCTCGTCTCCCGGTTCCTGGCGATCGAGAAGGCAAGGTCGGGGGAACGGCTCACGGTCCGGGTCGAGGTCGATCGCGACGCTGTGGAAGCGCGGGTGCCGGTCCTGCTTCTCCAGCCACTCGTGGAGAATGCCGTCCGATACGGGGTGATGGCCGGACAACGGGAGAGTGAGATCGTGATACGGGCGGTTTGCAGAAGTGAGACGGTACGTCTCGAGATCGAGAACGACGGTCCGGGGTTGCCGGCGGACTGGCGGGAACGGATGGAGGAGCGGGTCGGGTTGAGCAACACTCGCGATCGGCTCCGGGAAACGTTCGGTGATCTGGGCAGGTTGGAGATCGAGGAGATGACCGAAAACCGGGTCAGGGTCTCTCTCGAATTTCCCCTGCGTGAACAGACCGCGTACGGGGCGATACCGGGGCAGATGGAGATCGTCGCGCCGGGAGCGACCGGATGAAGATACGTACCGTCATCGTCGATGATGAACCACTCGCTCGCGAAGGGATTCGACTGCGGCTCGCAGACGAACCCGATATCGTCGTGGTCGGCGAGTACGACTCAGCAGAGCAGGCGGCGAAAGCGCTCGATCGGGACCGACCGGATCTTCTCTTCCTCGATATCGAGATGCCTGGCGAAAGCGGTATCGAGATGCTGCGTCGTCTCGGGCCGGAGCGTGTACCGGCGGTGGTGCTGGTCACGGCTCATGACGAACATGCCCTGGACGCGTTCGAGGTCTCGGTTGTCGACTATCTCCTCAAGCCGATCGTCGAGGCGCGCTTCCATCTTGCCCTGAGCCGGGTCCGCCGAAGGCTCGAAGAGCACCGGGCACTGGGCGTCAGAGAGCGTCTCCGGGAGCTTGTCGGGCAGTTCGAGGAGGCGCGCCTTCCATCTTTTCAGGGGGGCGGTCTCGAACCGACCGAACCAGCTAAGAATCTGACCCGGTTCCTGGTGCGAACCGGGGGGCGTGAACACCCGGTCCCTATCGGCGCAGTCGATTGGATCGAAGCCGCCGGAGACTACGCGCGGCTGCACTGCTCCGGCAAGACGTATCTTGTTCGTCAGACACTGACGGCTCTCGACCAGGGCCTCGATCCCCGTGTCTTCGGACGGATCCACCGTAGTGCCCTGGTACGGTTTGACCGGGTAGCTTCGCTGGTCGCCGAGGGACACGGCGACTGGGAGGTGCGGCTCATCGACGGCACCCGGTTGCGACTCAGCCGGACCCACCGGGACGCTTTCCGGCAGGCACTGGCCCATGCCGGAATCACGACGGAGTCGCAGCACCCCGAGCGCACCTGATTCCTACCCTCCAGGCCTCGCCACCGGTGAGGAGAGGGCCTCCGGGACGGGGCCAACGCCGTCCTTGGCACCCTGCGGTCCGGATCAGCCCGCATCGAGGCCTGCTGACCGCACGGATCCGCGTCTGGTCGCAGGCGGCGACGGATAGCGGTGTCGTGTGCTTACGATATCCGTGGCAAACAGCGGCCGAGCAGCTGCCAGATGGAACGACCGTATCTCTCGGCCGGTTTCAACGGTCACGGAGGTGTCGATGAAGCGTGCGATCAGGGGTCTGGTGGCGGGAATCTGGCTTGTCGTCGCGGTCGGGGCCTGTAGCGAGCCGCAGTTGAGGATCTCAGGCAGACTTCTGGGCGCTGACGGGAAGCCGATCACCGTCGCGCACGTTGCACTCTTCACCGGCTCTCCATCGGCTGCGCCGTCCGCTTTGGCTCCGGTCGGAGCGGACGGTACCTATTCACTCACCTCCACGGCGACCGGCCTCCTTACGTTGCGTTTCACCGGCGTCGGTCACGCTCCGGAGACGGTACCGCTCCTGATCACCCGTGCTGTCGGCGTGGCGCAGGTGGACGTCACGCTGGCCCGGCTTGCCTATGCTGACGATCTCTCCAGGGTGGCACTGGTCGGGGATTTCAACGACTTTCAGCGAGAGAGCGGTACTCTTCCTCTCTCCGAGTCCACCGACGGCCGGCTTTCTGTTTCGCTGGGGTCACTCGCCGGTGATCGGATCGCCTATCAGCTCATCAACGCCACCGCACCGGTCGAGAGCATCAATTCGACCTATCCTGGAATCGCCATTCCCGGCACTGCCGCAGATGAGTATCTGCTCCGCAAGGACGGCACCTATGCCTCGGTACTGGCGGTAGAAGGCCGCGAGATCAGGATCTCTTTCGATCCGGCACCGCTCGCCGGGCCCAAAGGAATTCCTTCTGTAACAGTCGGGGATGCCGCTCCTGAGACCCAGCGTTTCGCGGAGCTCGCCGCGGCGATGCGCCGCGAGCTCGAGGGGTACACACGGCTCCGTCTCGCGCTCAAGCACCGGGGCGCCTCTGCCGCTGAGGTGGGTGCCTTCGTCGCGAACTATGACTGGGGTCGGTTCGAGACCCCAGTGCGGCAGGTATTGGCCGGCGATGCCTCTCCAATCTTCAAGCAGGCGGCTCTTGTTCTTTACCTCGAGATCGTCGGCGAGGCCGCCGAGATGAGCCACAGCCCGCTTGCGCCCGATCTCGCGACACAGAGCCTGCTTGAGGTGCCTCCTTCCTCTCAGGTCTGGACAGCGATTCCGGGCGCCTTTCAGGCCCTCACCTGGGCGAACTACCATTCTCCAATACCCGGCTACGAGGCGTATCTCGACCGCATCGTCTCGCTTCATCCTGATACCGAGCTGCGAACATCCGTTCTCGACTACGCGCTCTCGGTCGCTTATTACGCGGGTGACACCGTGATGGCCCAGAGCCTCTATGAGCGGCTACAGAGCGACTTCCCGGACTCTCGGGCAGCCGCCACTGCAGCCAAGTTGCTGGCGCCTGATCGTCGCATTCGTGTCGGCGAGCCGGTACCGGAGTTCCGGATCACTTCTCTGGACGATCCGACGATCGAGCTCTCCCGGTCCAGCCTGCTCGGCAGCTACTACCTCATCGACTTCTGGGCCACCTGGTGCGGCCCGTGCCTGGCAGAGATGCCGAGCCTTCATGAGGCCTGGGCTCAACACCGGGATCAGGGGTTCACGATCGTGAGTCTCAGTTGTGACGAGAGTGCGGAGAAGGTCAGGCAGTTCCGTCGCGACCGGTCGCCGATGCCCTGGCTGCATGGTTTTCTGGAGCACTGTTATTCGGAGAGAAACGAAAACGAGATCGTAACCACTTTCGAGGTCGTCGGTTTCCCGACCGGAATACTGGTCGGTCCGGACGGAACGATCCTCGCGGTGGGCTCCGCATTGCGTGGCGAACGCCTCGCCGAGACGCTCGCGCGGCTGGTCGGTTCGCCAGTTCAGGAAGGTTCCGAATGAGATCGTGGGTCGTGTCGAGGTTGGACTTCCTCCGCCGCGAGCCGGGGATACGGTTCTTCCGATTGGGGATGCCGACTCGCGCGACGTTTGCCGTTCCAGTCAGACCCCATGGCGTGAGTGAGCATGACAGGAGCTCAGATGGGCCGATGGAGATCGGCCATAGGACAGGGCGCCCGCGATGCGCCGATCCAGAAGGAGGATTGCGTATGAAAGCGAACGTTGCACGTAGCTTCGGAAACCGACTCACCCTGCTGGTGACGGCGTCGGTGCTCTTCTTCGTTGCAACGCCCGGTTGGCCTCAGGGTGACCTGACGGGGAGTGTCGTTGTCACCGTGACCGACGCTGACGGTGGTGCCCTGCCGGGAGTGACGCTGGCTCTCAGGAGCGCCGCCCGCACCTTCGCGGGCACGACCAACGCCAGCGGCCAGTATCGATTCCTCGTCGTGCCGGCCGGAACCTACGATCTGCAGGCGGAGCTGTCTGGATTCACACCTGCGCTGCTGACGGGCCTCAACATCCGTTTCGGCGAGACCTACAGTGCTGCGCTCACGTTGCAGATCGGTGCTTTCGAGGAGACGGTCACGGTCAGCGCAGCGCCGCCGCAGGTGGACGTGACCCAGTCGGCCAGCAGTGAAACCCTGGAGCAGCAATTCGTGCAAGACATCCCGCTGCGCAATCGGAATTTCGAGGATCTGGTCAGCCTCATGCCCGGGGTTGCGGATGGTCAAGTGCGCGGGTCCCGCGATACCTCGACTGGCTTCCGAATCGACGGCGTTACGAACGTAGATCCGTATACCGGAGGTGTCGAGATCACGTTTAGCCAGCATGCGATCGATCGGTTCGAGATGGTCCCGAACGGATTCCAGGCTCGCTATGGCGATTTCTCGGGCGGCGTCGTCAACGTCACCACCCGTAGTGGAGCCAACCAGTTCGCCGGGCACCTCGGTTACTATTTTCGTAACGACAACTTCGTCGCCGCGCCGCCGGTCCGCTATCCGGACCAGGAACACAGGAAAGCACCCGATACCCGGAGATTTACCGAGGTAGCCCTCGGCGGAGCGATCGTGCCGGACAAAGTCCACTATTTCACGACCCTGGAGTACCGTACCTCCGACATCGGTACGGTCTTCGCGGTTCGGACCAGCGAGACGGACTCGTACCTCGGCAGCCTCAAACTCAACTACACACCGCGGGCTGAGGATCAGTGGGTCTTCTTCGGCGCGAGCAACATCAACAGAACGGACAACACCGTCGCAACCCGCTTCGTCGCACCGGAGCACAACGCAAACCGGAAAGACGATCGGTCTCTGTTAACCGTCCAGCAGAGTCACATCTTCTCCGACTCCCTGTTCCTCGAGTCCCAGCTCTCTTACCTCCGGGTGACCGACGGTCTTGGACGTGCGGATCCGAATGCCCATGTGACCCTCTATACCTTCACGCCGACCGGTACCTACACCTCCGGGATGTTCACGAGCAACACCAGCCATGCACGGACACGCATCCGGCTCACGGAAGCGTTGACCTGGTATCGGGACGACCATCAGATCCGGCTCGGGGTCGACGTCGGCCACCTTGCGACGAGGCTCGATCAGAACATCACCCCGACGAGGTTCGATTTCCGTCCTCTCGGCAACGATCTCGCGCTGCATTACTACTTCGACCCGGTTCGATACGACGAGAGCGGTGGCGAGGGCGCGGCCTACGCACAGGATACCTGGCGGGTCACCAAGGGGGTCACGCTCGATTTCGGCATCCGTGCCGAGTACCAGAGCGTGACCGGGAACACGGATCTCGCTCCGCGACTGGGGATGTCCTGGGATGTCCGAGGCGATGCCCGGACGAAGCTATACGCCAACGCAGGGCGATATATAGAACGGGTCTACGACCGGTATCTCGAATGGGGCTCACAGCCAGGTGGTGACTTCTACTACGTCTTCGACCCGACTGGCGAACTCGCCGACGGCACAGAGGTACCGGGTGGCACTTTCGGATACCGGATCTTGGGAGACAACAAGACGCCCTACGCAGATGCCTGGACGGTTGGCGTCGAGCACCTAGTCGGCCGTGATCTGCGGATCGGACTCGCCTTCACCGACAAGCGGCTGCGGCGCCAGCTGCTGACCTATTACACCTCGGACAACGCGGAAGACTGGTACGAATTCGAGGCCGACGGCGAAGGGCGCTACCGGGGCGTGGATCTCGTGGCTACGAAGCGGTTCTCCGACCGGTGGGAGGGTCGCGCGAGCTATACCTGGTCCAGGCAGACCGGAATGGGTGCCTATCTCGACACCTTCTACGGAGCGACTCAGATACCGCCGGTCAACAGCATCGAAGATACCGACCGGACCAACGTCGTGAAGCTCTCCGGTTTCGGTCAGCTCCCCTGGGAGATCGTCCTCTCGGGTTCCTACACCTACGCGACCGGATTGCCGTATTCGGTGGTCACATACGACGCGAACGGCAACCCGCTGTTCGTCGGGAAGCGCAACTCCCACCGGATGGGAAACACACAATCCCTCGATCTCTCCATCCAGAAGAGGATCCGGATCAAGGGGACCGCGCTCACCCTGGTGGCAGAGGGGTTCAACCTCACCAATCACGAGAACGTGACAGCGGTGACGACGGCCGTGGACGAACATGGAGAGCCCACCGCCTTCGATGTCGGCCGAACCTTCCAGTTCGGCGTCAAGATCGACTTCTGATCATGCTTCCCCGCATTCTCCTCACCTGTCGGAGGAGGCTGCCGGTGCTTTCGGGCGCGGCAGCCTCCTCGGGCAGGATCAGGTCGCAGGAGCCGATACATCCACCGCGGTGACCACGAGTGTCAGGAGCCCCACACGCCAGCCTCCGGCGTGCAGGTGCTGGCCGCCGGGGTGAGGGCGAGCCGTTCCCGTTCGCTCCGGGACCAGGGGCGGCAGGTCAGGGAGACGTCGGTCACGCCCCGCAGCCGTACGAGCTGCGGGGCGGGCCCGGCCTCGTCCCCGCAGACCATCGCCCCCTGCAGGGCCATCGCCGGGGAGCTGGTCACCGTGTACGGAGAGGTGCTGCATGCCTGGACGACGTGGAGCCGGGTGCCCTCGGCCGGCTGGACCCAGGCGGGCATCAGCACGAGGAACGAGACGGGGGGCGCAAGCGCGGGCTGGTCGGCATCGGGCAGCGGCGTGTTGAGCCCGAGCAGATCGATGGTGGCGCGCCCGGAGAAGAAGCGGATCGCGCCGGCGTCGGTGACGGCGATCCAGTCGCCCGGCCGGGTGACGCTCCCGAGCCAGGTGCCGAGCGCCCGCTGCACCTCGTTGATGTTGCGGCAGTCCTGATGGAACCCCCGCACGGCGGGCACGGCGGTGGCGAGGATCCCGGCGAGGCAGAGGGCCGGGAACGCGAAGCGCAGCGCGAAAGGGAAGGGGGCGCGCAGGCGGCGGGCGAAGAGCGCGACCGCCACGGTCACCGCGGCGGTGAGGAGCGGAACCGGCGGCAGGAGGTAGCGCAGGTGGTAGAAGGCGCCGGGGTCGATCGGAGGCATCACGGCCAGGTTCGCGAGGAGGAACCCCAGGCCGGTCCCCCACGGGAGCAGGAGCCGGCCCCGTTGCCGGGCGTCGCCCGTCGTGGCGAAGGGCAGAGCAAGCAGCGCGAGCCAGGCGATCAGCCCCCAGAACGGCGGCACCCGGGAAAGGAGCGCGAGCATTGCCGTGCCGAGCCGCGGCAGCAGCTCGAGGAGCGAGAGCTCCTGCTTGACGTGATAGGTCGAGGTCACGAGGCGCCCGGTGGCCAGCAGGTACCGGGTCGTGGAGACCGCGAGGGCTGCGAAGACCGGCAGCGCGAACGGCAGGAGCGAGCGCAACCAGCTCCGGGTCCGGAGCGAGGCGAGACTCCAGAGGAGGAGGAGCAGGAGCACCGGCGCCATCCCTTCGGGCCGCGCCCAGCAGACGAGCCCGGCGAGGAGCCCCGCCTCCCAGGCGTTGCGGGCTCGCGGCTCGGCTGCCGCCTGCGGCCAGGCGCGGAGCGCGAGGAAAACCATGCCGCAGAGCAGGGCGGCCGTGAGCGTTACCTCCATCCCGGAGAGGGCCGCGACCAGGAGCGGCGGGCAGAGCGCCACCGTGAGCCCGGCGAGCAGCGCCCACCGCCGGCCGGGCGGGCCCAGGAGCGACCCGACGATCAGGGCGGCAAGCGCGCTGGCAGCGGCGTGGAGCCCCGCGCCGAGCCCCTGGACCGCGCGCACGACACCGTCGGCGCTGCCGGTCAGACGGAAGACCGGGGCGACGACCAGGGGCCAGAGCAGCGAGGTGCAGCCGCGACCCGGCTCGCCGGGGTTGTAATGGAGCCCGCCCTCGAAGGCCACGGCCCGGGCGTAGACCATGTGGATCCAGGCGTCGTCCAGGGGGAAGCCGAGCGCCCCCGCGGGGATGGTCGCCATGATCACCACCGCGGCGAACAGG
>JAAYLR010000169.1 GCA_012521815.1 Acidobacteriota bacterium
CCTCTGCATCGTGCCGAACCGGCCCGATCAGATCGAGGTTCTCGCCCGCGGCTGCTGAGCGGTGGGAATAGACCGAGGGCCGCCGGCTGACGCCTCCGGCGGCCCTCGGTTATCAGGCGTCGGGAACGCCGCTCAGGAGATCGAGCCGTCCTCGTTGACGGTCCAGACGTCTCCTTCGCGGAAGAGCTGCTCCAGGTTGCCCGCCCCCTTCGTGTCGATCTCCCGCTGCATCTGCTCGGCCACGATCTGCTCGAACGACGGCCGGGCCACGTCGCGCAACACGCCGATCGGCGTCGGGAAGTGCGGCGGCGCCATCTGCGCCACCATGAAGGCGAGCGTGGGATCCTGCCGCGTGGCGTCCCAGACGAGACAGTCGTCGGGTCCGAAGCCGTCGGCGAAGCGCACGACCTCGAGCTCGAAGCCGTTGAGGCGGATCCCCTTGTCCTTCTCCTTGCCGAAGACCAGCGGCTTGCCCTGCTCGAGCAGCACGGTCGCTTCGTCGCGGACCTCCTTGTCGGTGATCGCGGCGAACGCCCGGTCGTTGAAGATGATGCAGTTCTGATAGATCTCGACGAACGCCGAACCCTGGTGCTCTGCCGCCGCCCGGAAGACGCCGCGCATGTGCGGCTGCATGACGTCGATCGTGCGGGCGACGAACGTCGCGCCGGAGCCGATCGCCACCGAGAGGGCGTTGAACGGATAATCCACCGTCCCGAGCGGCGACGACTTCGTGTTCTTGCCGAGCTCCGAGGTCGGCGACGCCTGCCCCTTCGTCAGACCGTAGATCCGGTTGTTGAAGAGCATGATCTTGAGCCCCACGTTGCGCCGCAGGGTGTGGATCATGTGATTGCCGCCGATCGCGAGGCCGTCGCCGTCGCCGGTGACGACCCAGACCTCGAGCTCCGGCCGCGTCATCTTCAGGCCGGTGGCGATGGCGGGCGCCCGCCCGTGGATGGAGTGGAACCCGAAGGTGTTCATGTAGTACGGGAACCGGCTCGAGCAGCCGATCCCCGAGACCACCACGAACCGTTCCCGCGGGATGCCGAGCTCGGGGAAGACCGACTGCACGGCCGAGAGGATCGAGTAGTCCCCGCAACCCGGGCACCACTTGACCTCCTGGCTCGACTGGAAATCCTTCTTGGTGAGCACCGCAGTCTCAGCGGACATTCTATTTCTCTCCCAGGATGTCCCGGATCTTCTTGAGGACCTCGGAACGGTAGTACGGCTTGCCCTGCACCTTCGGGAAGCTCACGACCTCGCGCAGATAGCGTCCGCGGATCAGGAAGGCGAGCTGGCCGAGGTTCATCTCCGGCACGAGGATCGTGTCGAAGCGCGAGAGGATCTCGCCGAAGTTCTTCGGGAACGGGTTGAGCCAGCGCAGGTGGACGCGGCTGACGTCGTACCCCTCCCGCCGCGCCACCCGCAGGGCGCCCTTCGTCGCCCCCGCGGTGGAACCCCAGGAGACGATCAGCAGCCGGCCCTCGGGGGCGCCTTCGACCACCGCGTCCGGCACGTCGGCGACGATCCGCTCGACCTTCTCCGCCCGGAGACGAACCATCTTTTCGTGGTTCAGGGCATCGTAGGAGACGTGGCCGGAGCCGTCGGCCTTCTCGAGCCCCCCGATGCGATGCTCGAGGCCGGGGGTGCCGGGCACGGCCCACGGCCGCGCCAGCGTCACCGGATCGCGCCGGTAGGGCTGGAAGGTCGCCGGATCGGTGTGATGGGCGACCCGCAGGTCGGGCAGATCCTCCGGCCGCGGCAGCCGCCAGGGCTCGGAGCCGAAGGCGAGATAGCCGTCGGAGAGCAGGATCACCGGCGTCATGTACTTCAGGGCGATCCGGCACGCCTCCACCGCGCAGTCGAAGCAGTCGGCCGGCGAGGAGGCCGCGAGCACCGGCACCGGCCCCTCGCTGTTGCGGCCGAAGACCGCCTGGAAGAGGTCGGCCTGCTCGGTCTTCGTGGGCAGGCCCGTGGAGGGGCCGCCGCGCTGGACGTCCACGATGACCATCGGCAGCTCGGTCATGATCGCGAGGCCGATCGCCTCCATCTTGAGCGCCATCCCCGGACCGCTGGTGACGGTCACCGCGAGCGAGCCGCCATAGGCGGCGCCGACGGTCGCGGCCATCGCCGCGATCTCGTCCTCGGCCTGATAGACGGTCACCCCGTAACGCCTGAGATGCGAGAGCTCGTGGAGCACCTCGGAGGCCGGGGTGATCGGGTAGGCGCCCTGGAAGAGCGGCAGCTTGGCGCGACGGCTGGCGGCGACGAAGCCGAGCGCGAGCGCGGTGTTGCCGACCACGTTCCGGTAGGTGCCGGCCGGGAGCTTCGCGGGTTCGACCTCGTAGCGGACCTGGAAGAGCTCGTTGATGTCGCAGTAGTTCCAGCCCGCCTTGAGCACCCGGAGGTTGGCGTCGGCGAGCTCCGGCTTCTTGGCGAACTTCTCCTGCAGCCACTGCACCGTGGCGTCGAGCGGCCGCGAGAAGAGCCAGTAGATCATCCCCAGCGCGAAGAAGTTCTTGCACCGCTCCTGGCTCTTGGCGTCGAGGCCGGTGTCCTTCAGCGCCTCGTGCGTGAGCTTCGTGATGGCGACCTTGAAGACCCGCCACTGGTCGAGGCTGCCGTCCTCGAGCGGGTTCGTCTCGTAGCCCGCCTTCTTCAC
>JAAYLR010000170.1 GCA_012521815.1 Acidobacteriota bacterium
CGGGTCGTGGCGAGCGCGCGCACGAGCAGGTCGAAGCGCTTGAGCGGCTCGAGCCGCCCGGCGGTGACTACGTACTCTCCGTACGGGCCCGGGGCAAGCCGGTCGAAGAGCCGCGGCGGCGGATAGAGCACCTCCGCCGCCAGCCCGTTGAACCGCTCCAGCCGGTCGCGCACGTTGCCCGAGATCGTGTGGATCGCCCGCGCCTCGCCGAGCGTGCGGCGGTCGAGCTCGCGGATCGCCGTCACCGCCGCCGCGTCGTCGGCGTCTCCACCCGGCGCGAAGTCGGAGTGCGCGGTGCCGAGCAGGTCGTAGACCTGCCGCAGCTGGTGGACGAGCCAGACCATCTTGCGCGGATGCCTCACCACGTAGGAGGGGAACTTCGTGGCGATCACCCGGTCGACCGGCCGCCCGCCGGGGGCGGTGAGATCGAGGAGGCGCCAGGCGAGCGCCGAGGCGAGGAGCTGTTCGCGCGACGACGGCCAGGCGAGCGGCAACCGGACGAGATCGACCTCGTGCCCCCGCCGGGCGATCTCGTCGCGGAGCGTCTCGGCGAGCATCTCCGCCCCGCCGACCTCGAACGGCAGATGCGGGGCGAGCACCAGCACGCGCTGGCTCACGGGGTGCGCTCCGGCGCCTCCGGGTGCGCCGCGCGGATCTCGACACGCAGCCGCTCGAGCTCGGCCGCCTGCTGGGCGAGCTCCCGCCGCAGCCGCTCCTCGCTCGCGACGAGCTCCTCGATCCACTGCGCCGCGGCGTCGTTGAAGAGGTTCTGCTGCGCCACCAGCGGCCGCGAGAGCCACTTCAGGAGGAGGTGGTACGCCGCCTTCCGCACGAAGACGATCAGCCGGCCGAGCCCGGGCCGTGCCGAGTGCGGCACCGGCTCGCGCACCACGGTCGCGTCGCGCAGGGCGAGCAGGCGCCCCTCGTTCCCGGCGGCGCCCGTCTCGAGCGTGGCCGCTTCGGCGAGGCGCTGCCGCACCCCCTCCCGGAGCCGCCGCATCACGAGCGCGACGTCGATCTCGGGGCTCGCAGGGGAGGTCGGCTCCGTTCCGGACATGCGGGAAGCCTACCAGCAGTGCCGGGTGGCGGCGCGCGAAAGCACCGCGGTTCAGCCACCGGAACAGGGTGTCGACCGGACCCCGGAGCACGCCGGCATCCTGCTAGACTGCCGTGCGTTTGAGCGCTCGGCCGGCCTTCGCTCCGCTCCTTTTCCTCCTCCTCCTCCTCCCGCTCCCGCGCGCAGCCGCGCACGCTGCGACCGGGAACGGTACGGACCGGGAGCCGTTCGTCGTGCGCCCGGCGACCGGGCCGATCAGCGTGGACGGCCGGCTCGACGAGGCGGCCTGGCAGGATGCCGCCCCGATCCCCCTCGCCTGGGAGACCTGGCCCGCCGACAACGGCCCGGCGGCCGTCGCCACCACCTGCCGGCTGACCTGGGACGAGCGGACCCTCTACGTCGGCTGCCGGGCCGACGACCCCGAACCCGCCACGATCCGCGCCCGTTACGCCGATCGCGACGACGCCTTCCGGGACGACTACGTCGGCGTCCAGCTCGATCCGTTCAACGATCGCCGCCGCGCCTTCGCCTTCTACGTCAACCCGCTCGGCGTCCAGATGGACCTCTTCCTCGACGATCTCGGCGTGAGCATGTTCGGCGGCAGCGGCAGCGAGGATCCGACCTGGGACGCGATCTGGGCCTCGGCCGGGCGCCTCACCCCGGCCGGCTACGAGGTCGAGATGGGGATCCCGTTCACCTCGCTCCGCTTCCCGCAGGGCAACGGGGTCCAGACCTGGGGCGTCTCCTTCGTCCGGGTCCGGCCGCGCGACTTCCGCTATCAGCTCGCGAGCCAGCCGAAGGACCGGGACCGCTCCTGCACCGTCTGCCAGTTCTCGCTCGTCACCGGCCTCACGGGCCTCACTCCCGGTCACGCCATCGAGCTCGATCCGACGATCACCGCCCAGCGCACCGACCGGCGGCCGGAACCCACAGCCCACGGCCTCGAAACGGGCAGCGTACAGACCGATCTCGGTCTCACCGCCACCTGGGGGGTGACGCCGAACCTGATCCTCAACGCCGCGATCAACCCCGACTTCTCGCAGATCGAAGCCGACGCGCTCCAGCTCGACGTCAACGAGCGGTTCGCGCTCTTCTACCCGGAGAAGCGTCCCTTCTTCCTCGAGGGTGCCGACTTCTTCACCACCCCGTTCCAGGCGGTCTTCACCCGCAACGTGGCGGCGCCCGACTGGGGGCTCAAGGCCTCGGGGAAGATCGGAGTCCACGCGCTCGGGGCGTTCGTCGCCCGCGACGAACGCTCCACCCTGCTCCTGCCGGGCAGTCAGGGCTCGCAGAACGCCCTGCTTCCGGGCAAGACCGAGGACGCCGCGCTCCGCTACCGGCGCGACGTCGGCCACGGCTCGAGCCTCGGGCTGCTCGCGACCGCCCGCCAGGGCGACGGCTACGAGAACCGGATCGGCGGCCTCGACGGACTGATCCGCCTGGGCGCCTCCGATCTCGTCCGCTTCCAGGCGCTCGGTTCGCGCACCGAATACCCCGGCGAGATCGTGGCGGCGTACGGACAGCCCGGCGGCCGGTTCAGCGGCCACGCCCTCTTCGGCGCCTACGAGCACCTCTCGCAGCGGTGGCGCTGGTCGGGCCGGTACGAGGAGGTCGCCCCCGACTTCCGGGCCGATCTCGGCTTCATGCCGCAGGTCGACCGGCGCTACGGCAAGGCGCTCGTCGAGCGGCACTGGTGGGCCCGGGAGGGCTCCTGGTGGACCAGCGCCCGCGTCGGTGTCGACTCCTCGCGGACCGAGACCCGCGCGGGCGAGCTCCTCGAACGCCTCGACGAGGTCTGGATCATGCTCGACGGCGTGCGCGAGCTCGATCTCTTCGTCCAGGTCTCCGACCGCACCCGCACCTTCGCCGGCCGCCGCTTCGAGGAGTCGCTGCTCGAGGGCCGCTTCGGGATCCGGCCGACCGGCGCGCTGAGCTTCGGGCTCTACGCCATGACTGGCGACGAGATCGACTATGCCCACGCCCGCCCGGGCGAGCAGGTCCGGCTCCAGCCGACTCTGGGGCTCAACCTCGGCCGGCATCTGCGGGCCGAGCTCTCCCACTCCTGGCAGCGGCTCGACGTCGACCCGGGCCGGCTCTTCACCGCCAACCTCACCGAGCTGCATCTGATCTGGCAGTTCAACGTGCGCACCTTCGTGCGCGCGATCGCGCAGCGGAGCCTCGTCGAGCGCGACCCGGCGCTCTACGCCTTCCCCGTCGAGGCCCGCAGCGACCGCCTCTTCAGTCAGCTCCTCTTCTCCTACAAGCTCAACCCGCAGACCGTCTTCTTCCTCGGCTACTCGGAAACCGGCTTCGGCACCGCCGAGATCGATCGCCGCCGCGAGGAGCGCACCCTCTTCGTCAAGCTCGGCTACGCCCTCTCCCTCTAGGCGGTCCGGCGAGGCGGATAGAGTGCGCTTCCGACCTCATCCCGGAGGAGCCATGCGCCGCGCCACTCTCGCCATCCCCGCGCTCGCCGCCATCCTCGCCGCGTGGGCCTCTCCGCCTGCGGCCCGGGCGCTCGCCCCCTCGCCGCTCGCCGCCGAGCTCGACCGGCGCGTCGAAGCCGCCGGGGAGCGGCTGATCTCCTGGCGGCGTCACCTGCACGCACATCCGGAGCTCTCGAACCGGGAGGTGGAGACCGCGAAGTTCGTGGCCGCGCGGCTCACGGAGATGGGCCTCCCGGTGCGCACCGGCATCGCCGGCCACGGGGTGGTGGCGGTGATCGAGGGCGGGCGGAGCGGGCCGACGATCGCCCTGCGAGCCGACCTCGACGCGCTGCCGGTCGCCGAGCCTCCCGGCCTGCCGTTCGCCAGCCAGGCGACCGGCGTCTGGGAGGGGCAGAGCGTGCCGGTGATGCACGCCTGCGGACACGATGCCCACACCGCCATGCTGCTCGCCGCCGCGGAGGTGCTCGCCGGCGTGCGCGCCCAGCTGCCCGGCCGGATCGTGCTGCTCTTCCAGCCCGCCGAGGAGGGCGTACCCGCCGCCGAGCGGCCGGCGGGGGCCGAGGCGATGATCGCCGCCGGAGTGCTCGACCAGCCGCCGGTGGAGGCGATCTTCGGCTTCCACGTGATGGCGCCGATGCTCGCCGGCACCGTCGGCTACCGCGCCGGGGCGCTCATGGCGGCGGCCGACAGCTTCGAGATCCGCGTCCACGGCCGCGGCGCCCACGGCTCGACCCCGTGGACGGGCATCGATCCGATCGTCGTCGGCAGCGAGATCGTCACCGCGCTCCAGTCGATCGTCGCCCGCGAGACCGACCTGACGAGCGAGCCCGCGGTGGTGACCGTCGGGCAGTTCCAGGCGGGCACGCGCCACAACATCATCCCGGACTCGGCGCTCCTGGTGGGGACGATCCGCACCTTCGACGCGGCCATGCAGGCCGACATCCACGCCCGGCTCCGCCGGCGCGCCGAGGGCATCGCCGCCGGCCACGGGGCCACGGTCGAGGTCACGATCGAGCCGCAGGTGCCGGTGACCATCAACGATCCCGACCTCGCCGCGATGCTGCTCCCCACCCTCCAGCGGGTGCTCCCCGGCCGGGTCGTCGAGGCGCGCCGGACCACCGCCGCCGAGGACTTCTCCCACTACGGTCGCCGGGTGCCGGCGCTCTTCCTCTTCCTCGGCGTCACTCCCGCCGGCGAGCTGGCCACCGCCGCGGGCCTCCACTCGCCTCGCTTCACCATTGACGAGAGCGCGCTGCCGACCGGGGTCCGCGTCTTCGTCCACCTCGCCGCGGACTATCTC
>JAAYLR010000171.1 GCA_012521815.1 Acidobacteriota bacterium
CGAGCGCGCGCTCGGCGGCCACGAGCTCGGCGCGGGCAAGCGCCTCCTGGACCAGGGTCTGGCTCGCGTCGAGCCGGGCCAGCACCTGCCCCTCCTCCACCGCCATCCCCTCCTCGACGAGGACCTCGCTCACCCGGCCGGTGAGCTTCGAGGAGACCGTCGCCTGCCGCCGCGCGGTGACATAGCCCGAGGCGTGGAGGACTGCGGCCGGCTCGGCGCTCGCCTCCCCGGCGCTCACCGCGGCCACCGTCACCGGCACCGGGCGCGGGCGGAGGAGGAAGGCCACGAGCAGCGCCACGGCGACGAGCGCGAGACCGGCAAAGAGCCAGCGTCGCCCCCCTCCCGAAGGGTGGTCGAAACGGGAACGGTCGATCCGCAGATCGGAGAGAGAGGGGGCCGGTTCGGACATCGGAGCTCCTCGCGCGGAGAGAATACCCCACTTGTACGAGGCCGGAGCCGGGCGGGTTGCGGGCGCCCGGCGCGCCCCGGAAGGGGGGCATATCCTCTCCGTCCGGGAGGAACGCGATGCGACATCTGATCCGGTCTCTGGCAGCGCTCATCGTCCTGTCCTGGAGCACGACGGCCGCCTTCGGCATCGAGGCCCGGCTCGTGCAGTACCCCGACATCCGCGGGGAGGTGATCGTCTTCACCTGGGAGGGGGATCTCTGGAAGACGACCCTCGACGGGGGCTGCGCCCAGCGGCTCACCAGCCACCCCGGCCTGGAGTACGCGGCGAAGATCTCGCCCGACGGGCAGACGGTCGCCTTCACCGCCAGCTACGACGGCACCCCGGCGATCTACACGATCCCGATCGCAGGGGGGGAGCCGCGACGGCTCACCTGGACCGGGATGGGCGTGCAGCCGGTGGCGTGGACGCCCGACGGCCAGCGGGTCGTCTACCGCTCCGGCCACGAGAACACCTTCCGGCCGATCGTCAAGCTCTTCTCGGTGCCGCGCGAGGGCGGCTATCCCGAACGCCTGCCGATCGAACGCGGCATCCTCGCCTCCTTCTCCCCCGACGGCAGCCGGATGGTCTACAACCGGCGCGGCAACGAGGAGTACTACTGGAAGCGGTACAAGGGCGGCCAGTACACCGACATCTGGCTCTACGACTTCACGGCGAACCGGTTCGAGGCGCTGACCGACTACGTGGGCAAGAACGCCTACCCGATGTGGGTCGGCGAGACGATGTATTTCGCCTCCGACCGCGGCGAGAACGGGATCACGAACCTCTACCGCCGCGACTTCGCGACCGGCCGGGTCGCGCCGGTCACCCGGTACACCGACCTCGACATCCACTACCCGTCGACCGACGGCAAGCGGATCGTCTTCATCCAGGCGGGCACCCTCAAGGTGCTCGACCCCGCCACCGGCGAGGTGCGCGAGGTGCCGGTCGAGGTCACCTCCGACCGCTGGCAGCTCGCCGCGCGGACGATCAACCCGAGCGAGTACATCCAGTCGATGGCCGCGGCCGACGACGGCCGGAGCGCGGTCTTCGAGGCGCGCGGCGACCTCTTCGTGGTCCCGGCCGATCCGAACCTGCCGACCCGCAACCTCACGAACACCCCCGGCGTGCGCGAGCGGTGGCCGCAGCTCTCCCCGGACGGCAAGCGGGTGGCCTACTTCTCCGACGCCACCGGCGAGTACCAGCTCTGGGTGCGCGACCTCGCCGGCGAGAAGCCGGCCGAGCAGATCACCACCGGCCTCGACCGCCACGTCTACCACCTCGAGTGGTCTCCGGACGGGAAGAAGATCCTCTTCGGGAACAAGGATTTCGCCCTCTTCTGGGTGGACCTCGCCACGAAGAAGCTGACGCGGTTCGCTTCCTCGAACCAGCTGAAGAACGACCAGTTCTACTGGGAGGTCTCCGACTACTCCTGGTCGCCCGACTCGCGCTGGATCGCCTACTCGTTCGTGCAGCTGAACCGGAACAACCGGATCTTCCTCTACGACCTCGAGAAGAACGAGAGCCATCCGGTCACCGACGGCTTCTACGACTCGCTCAACCCGTCGTTCGACGCCAACGGCGACTACCTCTACTACCTCTCCTACCGGAACTTCCGGGGCCGGATCGACATCTTCGAGGACAACCACGTGATCCCCGAGCCGGTGGTCGTGATGGCGGTGCAGCTGCGGGCCGGCCAGCGGCCGCCGTTCGCCGCCGCGCCGAAGGAGGAGGAGCGGGAGGGCCCGCCGGCGCCGCCCGCGGCGGCCCGGGAGGGGAAGAAGGAGAAGGCGGCTCCCGCGGCACCGGCGGCACCGGCGGCGCTCGTCATCGACCTCGACGGCCTCGCCGAGCGCGCCTTCCAGGCCCCCGTCAAGCCGGGCAACTACTTCTACCTCAAGGCCGGCAAGGGGCTGATCACCTTCGCCGAGAAGGAGCGGTTCGGGGAGGGCGAGATCGACGCGATCTTCGCCCCCTCCGGGCGGGACGAGCTGACCCTCCACCTCTTCTCGATGGCGGAGAAGAAGGACGTGACGCTCGACGCGAAGATCGCCGACTGGCGCCTCTCCGCCAACCGCGAGCAGGTGCTCGTCAAGGCCGGGCCCGCCTACCACCTCCTGCCGCTCGCCAAGCTCCACGCCTCGCGGGCGCTCGGCGAGAAGCTCGACCTCGGGAAGATGAGCTACCGGGTCGAGCCGCGGGCGGAGTGGACGCAGATCTTCAACGACACCTGGCGCTGGTACCGGGACTTCTTCTACGACCCCGGGATGCACGGCAACGACTGGGAGGCGATCGGCGAGAAGTTCCGGGCCTTCCTCCCGGCGCTCTCCTCGCGCGCCGACCTCAACTGGCTGCTCGCGCAGATGGTCGGCGAGCTCTGCGTCTCCCACACCTACGTCTTCGGCGGCGACATGGGGCCGGCGAAGCTGCCCGAGAGCACCGTCTACACCGGCCTGCTCGGCGCCGACCTCGAGCCGGACGCCTCCGGCCGCTACCGCTTCACCCGGATCTTCGGCCCGACCGAGATCGAACGGGATCTCGAGGCGCCGCTCGCCCGCCCGGACGTCGGCATCCGGGTCGGCGACTACCTGCTCGCGATCGACGGCACGCCGGTCACCGCGCCCGACGACCCGTACCGGCACCTGCAGGTGGTCCGGGGGCAGAAGGTCCGGCTCACCGTCAGCGACGCGCCCACCGGCGCCGGCAGCCGCACCTACGAGGTCGAGCCGATCCGCTCCGAGATGCAGCTGCGCTACAACCGCTGGCTGCAGGAGAACGTCGACCGGGTCCTCGCCGCGACCGACGGCGAGGTCGGCTACATGCACATCACCGCGATGGGCACCGACAACGTCGCCCAGTTCGACAAGTTCTGGCGGGCGTTCCGCTTCAAGAAGGGGCTCATCATCGACGTGCGCGGCAACGGCGGCGGCTGGACCGAGTACTTCATGATCGACAAGCTCGAGCGGAAGATGGTCGCCTTCAACGTGCTGGCGAACATGGTGCCGTTCCGCTACCCCGGCTCGGTGATGACCGGCCCGGTCGTCGTGCTCACCAACGAGTACAACGGCTCGGACGGCGAGGCGTTCCTCGAGCACTTCAAGGCCCGCAAGCTCGGGACCGTGATCGGGGTACCGTCGTGGGGCGGCCTGGTCGGGATCATCAACGGCCAGCGCACCCTCGACAACGGCCTCATCCACCAGTCGAACAACGGCTTCTACGGCCGCGAGGGGACCTGGTGGGTCGAGAATCACGGCGCCGACCCCGACATCCTCCTCGACAACGACCCGGCGTCGGCCTCCGCCGGCCGGGATCTGCAACTCGAGAAGGGGATCGAGGTGGTGCGCGAGCAGATCGAGGCGCATCCCGACACCTTCCCGCCGTTGCCCCCCTACTCACGGCGGTAGCCGCTCCCGGCACCCCCTTCCGGCCCGGCTGCGCCCCGTGCGCCGCCGGGCCGTTTTCCGTTTCGGGACACGAGAGACCGGATAGCATCCTCCGACCGGGTGTTCGAAGGAGGTGCGGACATGCGTCACCTTCCGTTGCGGATTGGCCTCTTGCTGCTGGGAATCGCGATCCTCCCGGGCGCCGGTCCGGCGCGCTCCGCCGCCGGCGGCGAGCGCGCCGGACAGGTGATGACCGTCACCGGCCTCGTGTCCCCGGCATCGCTCGGCCTCACCCTGCCCCACGAGCACCTCCTCATCGACTCCCGCCTCCCCGACGAGGCGGAAGATACCTGGGCCCTCTCCGGGCGGCGGCGCCCGACGGGCGAGCGGGCGCTCGCGATCTACCGGGCCCCGCTCGCCATGGACCTGCTCGGTCCGGTGGCGCTCGGCAGCGACAACCGCGACAACTGGCTCCTCGACAGCGAGGAGACGGCGCGCCGGGAGCTCGCCGAGTTCCGCTCCTTCGGCGGCCGCACCCTGGTCGAGCTGACCCCGCGGGGGCTCGGCCGGGATCTCGCGGCGCTCCACCGCCTCGCGGTGGCGACGGGGGTGCAGATCGTCGCCGGCGCCGGCGTCGCGCCATCCCCCTGGGGGGCAGCCGGCCACGGTCCCGACGCCGCGGCGCTCACCCGCGAGCTGCTCGCCGACCTGCTCACGGGCGAAGGGGGCGTCTGCGCCGGGGTGATCGGCGAGCTGCGGGTCCTCGACCCCGCGAGCGAACGGGACCGGCGCCTCCTGATGGCGGCAGCGCGGGCCTCCCGCGCGAGCGGTGCGGCGATCGTCGTCACCCCACCCGGACGCGGCGACCCCGGCGCCGAAGCCACGGCGATCCTGGACCTCCTCGCCGCCGCCGGCGCCGACCTCCGGCGGGTGGCGCTCGGCCGCGCCGAGCGGCTCGCGAAGGATCTCCCCCGGCTGACCGCCCTGCTCGCCCGCGGCCCGTACCTGCTCTTCGACGCGCTCGGGGAGTGGCCTCATGTCAACACCCTCGTCTCGGACCACGACGTCGCCGTGGCGCTGCGCGAGCTCAGCCGGGCCGGGCACGGCGCGCAGCTGCTCGTCAGCCAGGGGGTGGCGGCGAAGATCCGACTCAAGGCGTATGGCGGCGGCGGCTACGCCTTCATCCCCGAGCAGTATCGCCCGTACCTGCGCAAGCTCGGCCTGACCGAGGGCGAGCTGCAGGCGCTCCTCGTGACGAACCCGCAGCGCCTGCTGACCCTCGCCGCCCCGCAAGGAGATGCCCGATGAGCCCCTCCCGCCTATTCCCGACACTCGCCATCGGCCTGCTCCTCGCCACGCTCGGCGCGCCGGCCGGCGCCGCCGACCTGCCGCCGATCCCCGACCTCACCGGCAGGGCGCTCACGGTACGGGGCCCGGTGGATCCCGCCGCTCTCGGCCCGACCCTCATGCACGAGCACCTCTTCATCGACTTCAAGGCACCGCGGTCACAGCGCCCGGAGGCGGCCACCGACGCCGAGCTCTCGCTCCAGCCGCTGCGGCTCGACAACCTTGCCGCGGTCCGCGCCGGCCACTGGTGCGCGGACAACGACTTCCTCGGCAGCTTCGACGACGCCGTCGCCGAGACGCTGGCGTACAAGGAGCTCGGTGGCGGGACGATCGTCGAGCAGTCGTGCATCCTGCTCGGTCGCGACCCGATCGCCCTCTTCAGGCTCAGCAACGCCACCGACCTGCACGTCGTCATGGGCGCGGGCTGGTACCAGAAGGCCTACCACCCTCCCGGCTTCGCGGCGACGACCGTCGAGGAGATGACCGAGGTGATGGTCCGGGACGTCGTCGAGGGGGTCGGGGGCACCGGCATCCGCGCCGGGATCCTTGGCGAGATCGGGATCAACGGCCGACCGCTGATCGACATCGAGCTGCGCATGGTGCGCGCCACCGCTCGCGCCGCCCGCCTCACCGGGGCGCCGATCAGCTTCCACGTCGGCGGCGTCGGCGAGGAGAAGTTCACCGTCCTCGGGATCGTCGCCGAGGAGGGGGTCGACCTCGGGCGGGTGGTCATGAGCCACAGCAACGGCATGGCGCTCGATCTGGAGTTCGGGCGCCGGGTCCTCGCCACCGGAGTGACGATCGAGTTCGACTGGCTCGGCGCACCGGGCAGCCCCGGCGGCTTCCTCGGCTCGTACACCGATCGGGACATCGCGATCGGGATCGCGCAGCTCGTCCGTGAGGGGTACGCCCGCCAGATCGTCCTCGGTCACGACATCTGCAACAAGCTGCAGCTGCGCAAGTACGGGGGCCTCGGCTACACGTACATCCACGAGTACTTCCTGCCGGCGCTGCGCGAGCTCGGTGTGAGCGAGGCCGACATCCACACGATGATGGTCGAGAACCCGGCCCGGATCCTCGCCTTCGCCCCGCCGCAGGAGCTCGTCGGGCGCTGACGAGGGAGCCTGGCCGTTCCGGAGGGTGGACGGCCGGCGAAGGGGGGGCGGGGCCCCGGGCACGAGCCCGGAGCCCCGCGGCTCACCCTGCTCAGGTGAGGTCGTTGACGAACCGGCCGGCGAGGTAGCCGTGGGTCAGCGCCATGCCGTGGCTGATTCCGGGGCAGACGAGCGGGTACGCCTGCTTGAAGCGGCCGCCGACCGTGTTGCCGGCGAGGAAGAGTCCGGGGATCACCCTGCCGTCGGCGTCGACCGGCTGGAGGCGGCGGTCGCAGACGAGGCCGGCGAAGATGAGCATCGGCTCGTCCGGGTTGGCCGTCCACTGGGCGTAGTACGGCGCGGTGTCGATCGCCGTGAGCCGCTCGCCGCGCTTGCCGAAGTCGGGATCCTCCCCGAGCCGGGCGAGCTCGTTGTACCGCGCGATCGTCGCGAGGAACCGCTCCTTCGGCACCTCCATCTTCGCGGCGAGCGCCTCGAGGGTCGGCGCCTCGAGGATGAGTCCCTTCTCGAGCCGCTGGGCGAAGCGGTTGCGCACCGCCGGTACGTCCTTGAACATCCGCAGGAAGCCGACGCCCATCTTCGGCAGGTCCTCCGGCCAGGAGGCGTCGACCACCAGCCAGCAGCCGTTCTGCTCCTCGGCCTGGCGAGCGAGCGCCTCGGTGTCGAGGTCCTCGTTGCAGAAGCGCTCCCCGAACCGGTTGACGAGGAGGAACGGGTTCGTGCCGAGGGCGTGGCTCATGTCGTTGAGCGGCGCGTGCGGGGTCTTCTCCATCTGCGCGCCGATCCACATCGCCATCTGGTGCCCTTCCCCCATCGACCCCGGAATCAGGCCGAGCTTGAGGTTGCACCCCGGGTAGTACTTGTCGACCATCTCGCGGTTGGCGCTGTAGTCGCCGGAGGCGAGGATGATCCCCTTGCGGGCGTTGAGCCGGAGGTACTTCTCCTCCTTCTCGGGCCGGGCGATGACCGCGGTGACGCGGCCGGCGGGGTCCTCCCGGACGAGCCGCACGGCCGGCGTCCGGTAGAGGATCTCGACCCCCTTCTCCCGGGCGTGCTTCTCGATGACCGCCATCCACTTGCGCATGTTCGCCTCGCTGTCGCCGAGGCGGTGGCAGGTCGGATATTCGTCGGTGTACTCCTCGCCGTGGTGCCAGCTCGCCGGCGCCCCGGTGGGGTTCGGCCAGCGGTCGATGACGAGCGTGGGCGAGGTGGGCACGACGAGGAAGGTCTCGAGGCCCGCCGCCTCCGTCATCGCCATCGCCCAGTTCATGACCCGGGCGCTGTTGTCGGCCCAGAGCCGGACGACGTGGTGGTGGATCCGCCCCCCCTGGACCTTCATCAGGTCGTGGATGATCTTCTCGGGGTCCACCCGGATCTTCAGCCGCTCGTGCTGCTTGCTGTTGAGGGCGGTGATGTCCCCGCCGCGGGCGCTGAAGGTCGGCAGCTTCTCGATCAGGGTGACCGCGGCCCCGGCTTCGGCCGCCGAAAGGGCCGCGGCCAGCCCGGCGACCCCGGCCCCGACGACGACGACGTCCGTCTCGAGAGTCCGGCCGATCTCCTCGGCCGGAATCGGCGGCGGCGGCACCTCGAACGAGTACTGCTTCGGGTCGAGCGGCGCCTGCGCGGTGGCCATGCGCACCGCGGCTCCCCCTTCGGCCAGCGCCGCGACCCCGAGGCCCGCGGCCGTGCCCTTGACGAACCCTCTCCTGCTGAGCTTCATCTCGTTTCTCTCCTCCTTGCACTCCGTCGTGGACTGCAGGCCCCGATCAGGGCCCGTACCTGCTCACGCCGACGCCCGGACCAGGGGTGGCCGGCGGAATCACACGGCCGCACGCAGACCCTTTCCCGACCCGACGCCCGGTGGGCGTCCGGCCACGAGGGGGAACGTCACTCGACAGGGGAGAGGCGGGGGTACCGGCAGCACGCCGGGAGACGGTGCGAGCCACCGCCGGCGCAACCAGCGGCTCACTGGAAGACCCGATCCCTTCGAGCCTCGGTTGTGCCACCTCACCGGGAAGGATATCACCGCAGCGCGGCAAATCCGACTCTCGAAATGCCGATATCCGGTCCGGGGAGCCGGCTCCCGCGCCACCGGTCGCGGCTGTCCCCTTCGGGAGGAAGCGTCTACACCCCCTTCGCCTCCGCCCCCCAGATCAGCTTGTGCTGCTGGAGGGTGAGGCGGACGGGGAGACGGTCGCGGAGGATCCAGGCGGCGAGCGAGGGGAGGTCGAGGGCGCCGTGGACGGGGGAGAGATGGACGGGGCAGCGGGCGCCGAGGCCATGCTCGCGGATCACCTCGCGCGCCCAGAGGTAGTCGGCCTCGTCGGCGACGACGAACTTCAGCTCGTCGCTCGCGCGCAGATGGGCGAGGTTCTCCCAGCGGTTCGCCGTCACCTCCCCCGAGCCCGGGCATTTCAGATCCACGATCCGCCGCACCCGCAGGTCGACGCCGGAGATGTCGAGGCTCCCGCTCGTTTCGAGCAGCACCTCGTGGCCGGCGTCGGCGAGACGCGCGAGCAGGGGGAAGACGCCGGGCTGGAGGAGCGGCTCGCCGCCGGTGACCTCGACGAGCGGGAGCCCCTGCCGGGCGGCCTCGCTCACCAGGTCCGCGACCCGCCACCAGCTGCCGCCGTGGAAGGCGTAGGCGGTGTCGCACCAGCCGCAGCGCAGGTGACAGCCGGTGAGCCGGATGAAGAAGCAGGGGCGGCCGGCGTGGGTCGACTCCCCCTGGAGGGAGACGAAGAGCTCGGCGACGAGCAGCCGTTCGGCGGCCGGAAGGGCCAGGAGCGGCTCGGCCGGCCGCGCGGCTCCGGCCGCCACCGTCCTCAGGCCTCGTAGATCGCCGTGGAGGTGTCGGTCTCCCGGACCTCCACCCGGCGCATCCGGCGGCCGGCGGGCAGGCGGCGGGCGACCTCGTGGAAGACGTACTCGGCGAGCTGCTCGGCGGTGGTGTTCCGCTCGCCGTCGAACGGCGGATGCTCGTTGAGCACGCTGTGGTCGAACCGGCCGAGGACCTCCCGGGCGATCTCCTTCAGGTCACCGAAGTCGATGACCATGCCGAGCGGATCGAGCTCCTCGGCGCTCACGCAGAGCCGCACCCGGTAGTTGTGCCCGTGGAGGTTCTGACAGCCGCGCGTGTGCCCGCGAATCGCATGCGCGGCGGAGAAGGTGAACTCCTTGCAGACCGTGAACATCGCCGACGAAGCCTACCAGCTGCCCGCCGCCCCGGCGCGCCGCCTGCTCGCGCCGGACGACAGAGGGGGCCGAGCCCGGGGATCAGGGCTGTGCGCTCAGGTCGAGGTGACGCAGCCCCTCCGTGGGCACGTCGACGAGCTGGCCGGCCTTGCCGTCGATGACCAGGAGGTACTGGCCGGGCCGGATGAACGGGAGGTGGAAAACGGACCCCGGCGCAACGATCTGCGCGACCGGCTCCGCCGCTTCGCCGCCGCGCAGCTCGACGACTCCCGGTGGCTCCTCTCCCAGCTCCAGGACCACCCCGCCCGACGGCAGCTGCACCCGTTGCTCGGTCCGCGCCGGCTCGAGATCGAGAAGCCCGATTTGCACATAGCTGAAACCGGAGTGGAGGCGGAGCTCCGCAGGCTCCCGCGTCGGCACTTTCAGGACCCACCGATCGGCGCCGAGCGGGCGCGCAGAGGCGTGATGACGCGCACTCCGCAAGGAGGGTTCCCACGTCCCCAGGGGTTCCTCGAACCGGAGGATCACCTCCCGCCGGGCCTCGCCGAGCTCCACCGTCACCGTCTGACGCGGAAGCACCCGGGCGTGGACGATCTCACTGCCCGAGCTCCTGGACACGACTCGGCCCTCGGAGCGGAGCTCTTCCAAGGAGACGCTGCAACGCGCCGCGGGCAGGAGCGGCGAGACGGCTTCTCCGTCCGGGTCCGTGACCACGGATTCGAGCACGTCGTTGCCCTGAATCGAGACGGTGCAGAACCGGCATGGGTCGCTTTCCGAGTCCCAGGCTCGCACCCGCAGGAACCCGCCCGGATACAGCGCGAGCTCCACGGGCTCCTCGTCCGGGGGGGGCGACTGCGGCAGCTCGTGACGGGTGAAGGGGTAGTCGGGCAACCTGCCGACCCGGATCGCCGCTCCCGGCTCCTCCACGACGACGGCCAGACCTTCCGAGTCGGTGACGCCGAGCGGCGAGCGCAGCTCGTGCGATTCGACGCTCGCACCCGAGAGCGCTTCGCCGGTCTCTCCATCCACGATTCGCAGCTGCCACTCCTCGGCCGCAACGAGCTCGATCAGCCCCACGTCGAGCGTCTCGCCCGGGTGCAGGTCGAGGCGTTCCCGGTGGCTGCGCCAACCAGCGGCGGAGATCACCAGATCGACCCGGCCCGGAACGATCTCTCGCAGCTCGAACTCGCCGCTCTCGTCGGTTCGGGCTCTCGTCTCCGCGTGACGCAACAGGGCCGTGGCACCCGGGAGAGGCTGCCCCTCCGCGGCCACCGCGCCGCGAATCCCGGCGAGCCGACCGAGGGAGCAGACGGCCTCCGCCGGCGCGTGGTCGTAGGCCTCCTCCGAACGTGCGTATCCGGGCGCCCAACAACTGATTCCCGTGGCCTCGGCGGGGTCCAGTCCCACCAGCCGGGCACGCCCCCGGTCGTCGGCGACGGAACCGAACTGCCGCAGATCAGGGAGAGACCCCTGGTGAGCACCGACCTTGGCGCCGGCGACTGGGACGCCTTCGAGATCGGCGACGAACACCTCGACGGCCACACCCTCCTGCCCGACGACCTGACCCAGCGAGAAGCGCGCATGCCCCACCCCGGCGCTCCGCTCGTCTCCCGTCAGGCGGCTCGCGGGAGGCAGCTCGAACGGCTCGGAGCTCGTCACCGCGCCGCCCGGCCACTCGATCTCGAGACGGTAAACCCCGGGCGCGAGCGGGACGAGCTCGAACGTGCCGTCCTCGCCCACCCCGACCCGGCGCATGAGCTGGTTCGTCTCCTCGTCGAGCGAGAGCGGCACGAAGTGGGGCACCGTGGCGCGAACGCCCTCGAGAAAGACCCCCACGATCGCGCCTCTGGCCGGCGCGCCTCCGAGGATCAGCTGACCGTGGGCGATCACGCCCCGGTCGCTCGTCGCGAGGGACGGGGCCGCTCCCGGGCTCGGGTACTGCCGGCAGTCGACTCTGAGCTCCTGCCCTCCCCAGCAGACCAGGCTCGGGGCGTCGAGGGCGAGGTCGGCGGGAACGTCGGCGAGCGAGTCGAAGGTGAGAACCTTCGCCCGCCCGGGACCGCGGAGGGGAACCGTCTCGACCCAGACCCGGGCGGCAGGTCGCTCCGGGCTCGCAGCCACCGCCTGCTCCGGGGGGCCCGGATCGGACGTCGCGAGAGCCGGCGCGCCCGCGAGCAGCGCCAGAGCCGCGACGAGCGGCAGACCGATCATTGGGGAATGTAGGTGCAGGTTCGCTCGCACACCTGAGTACTGCAGGTGCAGGCGCAATAGACAACATACCCACTAGGAGCAGCAGCGCAACCACAGCAAGCCAAATCGCAGTAGTAACACGAACCACCAGGTTCTCCTGGTAAGCCCGGATCCTGGTGGAACGGCGGCCGCTGACCCTCAATCGGGCTAGCAAACCACACAACTCCTATAAGGGCCAACACACTCAGCAAGACAACCACTCCCTGTGCTCTCTTCATCTCGGCAACCTTCTCTCTAAGTTGCAGCGCAAACCCTCTTCGGTTCGGGGGCCTGGCGCCATGACCAGGTTTCCGGAAAGGATCGTCATGTTGCGGGTGCAGCAGTCGAGGCTCAGCTCATGGAGCGCGGGCTCGCTTCCGGCCTCGAAACGGGCGAGGACCACGCGTCCGGTGGCCGGCTCGCACGCCTGCACCGTCCAGGCCTTCCCCTCTCCGTCGAGCGCGAGGGGGAACGACCACATCGTCGCAAACTCGACCCTGCCGCGCTGCCGGGCCTCGGCATCCCACCCGGCGAGCCACTCTTCGAGCCTGGGTCGCTCGGGATTCGCCACGGCGCTGCTGCCGAGCTCCGCACCCGAGAATGCGAACAGGCGGTACGCGCCGCTGAAGCCATCGAGGGTATGGATGCGCTCTCTCTGGAGATCGACCGCGAGCAGGGTCGCCCGCCCGAAGTACGCTCCCGGACGGGTCGGGGCCGGCTCCGCTTTCCCGATCCGCTCGCCGATCTCCCCGGTTTCGAGGTCGAGGACACCGAGCAGGGACGGGTCGGTCGAGAGCGCGACCACGACCTTGCCGGGCCCGAGCCACGCGAGGTTGCAGATCTCCAGCGGCAGCGACACCCGCCGCTCGACGGCACCGTCCCAGGAAACGACCTTCACCTGGTAGCCCCCCGCATCGAGGGGGGCCGTCGCCACCCCCCACTCGGCGTGCGCATCGACGGCCCGGGCCGCGCCGACCTTCACGACCCGCCGGGGGCCGTCTTTCGGGACGAGGACGAGCTCGGACCGGTCGCGGTTCCAGGCCCAGAGCCCCCCGGCATGATCGGAGCCGAGATCGCCCTCGACCGAAAGGGCGGCGAGCGGCACCGCGCCCACCAGGAACGCCAAGGCAAGGAGGCAGCAGGCGCCCCAGAAAGGGATCTTCTCGAGCTGCCGGAGCCTCATCAGATTCGACCTCCTCTTGTTTTGAGCACAAAAAGGTTACCGCTCCTCCCCAAAAAGTCAATGATGTCGGCCAACCAGGCCCCCCCAAGCCGGACCCGGCCCTGGATGCGGCGCGGGGGCCGGGCATCCCCTATTCCGCCCGGGCGAGGTAGGCGAGGGTCGGCGGGAGGCCGGCGGCGAGGGGGCGGGGGGTCCAGCCGAGCTCCTCGCGGGCGCGGCGGTCGTCGAACGCCCAGTGCCGGGTGAGCGAGGCGAGCTGGGCCGTGGGCACCGGCGGCTTGCGGCCGGTGAGATGCCAGAACGGCGCGGTGAGGGCGAGCAGGAGGCGGGCGGTGCCGACTCCGAGCTCGCGCCGGGGGGCGGGGCGGCCGGAGATCGCCGCCACCTGCCGGGCGAGCTCGCGGGTGGTGACCACCTCGCCGGCGAGCAGGTACCCCCGGCCGTCTGCGCCGCGCTCGAGGACGGCCACGAGCGCCTCGATCACGTCGTCGAGGAAGACCCAGCTCGATCGGCGGCTGGCGCCCACGAGCACCGGGAACCGGCCGAGGAGGAGTTGCCGGAGGACGACGTTCGCCCCCTCCTTCTTCCCCGGCGGGCCGTAGACGAGCCCCGGATAGACCGTCCGGACCGGCAGCCCCTGCCGCGCCCAGGCCTCGATCGCCCGCTGCCCCTCGTGCTTGGTCTGGGAGTAGGGGGTCGGGAACGGCAGCCGCGGCGGGCTCTCCTCGGTGGCCGGCGAGCCGTCCTCCGGGCTGCCGCCGAAGGCGGCCATCGAGGCGATCGAGAGCAGGCCGCCGACGCCGAGCTTGCGGGCGAGCGAGGCGACGTTCTCGCTGCCGGCCACGTTCACCGCCCGCATCTCGGCGAGCGTGGCGCGCGCCGAGAGGAGCGCGGCGCCGTGGATCACCCAGTCGGCCCCGGACATCCCCTCCCGCATCGAGACGCGGTCGGTGATGTCGCCGGGGCAGAGCGTCACCCCGGCCGCGGTGAGCGGCTCCGTCCGGGCCGCGGAGCGAACGAGCGCCCGCACCTCGTGCCCCGCGGCCGCCAGCCGCTGGCAGAGCGCGCGGCCGATGTAACCCGTGGCGCCGGTGACGTAGATCCGCATCCGCACCCCTTTCCGGAGGCCCCGCGCTCCGGGCGGTACCCCCCGCCAGCGGCTCCGGGCCGGGCCGGCGGGAATCCGGCCCGGAGTTTGCAAGTTGATAGAGATGGGCGGGCGGCCGGGAGCCGGGCCCGCCCGGGGTCGCGAGACCCCGCTACCCCCTACCGGCTCCCTCTCCTCCCCCCGCGTCGTCTCCCTCCGCGGCGCGGGGATTTTTTTGCCGCCGCGCCTCAGCCCGCCTGCAGGAGCTGCCGCAGCACGTACTGCAGGATCCCGCCGTGCCGGTAGTAGTCGACCTCCTTCGGGGTGTCGAGGCGCACCCGGGCGGCGAACCGGACCTCCGAACCGTCCTCCCGGCGGGCCACCACCGTCACCTCCCGGCCAGCGGCGAAGCCGGAGGCCACCCCGGCGGCGATCCCTTCGACGGCGAAGACCTCCTCCCCGGTGAGGCCGAGGCTCGCCGCGCTCTCCCCGGCCGGGAACTCGAGCGGCAGGATCCCCATGCCGATCAGGTTGCTGCGGTGGATCCGCTCGAAGCTCTCGGCGACGACCACCCGCACCCCGAGCAGCCGCGGCCCCTTCGCCGCCCAGTCGCGCGAGGAGCCGGAGCCGTACTCCTTGCCCGCCAGGATCACGAGGGGGACCCCCTCCTGCCGGTACTGCTCGGCGGCGTCGTAGATCGACATCGTGACCCCGCCGGGGAGGTGGCGCGTGAAGCCGCCCTCGACCCCCGGCACCAGCCGGTTGCGCAGCCGGATGTTGGCGAAGGTGCCCCGCACCATCACCTCGTGGTTGCCGCGCCGCGAGCCGTACGAGTTGAACTCGGCCGGCGGCACGCCGTGGCCGACGAGGTAGCGGCCGGCCGGGCTGTCGGCCTTGATCGCGCCGGCGGGCGAGATGTGGTCGGTGGTGATCGAGTCGCCGAAGAGGGCGAGCACCCGCGCCCCGGCGAGATCGGCCACCGGCGGCGGCGCGAGCGGCAGCTCGTCGAAGAACGGCGCGCGGCGGACGTAGGTGGAGTCCTCCTCCCAGGCGTAGGTGTCGCCCGCGGGCACCGGCAGCGCCCGCCAAGCGTCGTCGCCGTGGAAGACGTCGGCGTACTCGCGCACGAACATCTCCGGCTTCAGGAAGCTCCGCACCGCCGCCTCGATCTCGGCCTGCGACGGCCAGATCTCCCGCAGGTAGACCGGGCGGCCGTCGCTGCCGGTGCCGAGCGGCTCGGTGGTGAGGTCGAGGTCGATCCGGCCGGCGAGCGCGTAGGCGACGACGAGCGGCGGCGAGGCGAGGTAGTTGGCGCGCACCTCGGCGTTGATCCGCCCCTCGAAGTTCCGGTTGCCGGAGAGGACCGAGACCGCCACGAGCTGCCCCTCCTCGATCGCCTTCGAGACCGGCGGCGGCAGCGGGCCGCTGTTGCCGATGCAGGTGGTGCAGCCGTAGCCGACGAGATGGAAGCGGAGCGCCTCGAGATACGGCGTGAGCCCCGCCTCGCGCAGGTAGTCGGTGACCACCTTCGAGCCGGGGGCGAGGCTGGTCTTCACCCAGGGGCGGGCGCGGAGCCCGCGCTCGACCGCCTTCTTCGCCAGCAGGCCGGCGGCGAGCATCACCGACGGGTTCGAGGTGTTCGTGCAGCTCGTGATCGCGGCGATCACCACCGCGCCGTGGGAGAGCTCGAAGCTCTCGCCGAGGTGGGTGGCCGCCACCCGCGGCGGCGCCGCGGCGCCCTCGTCCGGACGGGCGAGCGCGAGCATCTTCTCCAGCTCGGCCGCGAAGCTCCGCTTCACCCCGCCGAGCGCCACCCGGTCCTGCGGCCGGCGCGGGCCGGCGAGGGAGGGCTCGACGCTTCCGAGGTCGAGCGTGAGGAGGTCGGTGTACTCGGCCTCCGGGGTCCCGGGGCCGTGGAAGAGCCCCTGCGCCTTGCTGTACGCCTCGACCAGCGCGATCTGCTCAGCCGGGCGGCCGGTGAAGGCGAGGTAGTCGAGCGCCACCTGATCGACGGGGAAGATGCCGCAGGTCGCCCCGTACTCGGGCGCCATGTTGGCGATCGTCGCCCGGTCGGCGAGGCGCAGCTCGGCGAGCCCCGGGCCGAAGAACTCCACGAACTTCCCGACGACCCCGCGGCGGCGGAGCATCTCGGTGACGGCGAGCACCAGATCGGTCGCCGTCGCCCCCTCCGGGAGCCGCCCGGAGAGGCGCACGCCGATCACCTGCGGGATGAGCATCGCGATCGGCTGCCCGAGCATCGCCGCCTCGGCCTCGATGCCGCCGACCCCCCAGCCGAGCACGCCAAGGCCGTTGACCATCGTGGTGTGGGAGTCGGTGCCGACGAGGGTGTCGGGGTACGCCCAGAGCTCCCCGGCGTACGGCTCGGCCATCACCACCCGGGCGAGGTGCTCGAGGTTGACCTGATGGACGATGCCGGTCGACGGCGGCACGACCCGGAAGCCGGCGAACGCCGACTGCCCCCAGCGCAGGAAGGTGTACCGCTCCCGGTTGCGCTCGAACTCCTTCTGACCGTTGATCAGGAACGCCGCCGCGGAGCCGTACTCGTCGACCTGCACCGAGTGATCGATGACCAGCTCGGCCGGCTGGAGCGGGTTGATCTTCGCGGGATCGCCCCCCATCCGCCGCATCGCGTCGCGCATCGCCGCGAGGTCGACGACCGCCGGCACCCCGGTGAAGTCCTGGAGGAGGACCCGCGCCGGCATGAAGGCGATCTCGCGGTCCGGCTCGGCCGCGGGGCGCCAGGCGAGGAGCGCCTCGATCTCCTCGCGGTGGACGCTCTGGCCGTCCTCCCGGCGCAGCAGGTTCTCGAGCAGGATCTTGAGCGCGTAGGGCAGGCGGGCGAGATCCGCGCCCTGCCGGGTGAGCTCGGCGAGGGAGGCGAACCTCAGCATGCGCCCGCCGGCGCTCAGGCTCTGGTGGCTTCCGAAGCTGTTCGTCATCGGCTTCTCCCGGGAAGTAACGGTCGCGATCGCGGCGACCCTCCAACCTTAGCGCATCTGCCCCGCTGCCCCGGGGCTCCCGCCAGGGTGGACAGGCTAAGATCGCCGCCAATGGTCGTCCCCGGGCTCGAACCGCCGCTCTTCCTCGTCGCGATGCCGCAGGTCCAGGATCCGTTCTTCCGGCAGAGCGTGGTGCTGCTGCTCGCCCACACCGAGGAGGGGAGCTTCGGTTTCATCGTCAACCGCCCCACCGGGCTGAAACTGACCGAGATCCTGGAGGGAATGGGGATCGACTGGCAGGGCGCTGCCGACGCCGAGGCGTTTCTCGGCGGCCCGGTGCAGCCGGAGACCGGCACGGTGCTCTTCGAGGGTGCCCCCCCGGGGCGGGTCGTCGTCGAGCATGAGGTCGTTCCGGGTGTCCATCTGAGCCAGCACCTCGGCGACCTCGAGGTGCTCGCCGCCGCGCCGCCGGAGCGGTTCCGCCTCCTGCTCGGCTACGCCGGCTGGGGCGAGGGGCAGCTCGAAGCGGAGATCCGTCGCAACGACTGGCTCATCGCGCCCGCCGACCCCGGGCTCGTCTTCGGCGCCGACCCCGACGAGAGCTGGCGGCAGGCGCTCGCCTCGGTGGGGGTCGACCCGGCGAGCCTCCCCGCCTGGACCGAGCCCGACGACGGGGGGGCGGCGAACTGAGCGCCTCACGACCCGACCCGCTGGCGGAGGCGGCCCGCCTCTTCGCCCGCGCCTCCGAGGGGGCTCCCTTCGACCCCACCGCGGCCAGCCTCGCCACCGCCGGCGCCGACGGGCGGCCGGCGAACCGGATGGTCCTGGTCAAGCGGATCGACCCGGAGGGCTTCCCCTTCTACACCAACTACCAGAGCCGCAAGGGGCGGCAGCTCGCCGAGAACCCGCAGGCGGCCCTCTGCTTCTACTGGCCCTGGATCGAGGTCCAGCTGCGGGCCGAAGGGCGGATCGAGACCCTGCCGGCGGCCACCTCGGACGCCTACTACCGGAGCCGGCCGCGCGGCCACCAGCTCGGCGCCTGGGCGTCGCGCCAGAGCGAGCCGATGCCCTCCCGCTTCACGCTCCTGCGCGGGGTGGTGGCGGCGCAGGCGCGCCACCTCGGCGGCGCGATCCCCCGCCCGCCGTTCTGGGGCGGCTACCGGCTCGTGCCCGACCGGATCGAGCTCTGGTTCGGGCGCCCGGATCGCCTTCACGATCGTTTTCTCTACCAGCGCGAGGGGGAGGGATGGACGCGGACGCGTCTCTTCCCGTGAAGGGGCCGGGCGCCCCGCGCCGGGACCACTCCGCCGGCGGTCTCGTGGTCCGCGACAGCGAGGTGCTGCTGATCTCGACCCTCGGCGGCCGCCGCTGGCAGCTGCCCAAGGGGCATCTGGAGCCGGGCGAGACCCCCGAGCAGGCGGCGGTGCGCGAGGTGCGGGAGGAGACCGGGGTCACCGGCCGCATCCTCGCCCCGCTGCCGGCGATCGAATACCGCTACCGCGAACGCGGCCGCCTGCTCGTCGACAAGCGCGTCGACTTCTTCCTGCTCGCCTACGAGGAGGGGAACGAGCTCGATTTCGACCCGCGGGAGGTCTACCGGGCGGCCTGGTTCCCGTGGGACGAGGCGCTCTCGCGGATCACCTTCGAGAACGAGCGCCGGGTCGTGCGGGCGGCGCGGAAGCTGCTGAACCGGCTCGCGGCGGGCGAGCCGGCCGGAGAGGAACGATGAGGATCCTGGCGCGCATCCTGCTCAACGGCCTCGGCCTGCTGGTGGTCACCCGGCTGGTACCCGGGATCTCCTGGCCGATCGACTTCCGGAGCGCGACCGGCCTGCTGACCCTGCTCACGGCCGGCGCCGTGATCGGGCTGCTCAACCTGCTGGTCCGGCCGCTGCTCGTCCTCTTCTCGATCCCGTTCCTGGTCATCACCCTGGGGCTCTTCTACCTAGTGATCAACGGGCTGCTGCTCGCGCTCGCGGCATACCTGCTCGATTCGCTCACCATCGACGGGATCCTGCCCGCGCTCGCCGGCGGGCTCGTGCTCTCGCTCTTCAACCTCCTCGTCCGATGGCTGCGCCGCGACTGAAGCGCGGGGGGCCGCCACGGCGGCGGGAGTCGGCGCGGGCGCGCCGCGAGCGCACCGCGACGATCCTCGACCGTCTCGCGCGCGAGTATCCGGACGCCACCTGCGCGCTCACCCACGCCAACCCGTTCCAGCTGCTCGTGGCGACGATCCTCTCCGCGCAGTGCACCGACGAGCAGGTCAACCGGGTCACGCCGGCGCTCTTCGCCCGCTTCCCCGACGCCGCCGCGCTCGCCGGCGCCGATCTCGCCGAGGTCGAGGCGCTCGTCCACTCGACCGGCTTCTTCCGCAACAAGGCCCGCGCGCTCGTCGGGCTCGGCCAGGCCCTCGTCGCCGATCACGACGGCCAGGTGCCGGCGACGATGGCCGAGCTGGTGCGCCTGCCGGGCGTCGGCCGCAAGACCGCCAACGTGGTGCTCGGCAACGCCTTCGGCCGCGACGAGGGGATCGTCGTCGACACCCACGTCGCCCGGCTCTCCCGGCGCCTCGGCCTCGCGGCGGGCGACTCTCCCGAGGCGATCGAGCGCGAGCTGATGGCGCTCGTGCCCCGCGACGCGTGGACGCTCTGGGCCCACCTCCTGATCTTCCACGGCCGGCAGGTCTGCCCGGCCCGGCGCCCCCGCTGCGCCAGCTGCGTCGTCGCCGACCTCTGCCCCTCGGCCGAGCTCTGAACCGCCGCCAGGGTTCCCCGGCGCTGCGTTAGCATCGCGCCCATGGAACCCACCGCTCCCGCTGCAACCCCCCGGGTGGCGATCGTCACCGGCGCGAGCTCGGGGATCGGCGCCGCCACCGCCGCCGCCCTCGCGGCCGCCGGCTTCGACGTGCGGGCGGGCGCCCGCCGGGTCGACCGGCTTGCCGAGCTCGCGGGCCGGACCGGCTGCCGCTTCGCCCCTCTCGACGTCACCGAGCCGGCGAGCGTCGCGGCGTTCGTCGCCACGCTCCCCGCCACCGTCCATCTGCTCGTCAACAACGCCGGCGGCGCCCTCGGGCTCGAGCCGGTCGCCGAGGCGAACGACGACTTCTGGCGGCGGATGTACGAGACCAACGTCCTCGGCACGATGCGCCTGACCCGGGCGCTGCTGCCGCGGCTGCTCGCCTCGGGCGACGGCCACGTGGTCAACGTCGGCTCGATCGCCGGCTTCGAGACCTACCCCGGCGGCGGCGGCTACACCGCGGCGAAGCACGCCGAGCGGGCGCTCACCCGGACGCTGCGGCTCGAGCTGCTCGGCCAGCCGGTGCGGATCACCGAGATCGCCCCGGGGCTCGTCGAGACCGAGTTCTCGCTCGTGCGCTTCGCCGGCGACGCCGAGCGGGCGGCGGGGGTCTACCGGGGCCTCGAGCCGCTCACCGCCGCCGACGTGGCCGACTGCATCCTCTGGGCGGCGACCCGCCCGAGCCACGTGAACATCGACGAGATCGTCGTCCGTCCGCGCGATCAGGCGAGCGCCGTCGCCGTGCACCGGCGGCCGCGCTGAGGCGAGGAGGAGACCGCGAGATGCCGACCCGTCCGATTCCCGCCTTCGCGCTCCTGCTCGCCGCCGGGCTCATCCTCACCGCCTGCGATCAGCTCGTCTCCCGCACCCCCGGCGAACGGCTCTGGCGTCAGCGGTGCGCCGAGTGCCACGGCCTCGATGGCGCCGGCAACACCCCGCGTTACATGGGCGATCCGTACGCCAACCTGCTCGACGACGGCTGGCGCACCGGCGGCGACCGGTACTCGCTCGAAAACGTGATCCGGGAGGGGGTCTTCGGCAAGATGCCCGCCAACCCCGATCTCACCGTCGAGGAGATGCGCGACCTGCTCGCGCACCTCCGTCAGTTGCGCGGCGAGACGTCGCGGTGAGGATCGCCGGGAGCGGCGCGCTGGCGATCGCGACGCTGGTCGGCGTGGCGGCGCTGCTCTCCTGCCGCCCGGCGCCCCGGCCCGAGAGCGCCGAGGGACTCTACCGCTTCTTCTGCGCCCGCTGCCATGGCCCCGACGGCCGCGGCACCGCCCGGCAGCTGCGGAACTACCCGGCCGCCGACCTCCGCCGTTCCGAGGCGATCGCGCGGGGCGACCGGGCGGCGGTGAGGGAACGCACCGCGGCCGGGCACGGCCCGATGCCCCCGTTCCGTGACAAGCTCACGCCTGCAGAGCTCGAAAAGGTCACCGATTACGCCCTCGCCCTCGCCGCGCCCGCAGGCGGTCCGGGCGAGGCCGGACCAGCCCCTGGAGGTGGCGCATGGATCCCGAACGACTGAAGGAGATCGAGGAGCGGCTCGAGCTGCTCGCCGAGCGGCTCGGCTACCGGATCCGTCCGAGCCGTCATCAATCGTTCGTGCGCGGCGGCGCCGAGCAGGTCGAGGAGCGACTGCGCGATCTCGCGGAGTTCACCATCGAGCTCCACGAGCTGGTCGCCGAGCTGGTGGGGCTGCTCGCCGCCGCGGCGTCCGGTCGCCGCGGCGGCTGAGCGGAGGGCGCGGCCGGCGTCAGTCGAGCTGCTTGCGCAGGATCGCCGGGATGTCGTAGTCGTCCACGGCGGCCCAGTTCGGACCGAAACCACCCGGATCGTCGCCCCCGCGCTGGCTCGCGGCGAGCCGCGCCGCGATCGGCACCTCGGGGCTCTCGGCGCGCGGCGCGGCGCTGACCGGCGTCACCGGCCGCAGCTGCGGGCTCGCCGGCAGCGGCCGCATCTCGCTGCTCTCGAGCGAGGGACGGACCTCGCCGCCGAAGCGGAAGCCGGTCGCGATGACCGTGACCTTCATCTCGTCCTCGAGCGCCTCGTCGATCACCATGCCGTTGATGATGTTGGCGTCCGGGTCGACCGCCGCGTGGATGATCGCGGCCGCCTCGGCGACCTCGTGCAGGCCGAGATCCCGGCCGCCGGAGATGTTGATCAGCACCCCCTTCGCCCCCTCGATCGAGGTCTCCTCGAGCAGCGGCGAGGAGATCGCCCGCTGCGCCGCCTCGATCGCCCGGTTCTCCCCCTTGGCCACCCCGGTGCCCATCAGCGCCATCCCCATCCCGCCCATGATCGCGCGCACGTCGGCGAAGTCGACGTTCACCTCGCCCGGGATCGTGATCAGGTCGGAGATCCCCTGTACCGCCTGACGCAGGACGTCGTCGGCGATCCGGAACGCCTCGGTGAGCGGGGTGCCGCGCTCCACGAAGCTCAGCAGCCGCTCGTTGGGGATCGTGATCAGGGTGTCGACGGCACCGCGCAGCTCCTCGATCCCCTTCTCGGCGACCAGCATCCGCCGCCGGCCCTCGAAGCCGAACGGCTTGGTGACCACCGCCACCGTGAGCGCCCCGATCTCCGCGGCCAGGTTGGCGATCACCGGCAGCGCGCCGGTGCCGGTACCGCCGCCGAGCCCGGCGGTGAGGAAGATCATGTCGGCGCCGTCGAGCAGCTCGAGCACCCGGTCGGTGTCCTCGAGCGCCGACCGGCGGCCGATCTCCGGGTCGGCGCCGGCGCCGAGGCCCTTGGTGATCTGCGGTCCGAGCTGCAGCTTCTCCGGAGCCCGGCAGTTGGCGAGCGCCTGCAGGTCGGTGTTGGCGGCGATGAACTCGATGCCGCGCAGGTTGGCGGCGATCATCCGGTTCACCGCGTTGCCGCCGCCCCCGCCGACGCCGATCACCTTGATCTTGGCGGGAACCATCGTCACTTCGCCGTCGAGCTCGGGCGCGAGGCGGGGGGCATCATCGTCGAAGAGGATCATGGTCGGTCGGTCTCCCTTGCTCATGTTTCGATATGGACGCACGGGCCGTGACGCACCGTCAGAGGATGTCCGTGAAGACGCCGCGGACGCGCTCGAGGACGCCGCGCATCACTCCCGGGCGGCGCACGCGCACCCGGGGATTCGCCTCCCGCTCGAAGCCGTAGAGCAGCAGCCCGGCGGCGGTGGACCAGCTCGGGCAGTTGATCACGTCGAGCAGACCGGTGATGCGCTGCGGCAGCCCATAGCGGGCGCTCGAGCCGAAGACCTGCCCCGCGAGCTCGAGGAGGCCGTCGAGCCGCGCGCCGCCGCCGGTCAGCACCACGCCGCCCCGCAGCGAGCCGTCCCAGCCCCCCTTCAGGAGGTCGTCGCGCACCAGCGAGAGCAGCTCGTTGGCGCGCGCCTGGAGGATCTCGCAGATCTCGTGCCGCGGCACCACGCGCGCAGCCCCGCCGGCCACCGCCGGGACGGTGATCCCCTCCTCGTCCTCCACCATGCCGCCGAGGCAGCAGCCCTCCCGGACCTTGATCTTCTCGGCGTCGGGGAAGGGCGTGCGCAGGACCATCGCGAGGTCGTTGGTGAAATGCCCGGCGCCGATCGGCAACACGGCCGAGTGCTGGATCGCGCCGTCGGCGAAGAGCGCGAACCCGGTGGAGCCGGAGCCGATGTCGAGCAGCAGCACCCCGAGATCCTGCTCGTCGTCGGTGAGGACCGCCTTGCCCGCGGCGAACGGCTCGAAGACCATCTCGATCACCTCGATGCCGGCCCGGTTGACGCAGGTCGTGAGCGTCTTGCCGCGCGTCGTCTGCCCGGTGACGAGGTGGACGTTGACCTCGAGGCGGCTGCCGAGCATCCCCTTCGGATCGTTGATCCCCGGCTGCTCGTCGACGACGAACTCCTGCGGGAGCGCCTGCACGATCTCGCGATCGGAGGGGAGCGCCGCCGACCGGGCGGCGTCGAGCGCGCGGCCGATGTCGGCCTCGGTGATCTCGCGATCCTTGCGCGAGACGGTGACCATCCCCCGCACGTTGACGGAGCGGATGTCCGGCCCCGCCACGCCGACGTAGGCGCGGGAGATCTCCATCCCCGCCATCACCTCGGCCTCCTCGCTCGCGGCCTTGAGCGCCTCGACCGTCGCTTCGACGCTGACGATGTTGCCGCGCCGGGTGCCACGGTGCGGCGCCGAGCCTTTGCCGGCCACCTCCACCGCGCCGTTGGCATCGCGCTTGCCGATGAGGACGGCTACCTTCGAGGATCCGATGTCGACGGCGACCACGTAGGGCTCAGGCTTGGGCATGACGCGAGGACCTCATCTCTGTCGGAACGGGGGGAGCGCCGGTGGCCGGCGTCTCCCCCGGGGTCAGTATCAGGCGGTCGGTGAAACGGAGATCTACCCCGGCGAGGCCGGGATAGCGGCGGACGAGCTCGGGCAGCCACCGGTCGAGATCGGCGAGGCGCGCGCTCGCGCTCTCCTCGCGCAGCAGGAGCGGGCAGGGGAGCGCCGGCGAGAAGAGGCGGTAGTCGCCGTCGCCGAGGACCTCGATCTCCGACAGCCGGGCGGCGAGAGCCGGCCGCTCGCGGGCGAGCCCGGCCAGGAACGGGAGCACCGCGGGCAGCGCGCGCTCGGCGCCGGGAAGCGTGCTGACGAGCAGCAGGTCGACCGGGCCGCGCTCGGGGTCGAAGGGGCCGATCACCCGCGCCTGCCCGTCGAGATAGGCCAGGTCGTGGCCGCGGCGCAGGAGCGCCACCGGCCGCTTCTCCTCGATCTCCACCGTGAGCGCCGCCGGCAGCCGCTTCGAGATCGTCACCGCGGCGATCCAGGGGTTCGCGCCGAGCCGCGCCTCGACCTCGGCGAGCGGCAGCCGCGGGAGGTTGCACCCGAGCAGCGGCGCCAGCGCCTCCTGCACCCAGAGCGCCGGGACGTGCGCCGTCGGCGCGACCCGCACCTCGGCGAGCGCGAAGGTCGGCGAGGCGAAGAGCCAGGCGCCCGCGAGCACCGGCACCCCGACCAGCAGCAGGGCCTGCGTCACCGGCCGCACGAGCCGCCGCAGCAGGCTGCGGCGCCGCACCCGCACCGGCCGCTGGCGGCGGCGGAAGGGGAGCACCCGGGCCTCCTGCCCGGCCGGCAGCGGCATCATTCCTCTCTCCCCACGAGCCGCCGGGCGAGCCGGACGATGTCGCCGGCCCCGAGCGTGAGCACCACGTCCCCCGGCTCCACCTCGCGCGCCAGGAGCGCTTCGATCTCTCCCCAGTCGGCACGGTAGTCGGCCGCGGGGTGGCCCGCGGCCCGCGCCGCCGCCGCGACCAGCTCCCCGGTGACGCCGGGCAGCGGCGCCTCCCGCGCCGGGTAGATGCCGGTCACCAGCACCCGGTCGGCGCCGAGCAGCGCCCGTCCGAACTCGCCGGCGAGATCGCGGGTGCGGGAGTAGAGGTGGGGCTGGAAGATCGCCAGCACCCGGGTGCGGGGGAAGACCTGGCGGGCCGCGTCGAGGGTGGCCGCGACCTCGGTCGGATGATGGGCGTAGTCGTCGACCACCTCGGCGCCGTGGAAGAGGCCGAGGCGCTCGAAACGGCGGTGCACCCCGCGGAAGGCGGTGAGCGCCGCGGTCATCGCCGGCGGCGCGAGACCGAGCGCGAGGCCGACGCCGAAGGCGGCGAGCGCGTTGCGGACGTTGTGCCGGCCGGCCATCGGCAGCTCGCAGCGGCCGAGCTCCTCGCCGCCGCGGACGAGCAGGAAACGGCTGCCGGTCGCGTGCGCTTCGAGCTGCGTGGCGCGCAGCTCCGCCTCCTCTCCGAGGCCGTAGGTCACCACCCGCCGGCCCCCGAGCCGCGGCAGGATCGCCACCACGGCCGGGTCGTCGGCGCAGGCCACGACCTGACCGAAGAACGGCACCCGCGACGCGAAGGCGACGAACGCCTCCTGGATCTCCGCGAGATCACGGTAGGTGTCGAGATGATCGCGATCGATCGAGGTGATCACGGCGAGGATCGGCGCGAGCGAGAGGAAGCTGCGGTCGTACTCGTCGGCCTCGACCACCATGAGGTCGCTCGCGCCCAGCCGCGCGCCGGTCCCGGAGACGCGGAGGCGGCCGCCCACGATCACCGTCGGATCGAGCCCGGCCTCGGTGAGGAGCGTTCCGACGAGCGAGGTGGTCGTCGTCTTGCCGTGGGTGCCCGCCACCGCGATGCCGTACTTGAGGCGCATCAGCTCGGCCAGCATCTCGGCGCGGCGGACCACGGTGATGCCGCGCGCGCGGGCCGCGACCACCTCGGGATTGTCGGCCGCGATCGCCGAGGAGACGACGAGCAGATCGACCCCGTCGAGGTGGGCCGGTGAGTGTCCGTGCTCGATCCGCACCCCGAGCTGCGCGAGCCGGGCCGTGGCCTCGCCGGGGGCGAGATCGCAGCCGGAGACCTCGAGGTCGTACTGCAGCAGCACCTCGGCGATGCCGCTCATCCCGGCGCCGCCGATGCCGACGAAGTGGAGGTGCCGGAGGCCGGCGAAGCGCTGGAACATCATGGCGTCACCCCGCCCGGTCGCGCCACCGGGTCGCGATCGTTCCGGGTCCAGCCCGACGGCTGCCGTTTCCGCTCACGCATGCTGGGAGAGATTGAGCAGGAGTCCGCAGAGCACGAGGGTCACCACGATCGACG
>JAAYLR010000172.1 GCA_012521815.1 Acidobacteriota bacterium
CGATCACGCCGCGCTGCTGGCGGAGGTCGCCGAGGGAGCCAAGTACATCGACGGCGTACGCGTCGTCGAGGAGATCACCGACCGCAATCGGGAGGCCGTCGCCTGAGGCCGTTTACACACCAATTGACGAGACCTCCGACCGACTCCAGCGCTTCGACTGGGAATCGTTCTGCGTTGGTTTCTCTCGTCATCAGATGGAGAATCAAGAGGCATACTCGAACCTGTTTGGAAGAAGTCGAAGACCGAGACCGGGCGGTTGCCGGGACAGAGGGGGCCGAGGCTGGCCCCGTCCGGGCTCGGTTCGCGTTCTGATCGGTGATGGCCTCTTCGTCCAGGTTCGATCCGTCTCCCGCGCCGGCGGCGTTCGGTTACTGGAGTGCGCTCGCCGCGCGGTATCCGGCCGGTTCGCGCTGGGAGCTGGTGCGGCCGGCCACGGCGGTGGTGGTGGCCAACTTCCTCGCCGGGAAGGCGCTGCTGCGCGGGGAGCTGCAGCCGGTGGAGCTCGTGCTGCTGGTTGCGCTCGAGGCGGTGCTCCTCTCGGCGATCAGCTGGATCCAGTACTTCAGCGTGCCGGCGGCGGCCCGGCCCGATGCGCAGCAGCCGCGGATGTCGCCGCTCGAGCGGCTGCGGGCGCTTCTCATCGGCCTCCTCTGGCTCGGCATCGTCTACGGGGTGGTCTTCGTCTATCTCCTCCGGCAGCCGCCCGAATGGCACACGCTCGCGCCGGGTCCGCTCGGCTTCTTCCGCACGAGCGCCATCCGCTGGCCGCTCGCCGCGACCGCCGGCGGCGCGCTCCTCGACGCGTTCGCGGATCGCGCCTTCTGGCACCGGCGGGGCGGCACCTTCGTGAGCACCCCGGGGTTCACCGGGCTCGCGCGCTGGCTGACGCTGGTGCTCGGCGGGGTCCCGTTCTTCGTACCGATGGCGCTCGGCTTCGGAGGCGTGCTGGCGCTCCTGCAGCGGGGCGAGCGGCGGCTCCGCGGGCGTGACGGCAGCGCCGGTACGGAGAGGGCGCCTTCGATTCAGCTCCGGATCGCCCTCCTGGTGCTCGTCCCGGTGGGGGTCGCCGGGGTCTTTCGGGGCCTCCGCTGGCTGACGACCGCCGGCCCGGACGGCTGGATGATCGGCTATCTCGCCGCCAAGCTCCTCGCCGAGCTCGCCCTCTTGGGACTGCCGTTCCTCGCCCGCCAGGAGGCCGCGGCCGAAAGAGAAGTCCGCTCCCGGGGGGTGACCCGGGAGCGGACGGAGCCGCGGCCTCGTCGCGAGGGCCGCCGTCGGCCTCAGTAGCCGTTCTCGCAGTAGGTGTCGGGGCCCGGCTCGATCTGGGCCGTCGTGTCGATCTGGGCGTACGGGTCGCCGTTGCCGCGGCGGTCGTGGTACTTCGGCGGATAGAGCTCGCTCGCCGGCACGGGCATCTGGGCGATCGGGGAGAAGCCGTGCTGGAGCACGAGCGCCCGCCGGCGCAGGATCTCGGGCTTCGGGTTGCCGGCGAAGAGCCTGAGGACCATGAGGTCGAACGACCAGATGAGCGGCGACTCGGCGAGCAGCGCGATGTCGGCGGGGACCTCGGGACAGTGCCGGTTGACGCTCTCGAGCGCGCAGGCGACGGTGTCGTCCGAGACGGGGAAGTGCGTCGCGACGGTCAGCCGCGGCCGGGGGTTGATCTGGCTGAGCAGGTAGCCGAAAGCTCCCTGCGAGGTGTGCGAGCTGTTCTGCACCTGCGTCAGGCGGGCCACGGCGTTGTCCCACGCGGGCCCGGCCGCCGGGCGCGCATAGTGCAGCGATTCCATCGCCCAGATCTCCGGCGGCACGATCATCTCGTGGACGAGCAGGTCGATGCCCAGGCCGTAGTTCTGCGCCATGAAGATCGTGTTGAGCTCCGGTTTCGTGTCGCTGGTGTAGATCATCGAGAGGCCTTCCCACTCGACCTTGTAGGCCAGCGAGCCCTGCCGGCAGTGGATCACCGGGTAGTGGCTGATCTTCAGGCCGGTCTTTCGATTCCAGTAGGCCACGCCGCCCACCCGGCCCCAGTCGAGCTCGAAGGGGACGATCGCGTAGGCGTCGTCGGGCGGATCGTCGGAGACGGGAACCGGCTCGGCCGGCAGCCCCCAGCTCTTTTTCGTGGGCTGCTCGTAGCTCGGGTAGCTGGTGTTCTGGAAGCTGAAGCTCTCCGTGTGCCAGCGCATCGCCTCCCGGAAGTGACCGCAGAAGTCCCGGATGCCGTCCTTGAAATAGGGCGGGTCGCCCGGCTGCGGGTTCTTCAGCCCCGATTCGCCCGGTCCCCAGACGTAGAGCGGCGAGATGCGGTCCAGCGACGGGCCGAAGCAGTAGATGTGGGTCAGGTCGGAGATGTGATCGCCGTGCAGGTGGGTGAGGAAGATCTTGTCCATCCGGCCGAAGCCGACGCCCATCGCGCCGTAGTTGGCGCAGCAGCCCGAGCCGCAGTCGAAGATCGCCTGATCGAGCGCCTTGCCGTTCTCCCAGCCGACCTCGACGAAGATGCTCATCATCGCCTGCGCCCGGCGCACCGGCGGGATGCAGGAGCCCATGAAGGTCACGCGCATCTCGTTGGGCTCGAGCGCCGGCGTGCCCGTGGGGGTGTTGGGGTTGCGCGGCATCCCGGGCAGGACCGGGAGCTGCCGGTAGTCCATCGTCTCGAGGCTTTCGAAATAGGAGTAGCGCTGCGTGTCGTAGGCGGTCGGGTAGCAGGTTCCGGTGGGGCAGTCACCGCCGACCAGCAGCGGGTACTGCCCGTCGAGCCTCCTGCCGAGCGCGAGCCCTCCCAGCGCGAGGCCCGAGAGCTTCAGGCTCTCGCGCCGAGACAGCTTCGGTGAGTCGAGCTCCTCCCGCTTCGTCATCTTGTTTCTCCTTTCGTTGGGGCGAGCGCCCCGGGACGGGAGGTGACGCCGTCCGATGAGCCGTTCGGGGCCCGGAAGCGAGGCGTTCGGGGAAGGGGTTGCCGGCCGGCCGGACCGGTGGCGGTGGGACTCCGCGCCGGGGAACAGGGGTCACGGCCCCGGCGCGCTGCTCGGGAACGGGGGAGGGGGTCGGTCGCGGCGATTCGGAGGGAGGCTGCGTGGCGAGATCCGCCGCCTCTCGCGGCCAGGCGCCGGATCCGGGCCCGCCGGTGCGACGCGGGTCTCCACCTCCCGCCCTGGCTGCCGGGCCGGTCCGGATCGGAACCAGCTTCACCGGTGCCTGCCTCATGAGTCCTTCCGACTCTCGGGCGCGACCGGAACCCGTGCGCGGCAGCAGGTATTTGCTGTCGTGATGCAAAGATACCATTGACTGGCCGAGGCGGTCAAGAGCGCCCAGCGTCGGGGCCCCGGGCGAGACGGAGCGATACCAGGTTCCGGCGCCGGGGCCGGCGGGCCGGAAGAGGTGGCGAGCGGCGGGACGGCGGTTCCGGCGGCCATCCGTCGCCACCGGGAGGCGAAAACCAGGGGGTATAATCCGCACCCTGTCAGCTTCGTGCCGGGCCGATGATGGAAAGAAACTACAAATATTGCGGCGATCTGCGGTCGACGACCCTGCCCGAGATGCTGCACACGATCCACCGGACGCGGGTGCCGGGGGTGATCGAGGCGCGGCGGGGCGAGATCGTCAAGCAGGTCTGGGTCAAGGATGGCGACGTCATCCACGCCGCCTCGAACGACCGCGAGGACAGCCTCGGCGCCTACCTCGAGCGCACCCGGCGGCTCGAGCCGAAGGATCTCGCCGCGGCGGAGGCGCTGCGGCAGGCGTCGCACCGGCGGCTGGGCGAGCTGCTCGTCGAGCGCGGGCTCCTCTCGCCGGCGGCGATCCACGAGGCGATCCGCGAGCAGAACGAGGCGATCGTCTGGAGCCTCTTCGCCTGGCCGGAGGGAGAGGTGACCTTCTCGCTCGGCGGCGAGCTGCCGCCGGGCGTGGTGCGGATCCTGATCCCGATGCGGCAGGTGATCCTGCACGGGATCCGCCGCGCCCCCGACGCCAAGCCGCTGGTGGCCCAGCTCGGCCGGCGCGAGACCGTCTTCGCTCCGAGCTACACCGTGGCCGATCTGATCGAGATCGCCCTCGACGAGGTGGAGCTCAAGCTGCTGCGCCTCGTCAACGGCCGGCGCAACCTCTACGAGCTCTGCACGCAGGGGCCGCTCACCCCGGCCGAGAACGGCAAGCTCGTCTACGCCTACCACCTGCTGCAACTGGTGCGCCTGGCCGCGCCCGAGGACGGGGTGATCAAGATCAAGCTCAAGACCGAGTGAGCGATTCGAGGAAGCGATGCCGATCTACGAATACCAGTGCCGCGCCTGTGGCGAGCGCACGGAAATCCTGCAACGCCTCGACGAGGCGCCGCTCGCCCACTGCCCCCGTTGCGGCGGGCCGATGACCAAGCTCATCTCCGCCCCCGCCTTCCAGTTCAAGGGGTCGGGCTGGTACGTCACCGACTACGCCGGCAAGGGGAAGGGAGGGGTCGCGGGCAACGCGCGCGGCGCCGACAGGCCCGGCGGCGACGAGGCGGGAAGCGCCGCCACCGGGAGCGCGAAGAGCGACTCGAAGAGCGAGACGAAGAGCGAGACGAAACCGGCCTCCGCGGGCGACTGAGCGGGCCAGGGCCGGCCGGTGACGGGCCGCGCTCAGTCGATGAGCGGGCGCGTCTCGTCGCCCCGGAACGGCTGGTAGAAGGCGTCGCCGCGCACCGTGCAGGTCACGCAGGTGCCGATCGGCTCGCCGTTGCGCAGCCCCTCGCGGACCGGGGCGAGCCTCCGGTCGACCTCGGCACGCTCCATCTCCGGCAGCAGGGCGAGCGGCGGATCGTTCCAGAAGATGCAGGGGGCGACGGCGCCGTTGGGGCGGATGACGTAGGTGCGCCCCGGGTAGGCGCAGCCGTTGCGCCACTTGGCGAGCTCGTAGTCGAAGTACTCCCACCGGTAGAGGCCGGCCCGCATCCGCCAGAGCGCCCGGCGGGCGAGCGCCACGAGGTTCTCCTCCCGGTCCTCCGGCGTCTCGAAGCCGGGGTAGTAGGCGAGGCGCAGGCCGAGGCGCACCGCCTCCTCGGCGGCGGCGGCGAGCTCGGCGTCGAGCGCTCCCGGATCTTCGTTCGCGAGCAGCTCGGCGGCGTTGTCCACCCCCACCGTCGGGGTGACGAAACGGACGTCGATCTCGGCGGCGCCGTGGGCGGCGGCGAAGGCGGGAAGGAGCTGCAGCTCGGCGCGGTTCGAGCGCATCCAGGTGAAGATGATCCGCAGCCGCGTGCGGCTGCCCTGGCGCGCCTCGTTGAGCAGCGCGAGACGCTCCTCGAGCTGCGCGAAGCGGCCGCCGACCCGGATCTTCTCGTACGTCTCGGCGCGCATCCCGTCGACCGAGACCGCCACCGTGTGGACCCCGGCGTCGACGATCGCCTCCGCCTTCTCCTCGTTGAGCGCGAGGAGGTTGGTGGGGAACCAGAGCTCGGGGATGCGGTAGCGGCCGGCGATGCGCACGAAGGTGCCGAACTCGCGGTGGATCAGCGGCTCGGCGGCGCAGCCGAGCGCCACCCGCCAGGCGTGCGGGAAGTAGGTCGCCGCGATCCGTTCGAAGGTGGCGAGCGGCATGTTCCCGTTCGGCGCCAGCTCGCGGCCGAACGGCGGGAAGCGGAGCCGGTCGGTGGTCGAGAAGTAGCACATCACGCAGCGCAGGTTGCAGCGCTCCGTGAGGTCGAGGACGACGGTGTGGCGGCGGCGCACGGCGGTATCAGGTGAAGGCGGTGGCGGCGGGTTGCCGGTGATCAGGCGGGGGAAGCTATCACAGGCGCTCAGCGCTCCTCGGTGAGGCCCAGGGCCCGCTTGATCGCGAACCAGCCGCAGCGCAGCTTCCAGAAGCGGCTCGCCTCCATCGCCGCCAGCCGCGCTCGCAACACCTCGTGCTCCCAGCCGAGACGCACGTGACGGCGCGAGGCCTCGGCGAAGAGCGCCTCGCGCCGCGCGCGCTCGGCGGCGACGTGGGCGCTCGCGACCGAACCGGCGTGGAGGATCGAGCGGGAGCCGCCCGTCCCGTACGCGAGCACCACGAGAGGCCAGGAGCCGGGGTTGGCGGCGGCCGGGAGCTCCACCTCCGTCTGCCAGCCGCACGGCCCGGGCCACGGCAGATCGGGACGGACCGAGAACCGCGTCAGCGACAACGAGCGGCCGTCGCCGAGATGGAGCTCGACCGCGGCCGGTGGCGAGTCGGTGCTCGGGTCGCGAGCCCAGCCCGAGAGCGACAGGCGCTCCCGGCCGGGGAAAGCCACCTTCTCGACATGCCCATCCGGACCGAGATCGAGCACCGGCGGCGGCGCGAGCGTCTCGCCCGGCGCTCCCACCAGATAGAGATCCTGGAAGCCGCAGTAGGCGCGGGGGAGGCGCAGGCAGTCGCGCCCGGGGGCGGCCTCGGCGAGCGCCGCCCGCACGAACGCCTCGCTCACCCAGGTCGATCCGTACTCCTCCCGGGCGAGCGCGCGGCTCTCGCTCCGCGGCTCGAAGAGGAAGCCATCCGCGGGTGGAGGCTCTCCCGCGGGCCGCAACCCGAGATCGTGGGCCGAGAAGACGAGCAGGCCGCCGGGGGCGACGAGCGCGGCGAGCCGGCCGAGCCAGCCGGTGAAGGCCGCGCGCGGCAGATGGGTGAAGAGGGAGCCGGCGAGCACGAGCTGGAACGTCCGCGCGCAGGCGAACCGTTCCGGCTGCGCGGTCGAGGGGAGGGTGGCGACGCCGAACCGTTCCCGCTGGAAGTCGAGGGCGCCGGGGAGGATCTCGGCGACCGCGAGCCGTTCCGGCGGCAGGGTGTGGACGAGGAGGCGGGTGAGCCTCCCGTAGCCGGCCGCGAAGTCGAGGAGCGAGCCGACCCGTTCCCAGCTCCCCCAGCGCCAGGCGACGAGCTGTCGCAGCAGGGAGAGGATCCGCACCCCGTCGGCGAAGTAGTCGGCGCGGGCGAGCGCCAGGTCGCCGCCATGGTGTTCGAGCGGCCAGAGGAGCATCTCGTCCTCCGCGGCGATCTCCCGCTCCACGGTGGCGGGCAGACCGAAGCGTTCGAGCAGGAGGCCGACGAGGTCGAAGGCGCCGGGACCGTTCATCTCTCTTCCTCTGCGGGACGGCTCTCCCCGGGTGGCGCCGTGGCGAGCAGCAGGCCGAGGAGGAGCGCGGGGAGGAGGTGGAGGAGCAGCCGCGGGAGCGACGCGAGCACGAGCAGCTCCGTGTCCACCGGTTTCGTGAGGTAGGTCCAGAGGTAGAAGCCGGCCTGGCCGGCGAGGACGAGGGCGAGCGCGCGCAGCCGGGGCCGGAGCAGGAGGAGCGGCCAGAGGAGGAGCGCGAAGGGTGCCCCCTGCCACTCCGGCGTGCGGGCGACGCGGAAGACCGCAGGGGCGATCTCCGCGCAGCGGGCGAGCGCGGGCGCGCCGGTGTTCGTGGCGGTGAAGAGATCGAACCGCGCCACCTGCACGAGCCAGGGCAGGGTGAGGAGGGCGGCGGGCAGGCCGGCTCCGAGGAGCGCCCGCCAGCGCGGCCGCGCTCCGGGCCGCAGGCCGAAGGCGAGCACGAGGAGCGCGGCGAGGACGATCCCCTCGATCTTCGCGGCGGCGGCGAGCGCCGCGGCGACGGCGATCCGTGCCTCCCCGGCGGCCGACCGGGGGGCGATCAGCGCGGGGACCGCGAGCACGAGCGCGAGCGCGGGGAACCAGTCGGCGGCGCCCGCCGTCCGGTGGCCGATGGCGAAGGCGCCGAGCCCGCAGGCGAGCCAGGCGAGCGCGGCGCCCCGGATCGCGGGGGAGAGCGGTTCCGCGGCGAGCGTCCGGCGGATCGAGAGGAGGAGGGCGAGGAGGAGGAGCGGCGTCCAGAGGAGGAGGAGCGGCGCCTCGAACCGCCCGGCGAGGCGGGCGGTGAGCGCGGCGAGCGTCGGCCAGAGCACCGGATAGTCCGGGTGGAGCCCGGCGACCGCGGGATCGGCGAGGAACGGCCAGTCGATCCCGTCGGCGAGCGCGAACCGTTCGGCTTTGAGTCCCCAGTGGTAGATGAAGTCGGGCGTGGTCACCCAGTCGCGGGCGACGAGCAGCGCGAAGAGGCCGACGGCGGCGAGCACCGCGAGGTCGGCGAGGCCGGGGCGCCGGCGGCCGGTCCGCTCCGGGCGCGGGGTCCGGTCTGCCGCCGCGAGCCAGGCGAGCGCGAGCGGGAGGAGCGGGAAGAGCCAGTGCCAGGGCAGGCCGGCGAGCGAGGCCGCGAGGGCGACGGCGTGAAGGGCGACGAGGCCGGTGGCGAGGGCGAGCGCGGGGTCGTCCGCGGCGACCGCGAACCCGAGCCGGCGGGCGAGCGCCGGTCCCGCGAGGGCGAGCAGGAGCGCGAGGGCGAACGGGAGCAGCCAGCTCATCGCAGCCGCCGGTAGAGCGCCCCTTCGGGGGTGTCGAGGAGCAGCGCGACCCGGGGGTCGTCGAGGCGCCTGCGCCAGGTGAGGACGAGATCGCCCGGCCGATCCCCGGGAGCGTCGTCGGGCGTGTGCCAGAACGCGCCGGGGCGGAGATAGGCGGCCCACATGCGGACGTAGTGTGCCTCGGAGGCGAGCTCCTCCGGGACCACGACCCGCACCCGCACGCCGGGCCCGAGGTACGAATCGACGGCGGTGAGGAGCCGTTCGAGGCTCGCCACGGGGGCGCTCCGGGCCCGCCAGGCGAACGGCGGGAGATCGGCGGTACGCAGGTAGGGGAGCGCCGCGCGGAGCGCCCGCACCTGCCTCACCAACCCGACGCCGTTGCCCCCCGCGAGAAGGAGGAGCGCGAGCAGGAGCGGGGGGTGCCACCGCGGCCTGCGCCTCGGCGGGGGCGGCGGTGCGGTGCGTTCAGCGTGCATGCGTACCCTCGCGCCGCCACCGGCCGGCGGCGAGCAGGAGCAGCGCACCGAGGGCGAGCCCGCAGCCGGCCAGGAGGCCCGGGGGCCGGAAGCGGAGCTCGACCCGGCGGGTGCCTGCGGGCAGGTGCGCTCCGAGGTAGGCGCCGTTGATCGCGAGCGACTCGAGACGAACGCCGTCGGCGCGCACCCGCCAGCCGTCCGGGCCGGGGATCGAGGTCGCGAGGAGCGCCGGGCCCGGCGCCGGCGCCGCGAGCGCGAGCTCGATCCGCCCCGGCCGGCCGCCGGTGCGCCGTACCTCGCCGGCGGCGAGAGGCGCCTCCAGGGTGGCGGCGAGGGCGGGGGCGACCGCCACTCTCCGCGGCTCGGTCATCCGTTCGATCCAGGCCGCGAGCTCCTCCTCCGGCACGCCGTCGGCGCCGGTGGCGAGGAACCAGCGGGGGAGCGCGCCGGGATTGTGCAGGAGCACGAACGGCTGCGGCAGCGCCTCGCCGGAGTCGATCCGCTCGAACCCCTCCGGCCGCGGCAGATAGGCGTTGCTCACCACCGTGGAGACGGCGAGGAAGTCGAGAAACGGGTGTTCGAGCCGGCGCAGCGGGCTGAAGTAGTGGTCGACCTGCCGGCGGTAGTCGAAGGCGGCCCGGAGCGTCGCGAGCTGCCGCGCGGGCGCGAGCGGGTTGTACGGGCGGGCTTCGTCGAGCCCGTAGAGGGTCAGGGTCGAGGGGTAGACGAGCAGGTCGTGCCCCGTCACCCGCGCCCCCCGCGCCGGCTCCCGCTCGGCGGCGACCCGCGCCATGAAGGCGGTCTCCGGATAGAAGTGCGCCCGCTCGCCGCGCGGCAGCAGCCGCCACTCCCAGCCGACGAGGTCGGCGAGCGTGATCGCGACGAGGAGGAGCGCCGCGGCGCGGACACGGCGCCGCGCGAGGCCCGCGGCGAGCGCGATCCCGGTCCAGAGCGCGAGCGCCCCGCCGGGGGCGCCGGCGAGGAGGCTCGCCGCCGCCGCGCCGCCGAGCGCCACCGCCCGCCGGCCCTGCCCACGGCGCCGGCGGAGCGTTCCGAGCCCGAGAGCGGCAGCCACCGCGAGCGCGAGCGTGCCCACCGGCATGAAGCGCGAGTCCTCGACCAGGCGGAGGAGCGGCAGCGCCCGGGTGGCGCGGGCGAGGGGGGCGAAGTCGGCGAGCGCGAGGAGCGTGTAGAGGCCCACGGCGAGGAACGGCCAGCTCCGCCGGGGCGGGGGCGCGGCGAGGAGGAGCGCGAGACCGGCAAGGCCGGCGAGGCCGACGTAGGCGCTCATCTGGTGGCTCCAGAGAGGGCGCGAGCCGGGGGGCGGGTGCCCCTCCGGCGACCCGTCGGGCACCGGCGAGGGGTGGAGGAGGCCGAGCAGGAGGATCTCGCCGTTCCCTTCGAAACCGAGCGCGCCGGCACTGCGGCCGGCGGTCGCGGCGGCCTCGCGCTGTTCGGCGCTCCGTTCGGAGCCGGCGACGAGGTGGAAGAGGGGAAGCCACTGCGGCGCCGCGAGGGCGAAGCCGAGGAGGAGCGTGGCGCCCCACGCCGCCCCCGCCCGGCGCCAGCCGATCCGCGGCGACCAGAGGGTGAGGGCGACGAGCCCGGCGAGGCCGCAGCCGGCGGCGGCGATCTCCGGGTGGCCGCCGAGCAGCAGCGCGGCGGTGAGGAGCGTCACCGTTGGCACCGCCCGCCGGTCGCGGCGGCGGGCGAGGTGGAGGGCGCCGAGCACCACCCACGGGACCCAGGGGAGGGCGTTGCGGTGCGGGAAGACGGCCCACGGGGCGAAGCCGCCGCCGAGGGCGAAGGCGAGGGCGCCGAGCCGGGCCGCCCACCGCCGCACCCCGAGCCGCGCGAGGAGCGCGAGCGTGCCCGCGAAGGCGACGAGCTGCGCGAACGCGAGGCCGGCGAGCAGGAAGTGGTGGAGCGGGGCGAGGCGGGCGAGGAGCGCGAGCGGCGAGAGGATCTGCGCCTGCGGGTTCCCCCAGAGGTTGCTGCCCCCGTCGAGCGCGTCGGACCAGAACGGGAGCCGCCGCGCGGCGAACGCCCGCCGCACCTCGGCCTCCCAGGGGAAGAACTGGAGGACCGCGTCGTTGAGCCCCCGGTCGTACGGATCGGGCGGGCCAGTCTGGGCCGCGCCGGGGATCTGCTCGGCGAGCGTCGCGGTGGGGACGAGGAGCGCGGGGGAGAGGAGGAACGGGGCGAGCACCGCGAGGGTGACCGCGATGCCGAAGGCGAGGTCGCGGCCGTGGAGGCGCGCACCGAAGCGTCGCGCGAGACGCCATGCGAAGAGCGCGAGCAGCGTTTCGATCGCGAGCAGGAAGCCGATCAGCGGGAGGTGGCGCAGCAGCTCGACCATGTCGTGCGCCCCGACGGGGGTCTCACGAAGACGGGGGCAGGGGCGGGCGCAGTATATGCGCTCGGTTCGCGGCGGGCGCTGCTAACCTTCCGCCGGATCGCCCATGCTCGCGCTCGCTGCCTACCTCCTGTTCGCCGTGCTCCTGGTCGGTTCGGCGGCACGGTGGGTGACGCCGATCCCCCGCCGGATCGCCCTCTGTCTCGTGCTGCTGCCGCTCCTCTTCACCGGTCCGGCGTTTCTCGCCGGCCGCGTCTGGGCACCGGCCGACCTCGGGCTCAACGCCGTTCCGTACGAGGGCGTGCGCGCGGCGTTCGGGGTGACGGAGACCGCCCCGGGGATCTACACCGACGTCGGCTCCCAGATCGCTCCCTGGCGGGCGGCGATGCTCGCGAGCTGGCGCGCCGGCGAGTGGCCGCTCTGGAACCCGTACCAGCTCTGTGGCGACCCGCTCGCCGGAACGGCGCAGGCGGCGCCGTATTATCCGCTCTACCTCCTCGCGCTCTGGCTGCCGCTGCCGCTCTTCCTCGGGGTGCAGGCGGCGCTCGCGCTGCTCGTCGCCGCACTCGCCGGCTGGCTCTTCCTGCGCGAGCTCGACCTCGGGGTGTGGCCGGCGCTCGCCGGGGCCGCCGGCTGGGCGTTCTCCGGCTTCGTCCTCTTCTGGATCCACTGGCCGCTCGGGGTGACGGCGGCGTGGCTGCCGCTCGTGGCGCTCGGCGGCCGCCGGGCCGTGCGCGAGCCGGGGGTCAGGTCGGCGCTGCTCCTCACCGTGACGCTCCTCTGCGTGCTCCTCGCCGGGCACCCGGAGACGGCGTTCCACGTGATCGTGGCCGGGGCGTTCTGGACGGCCGGGGAGTGGTTTCTGGCGCCGCCCCGCCGGCCGGGGCGCTCGCTCGCCACCGGGCTCGGCGCCGGGCTGGTCGCGCTCCTCCTCGCGGCGATCTACCTCCTCCCGATCCTGGAGGTGATGCCGCAGACGCGCGAGCTGGGTCTGCGAGCGGAGCTGCTCGCGCGGCGGGAGAGCGCGCCCTGGCCGGATGCGGCGCGCCATCTCCTCGTCGCGGCGGTGCCGTTCGCCTTCGGCTCGCCGCGGGAGCCGCAGCTGCCGGTGCCTCTCTCCTGGCGGCTGCCCGGCACGGCGTACGCCGGCAGCCTCCTCGTGCCGCTCGCCCTCCTCGGGCTCGGGGCGGGGCGCGACCCGCGGCGGTGGGTGTTCGCGGTGCTCCTCCTCCTCGGCCTCGGGGCGGGAGTCGGGGCGCCCGGGGTGAGCGACCTGCTCGCGCGGCTCCCGCTCTTCTCGCTCGTGCTCAATGACCGGCTTTGGTTCGTGGCCGCCTGGGCGCTCACGGCGCTCGCCGCGATTGGTCTGGAGGTGGCCGGCGAGGTGCGGTCGCGGTGGCTGCCGCCCCTCGCGCTCGGCTGGACGGCGGCCCTCACCCTCGCGGTCGCGCTCCTCGCCGGGCCGCTCCTGCTCGCGGGCTTTTCGAAGCGCGGCCTCGCCCTGCAGACGGCGGCCCTCCTCGCTCCTCCCGCGCTCCTCGCCCTCACGGCGCGGCGGCTCCCCGGGCGGGCGCGGTTCGCGGTGGCCGCCCTCCTGCTCCTCCTCGCCCAGCGCCGGGTGGAGATGGGCGGGCTCTTTCCCGCCCAGCCACGGGCGGCGTTCTATCCGCCGGTGGCGCCGCTCGACCGGATCGCCGCCGATCCGGGGCTCTTCCGGGTCGTGGGAGAGAGGTACGCGCTGGTGCCGGCGACCGCGACCCACCACCGGCTCGAGGACGTGCGCGGCTACCAGGCGCTGAACTTCCTCCGCTTCTACGAGCTCGCCGAGCTCTGGAGCGAGCGTCAGCCGGTCTGGTTCAACCGGGTGGACGATCTCGAGAACCCGTTTCTCGACTTCCTCGGCGTGCGCTGGGCGGTGACCGATCCCGGAGGGCCGGTCCCCGCCGGCTGGGAGATCGTTGACGAGTTGCCCAACGCGCGGCTCCTGCGCAACCGGGAGGAGCTCCCGCGCGCCACGGTGCCGTCTCGGGTGCGGCTCGTCCCGCACGGGATGGTGACGCGCGAGGAGATGGCGACCGCGACCGAGCTCGCCGCGGTGGCCTGGATCGAAGAGGCGGGCGCGGCACGGCCTGAGGCGACGGTGGAGGAGGCGAACGGCCCCGGCCGGGTCGAGATCGCACGGCGTGCGAGCGGCGCCTATCACCTGCGCACCGATCTCGAACGGGAGAGCTGGGTGGTGGTGGCGGAGACCGCCTGGGCGGGCTGGCGCGCGCTCTCGGGCAGACGCGAGCTCCCGCTCGCCTTCGCGAACCACGCCTTCCTCGCGCTGCGGGTCCCCGCCGGGAGGAGCGAGATCGAGCTGGTCTATCGGCCGCGCGGTTTCGTCGCCGGCCGCGCGGTGAGTTTCGGCACGCTCGCGTTCCTGCTCGGGGTCGCCGGCAGCCTCCGTCTCCAGCGGCGGCTGCACCGCGTGGTACGCTGACGGATCGCACCCGATCCCATCCATGGCTCTCCTGCACGGCATGCCCAGCGACATCCCGGATGGCTGGACCGTGAGGGAGCTCCCGATCCTCGTCAGGAGGCGAGAGCGATGAGAACCGCCCTGGGATTCCTCCTCTGCCTGCTCACTTCAGCGTTGTGCGGCGCCGCCGAACCGGCCGCGGAGGTCCGGCTCTGGGACGAGGCGAAGCTCTCCCCGTCGCGGTACGAGGTGCGCATGGAGAACAACGTGCTCGTGCCGATGCGCGACGGCGTGCTGCTTTCGACGGACATCTACTACCCCGTGGGAGAGGGGCCGTTTCCGGTCGTCCTCTCCCGCACGCCGTACGGCAACAACGACGCCGGCTACGTCGAGCACGGCCGCTTCTGGGCGAGCCGCGGGTACGTCTGCGTCGTCCAGGACTGCCGGGGGAAGTACGACTC
>JAAYLR010000173.1 GCA_012521815.1 Acidobacteriota bacterium
TCGACCATCCGGGCCCGAAACTCCGCTGGGTACGGCGGATGTGACTTCGGCATCCTGGACTCCTCCGCTCACCAGAGCATAGCTGTCCACGAAACCGGGGCAACTCCACTGCGGCGAATCTTCATCCTCGGCCACAGCCTCGGCGGGTACCTCCTGCCGCGGATCGCCCTCGCCGCCGAACCGCTCGGTCTCGCCGGCTTCATCAGCCTCGCCGGCCCGACCCGGTCGCTCGAAGAGCTGATTCTCCAGCAGACGAACCATCTCCTCTCTCTCGCCGGAGACAGCCTGTCGGCCGAGGAGAAGAAGCAGCTCGACGAGCTTGCGGGCGCGGTCGCTCGGATCCGGGCCCTTTCGGAAACCGACAAGGGATCGACGACGAGGATCCTCGGAGCCATGCCCGCGTACTGGCTCGACCTGCGCGGCTACGATCCGGCCGCGGCGGCGAAGAAGGTCACGCAGCCGATGCTCTTCCTGCAGGGGGGGCGCGACTACCAGGTGACCGCCGAGGACCTCGAGGGCTGGAAGCGGGCATTGGGCGACCGGGCGGACGTCGGCTTCCGGCTCTTCCCCCGGCTCAACCACCTGTTCTTCGAGGGCGAGGGGACGATCACCCCGCTCGAGTACACGCAGAGACACGGCAGCGTCGCGCTCGCGGTCATCGAGGAGATCGCCACCTTCCTGGGCGTGGGGAGGGGCGGGAAGGAGAGCCCGAAGCCCGAGAAGCCGTCGTGACCTGGCCGGCGACCGGTTGCCGGCACGCCCTGTCGCAGCTCCAGCTCGCGCTCAGCGCGATCCGGACAGACGCCCGGGCGGCGACGGCTCCCTTTCGATCTCGTGGCGCAGAGCGGCGGCGCCCTCCTCCGGCGCGGGGTGACCGAGCAGGCTCGCGCCGGCGAGAAAGATCGTGTCCGGACCGTAGAGGCGGCGCAGTCGCCGGATCCGCGCCGCGTCCATGCCGCCGCCGAGCACCGGGAAGGCCGGGGCGAACGCGCCGAGCGGGCGGCGCAGGGCGGCGGCGACGTCGAGGCACTCGCGCCGGGTGAAGCGGAAGCGGTTCCCCGCGTGCGGGTAGATGACGCCGTCGGCCCCGGCCAGGCGGAAGAGCTCCCCCCAGAGAAGCGCGGGAGCGAAGCCGTGGGTCGCGCCGAGGAGGGCGCCGGAGAGGCTCGGGTGTGCGAGGAGCGCGAGCCCGGAGCGAGCGGCGAGCGAGCGCACGGTGTCGAGCCCGACGAGGAGCGGCGCGATCAGCGCCGCCCGCACGCCGAGGCTGGTGAGCATCTCGACGCGCTCGCCGAGGCGATCGATCGGACCGGTCAGGTTCGGCACGTAGAGGCAGGAGCGGCCGTGGCGATTCGCCGCCGCGACCGCCTCCTGGCAGCGCGCCACCCGCTCGGCGAACGGCGCCCACGGCTGATCGGCGAGCGAGTGGTCGTCCTTGACGAGATCGATCCCGCCGCGGGCGAGCCGCCCGGCGAGCTGCGCCAGCTCGCTCGCGCCGAGCCCGAGCGGCTTGAGCGTCGCGAGCAGGAGCGGCCGGCGCACGGTCACCCCGCAGCGGGCGCGCAGCCCGTCCACGCCGCAGGCCGGTCCCGGGAAGGCCGCGAGCAGCGCTTCCGGCCAGCGCACCGCGGTGAGGCGGACGCCGCGCTGCATCGAGATGTTGCCGAAGAGGAGGTTCAGGAGCTGCGGCAGCTCGGCGCCCGCCGCGGCCGCGGGGAAGGCGAGCCGGGCATGCGCCCGGTGCGGGCCGGTCTCGGCCACCGCCACGACCCGGCCGGCCGCGGCGGCACGCACCGGTTCCGGCACGAGCGCGAGGTCGAGCTCGACCGTCTGCTCGCGGGCGATCTCGGCAGCCCGCGTTGCCGCTGACTCGCCAGGGGCGAGGCGGAGGTCGATCGACAGCTCGAGCTCGTCGCCCGGATGGGTGGAGGTCTCCATGCGGGAGTGATTCTCCCCCGGAACGCCGCCAACCGTGGCCGCACGGGGGAACTCCGCCGCCGCGGTCCGGTCTCATTCGGCATGGGCGCCCCTCCGAGCCCCGGCTTCGCCTATCCTCTGGCCGTGCTCTCCTGGGTCCGCCCCGCGCCCCGCGCCGCCGTCGACGATCCCGACCGGGTGGAGGTGACGGCCGCCCGGGCTGGCGACGAGGCGGCGTTCGAGCGTCTCGTCGCCCGCCACGAGGGTACTCTCTACCGGCTCGCCCGGCGGCTTCTCGGCGACGAGGAGGAGGCTCTCGACGCGGTGCAGGAGACCTTCCTGCGTATCTACCGGGGTCTCGGCGCGTTCCGCGGGGAGGCGCGCTTCCGGACCTGGGCGACGGGAATCGCGATCCATGTCTGTCGCAACCGCCTCGCGAGCGCCAGCGCGCGGGCCGCCCGGCGCTCGGTGCCGCTCGCGGGGGGTGAAGAGGAGGATCCCTCCTCCCGCTTCGAACGGGAGCTCGTCGACCCGGCACCGGGCCCGGAGGCCGCGGCCCGGGGCTCGGAGCTGCGCCGGGCCGTTAGCCGAGCGCTCGCCAAGCTCACGCCCGAGCACCGGGAGGTCCTCCTCCTCTGCGAGATGCAGGGGCTTTCGTACGAAGAGGCCGCCGCGGCGCTCGGCTGCCGGCTCGGCACGGTCCGGTCGCGGCTGGCGCGCGCCCGGCGGGCACTGCGGCAGCATCTGGAAGGGATCTGGCCATGAGATGCGAGGAGCTCCGGCGCGAACTGGACGAGACCGGGGAGATCACCTCCCCCGCCGCGCGTGACCATCTGGCCGCCTGCGCCGACTGCGCACGAGCCGTCGCCCTCTGGGAGGAAGCCCGGGCGACGCTGCGGGAGCTCGACCAAGAGTCGACACCGCCGTTCCTCCATGCGCGGGTCATGGCGAATCTGCGGGCGGCCGAGCGCGAACGGCTCGCGCCCCGCCGCCCCTGGCGCCTCGCCGCCCGGAGCGTGGCCGCGCTGGCCGCGGTGCTGGCGATCTCCTTCGCCGGCTGGATCGTCTGGCGCGTCGCACCGGAGACACCGGTCCCCGTGGAGGTGCCGACAGCACCCCGGGCCGGTGAGCGCGCCCCCGAGCCCGAGCCCGTCACGCTGCCGCCTCCCCTCCCGGAGGTCCCGCCCGCCCCCGCCACGGTCTCGCCGCCGCGGGCGCCCTCGACCCGGCCGGCACCCGCCGCGCTGCGTGAGGCGGCGGCTCCGGCCGAGGAGGCGATGCCACGATCGGAGGCGGAGGCCAAACCCGCGGCCGTGGCCGAACCGCCTGCGACCCCGGTGGCTCTCGGCACGGCCGCCGATGGAGCGGTGCCACCGCCGGCTCGTCCCTCGCTCTCCCGACGCGCGACGCCGGAGCGCGAAACGGCCGAAGGCACCCGGGCAGCGCGCGCTCGCGCGGCGCGGCAGCCGGGCGGCGAGGCGCTCACCATGGCAGCCCGGTCCGCGGCGGCGACGCGGAGCGGGGAGGTCGCCTGCACCCTCTTCGCCGGCACCGGCGAGCCGCCGCGCACGCTCACGCTGCCGGAGCCGCTCGCTCCCGCTCCCGGCTCGGAGATCGGCTTCACCCTCCTGCCGGACGGCGAGCTCCGCTTCGACGAGCCGCTCCCGGAGGGGAGCGAGCCCGGGGCGCTCGCCGAGCGGCTGCGCCGCCTCGCGCTCTCCCCCGGCGACTACCGCCTCCGCCGCGACGGCTGACGAGGGGACGGTTGCCATCTCTCGAGGGAACTCTTCGTTCCCTCCCCGGTCTCATGGGGCAGAAAGGAGGCTCCCATGAACCGTTTCCGTCCGCTCTCGCTCGCCGCTCTCCTCCTCACCCTCGCCGCCGCTCTCCCGCTCGCCGCCCGCCCCGCCGCCGCCGCCCGCGAGCGGGGCTTCGGCCTCGAGCTGCTCGTCGACGGCACGCCGCGGCCCGAGCTGCACGGGCGCGGCAGCGTCTACGTCGAGGCGCTCCCCGGCCGCGAGTACGTGCTGCGTCTCACCAACCCCCTCCCCCGCCGGGTCGCCGTGGCCCTCGCGGTGGATGGCCTGAATACCCTCGACGCCCGGCACGGCGACGCCCGGAGCGCCCGGAAGTGGGTGCTGCCGCCATACGGCACGGTCGAGATCGCCGGCTGGCAGGTGAGCGGCGCGGCCGCCCGCCGCTTCTACTTCACGAGCGAACCCGACTCGTACGGCGCCAAGCTCGGCGAGACCGCGAACCTCGGGGTGATCGAGGCGGTCTTCTTCGCCGAGCGTGAACCCGAGCCGCCCGTGGCGTTCCTCGATGGCGCTCCGGCCCGGCGGCAGAGCGCCCGCGCGCCCGCGGCCGGGGCGCTCTCCGAGGCGCACGCCGCCACCGGCATCGGCCGGGAGACCGAGCATCGCGTCCGGCAGGTCTGGCTCGATCTCGAAGCCGAGCCCGCGGCGGTCGTGCGGCTCCGCTACGAGTACCGGCCCCAGCTCGTCGAGCTCGGCCTCCTCCCCCGCTTCCCGCGCCCCCTCGACCGTCGCGAGCGCGCGCGGGGCTTCGACGACTGGTGCCCGGTCCCGCGCTGAGGCGCGAGCGGGCTCGCCCGCTTCGCTAAGATCTCCCCCGCCGGCGGCCCGGGATGCCGGCGGGGGAGAGGCGATGTCCGAGCACGACTGGATCGAAGAGCTGCCGGTGGGGATCACGGTGAGCGATGCGGAGGGGAAGATCGTGGCGATGAACGCCCGCGCCCGGGAGGCATACGGCCCCGAGGGGGGCGCGGCGCTCCTCGGCACCGACCTCTTCGCCTGCCATCCGGAACCCGCGCGCAGCCAGCTCCAGGCGCTCTACGACTCGCGCTCCCCCAGCCACTACACCGTCCGCCGCGCCGGGGTGCGGAAGATGATCCATCACCTCCCGTGGTTCCGCGACGGTCGGTTCTCGGGCTACGTCGAGCTCGCGCTGCCGATCCCCGACGAGCTCCCCCACCACGAGCGCGACTGAGCGCGATCGCCGCTTCAGGGGAGGCCGTACCGGCGCCGCTTCGCCCAGAGCGCCTTGCGGCTGATCCCGAGGAGCCGCGCGGCTTCGCCCTGATGCCCCCGCGTCCAGGCGAGGGCGGCGCGGAGCGCCTCGGCCTCGACCTCGGCGAGCGGGCGCGGGCGCTCGCCGGCGCCGGCCGGCCGCGCCGGCGCCACCTCCTCGCCGGAACCGAGCACCACCGCCCGTTCGAGCCGGTTGCGCAGCTCGCGCACGTTTCCCGGCCACGGGTACTCCCGCATCCACGCGAGCGACTCCGGAGCGAGGCGGAGTGCGCCGCGGCCGAGCCGGAGCGCGAGATCGGCGAGCAGCGCCGCGGCGAGCGGTTCGAGATCGCCGGGGCGTTCGGCGAGCGCCGGAAGCCGGAAGGTGAGCACCTCGAGGCGGTAGTAGAGGTCGGCGCGGAACGCGCCCCGGGCGAGCCGGTCGCCCAGGTCGTCGGGACCGACCGCGAGGAAGCGCACGTCGGCCTCCCGCTCGGCACCGCCGAGCGGGGCGTAGCGCCGTTCGGCGAGGAGGCGGAGGAGCTTCGCCTGCGCGTTCAGGGGGAGGCTCTCGATCGGATCGAGGAGAAGCGTGCCGCCCTCCGCCGCCGCCACCCGCCCCGGCTGCGCCCGCACCGCGCCGGTGAAGGCGCCGGGCTGGTGGCCGAAGAGCTCGCTTTCGAAGAGCGGTGCCGGGAAGGCGCCGGGGTCAACCTCGACGAGCGGCCGCCGGGCGCGCGGGCTCGCGGCGTGGAGAGCGCGCGCGAGCGTCGAGCGGCCGCTGCCCGCGGGCCCGAGCACCAGCACCGGCGCCGACGCGGCCGCGGCCCGCGCGAGGGCGGGCGCGAGCGGGAGGAGAGAGGGGGTGGCGGCGAGGAGCCGGGCGAGGGAGTCGGCGGCCGCGCTCACGCGGCGAGCTCGCTCGTCACGTCGGGAGCATCGCCCCAGAGCCGTTCGAGCGCGTAGAAGCGGCGGCGTTCCTCCTGGAAGACGTGGAGGACGAAGTCGCCGTAGTCGAGCAGGATCCACTGCCCCACGTTGTGCCCTTCGGAGTGGAGCGGGCGAACTCCCCGCTCGCGCAGACGCTCCTCGACCTTGTCGGCGATCGCCTGCGCCTGCCGCTCGTTCGCGGCGCTGCAGATCACGAAGAAGTCGGTGAAGTCGGTGACCGGCGTCAGATGCCGGACGCTGAGATCGGTCGCCTTGATCTCGAGCGCCGCGGCGACGGCGAGGCGGACGCACTCGCGGGTTTCTGGCCTCTCCGGGATCGTTTCGCTCATCGATAGAGGCGGTACTTGCGGATGTAGTCTACCACCGGCGGCGGCAGCGCGCCCGCCGGCGGCTCCTCGCCGCGCGCGAAGGTGGCGCGCAGCTCGGTCGACGACCAGCGCAGCGGCGGCGCGGCGAGCAGATGCACGCGACCGGCGGCGATCGCGGCCTGCAGCGGCGGCGCGGCGCCGGCGGTGAGCTCCGGCAGGCTCCAGCCGGGGCGGGCGGCGACCGCGAGGTCGATCAGGCCGACGAGCTCCTCCCACCGGCGCCACGCCGGCAGCGCCGCGAACGAGTCGGCGCCGAGGAGGAGGAAGAGGCGGGCGTGCGGGTAGTCGGCGCGCAGCCTCTCGACGGTGTCGATGGTGTAGACCGGCGAGCCCGGCGTCCACTCGATCGGCGAGGCGTAGAGCCCCGGCTCGGCGAGCAGCGCGAGCTCCACCATCGTGTAGCGGGCGAGCGCGGAGACCATCCGGCGATCCGGCTTGTGCGGCGGGTGCGCGGTGGGCAGGAAGAGCACCCGGTCGAGCGCGAGCTCGGCGTGCGCCGCCCGCGCCAGCGCCACGTGCCCGGTGTGCACCGGATCGAAGCTGCCGCCGAGCAGCCCGATCCTCACTGCCCGAGCCCCCTGGCCATCGCGGCCACGAGCGCGCGCACACCGGCTCCGGTGGCGGCGCTGATCTCGAAATGTTCGAGGCCGCGGGCGGCGGCCGCCGCCGCGAGCTCCTCGCGCCGCGCCGGCACGGCCGCGTCGAGCTTGCTCCCCACCACGAGCCGCGCGCGGGTGAGCAGCTCGGGATTGAACGCCGCGAGCTCCCGCTCGACGGTCTCCAGGTCGGCTACCGCGCTGCCTTCGGCGGCGAGGTCGACGAGGTGCACGAGGAGGCGGCAGCGCTCGACGTGGCGCAGGAACTGGATGCCGAGCCCCGCGCCCTGCGCCGCGCCGGCGATCAGTCCCGGCAGGTCGGCGATGACGAACGGGTTCGAGAGCGGCCCGTCGGCCACCACGCCGAGCTGCGGCACGAGGGTGGTGAACGGATAGTCGGCGATCTTCGGCTTCGCCGCCGAGACGACGCTGATCAGCGTCGACTTGCCGGCGTTCGGCAGCCCCACGACGCCGACGTCGGCGAGCAGCTTCAGCTCGAGCCGCAGCCGCCGCTCCTCCCCCTCCTCGCCGGGCTGGGCGAAGCGCGGCGCCTGGTTCGTGGCGGTCGCGAAATGCGCGTTCCCCTTCCCGCCCCGGCCGCCCTGCGCCA